>JBAZCO010000098.1:0-6091 GCA_041654915.1 Clostridia bacterium | reverse complement strand
AAGACCTTGATATGGTGCTTGTTTCACCCGGAATACCCAACACTCATCCCGTAATAGTGGAGGCAAAGGAGAGGGGCGTACCCATTGTGAGCGAGCTGGATTTGGGGGCAAGCTTACTCAAGGCGGAAATCATTATGGTAACGGGAACTAACGGCAAGACAACCACCGTAGATATGATAGGCAAGGGATTGTCGATAATGTCCAAAAAAGCCAAGGTTATGGGCAACATAGGGTATCCCGTAAGCCAAGTGGTATTGGACGGCACAGAGCTTGAATATGCGGTTATTGAGGCATCTAACTTTCAACTTGAATACACTTCTCATATAAGACCCAAGATAGCGGCGCTCCTCAACCTTGCGCCCGACCACATAGACCGCTACAAAAGTTATGATGAATATGTCGCTGCAAAAAAGCGGGTTTTCCTCAACCAAACAGAGAATGATTTTGCTATTCTAAACGCAGACAGCCGTGCGATACGGGAGATTGGTAAAGAGCTCAAGGCTCAAAAAATTTGGGTTAGCACACGGGAGGCAAAGGGAGATTTTTTTGTAAAGGATAATTATTATTACTATATGGGCGAGCCGCTTGTAAGCGTAAAGGAAAGCCGTATGAAAGGCGAGCATAACCGCTTCAATATTATGACGGCGCTAAATGTGATGAATATATTAGGCGGCAAAAGGGAGCAGTTTATATCATTAATTAGGGACTATAAGTTGCTTCCGCATAGAGTAGAATATGTTAGCACTATCAACGGAATTAGCTTTTATAACGACAGCAAAGGCACAAATATATCCGCCTGCAAAGCATCCATTGATGCGGTAAAGGGGGGCGGGATAGGGTTAATTTTAGGCGGTTCAGATAAACACGAGGAGTTTTGTGAGTTTTTTGATGACATATCCGACTCTGTAAAGTTTATTGCTGTGACGGGAGGAAATGAGGATAAAATATATAGTGCGGCAATGAAAGTAGGGTTTCAAAATATAGAGATTTGCCCATCGCTTTCCGATGCAATTCGCCTGCTGTATAGCAAAGAGGGGATAGACACCGTATTGTTCTCTCCTGCCTCGGCAAGCTTTGACAGGTACAGAGGCTATGCTCATAGGGGAGATACCTTTAAAGAGCTTGTCTACTCAATAGAAGTATAAAAATATTATGCGGTTAAAAATCAACATTCTGGCAATCACGCTTACGCTGTCCTTGTTCGGGATAGTGATGATATATTCGGCAAGCTCCTATTCGGCAGAGATAAACTTTGGTGACGCATTTTTTTATGTTAAAAAGCAAGCAATTTATTTTGTTGGCGGGCTGGTGCTAATGTTTGGCGCATCAAAAATAAAAATTGAGTGGCTTAAAAAGTTTAGTGTTCCTATATATATTGTGTCTATGGTCCTGCTCCTAATTTTATTTATTCCCAAAGTGGGGCAGGAGGTATACGGCGCAACACGATGGATAAATCTTGGGTTTATCACCTTTCAGCCGTCAGAAATAGGCAAGTTTGCGCTAGTGATTTTTCTTGCCGCTTATATGACAAAACATCCGCCCGATTGCTTTAAAAACTTGATTATACCTATTCTTGCAGGTCTTGCGATGTGTGCAGCGGTGATGTTTGAGCCAAATATGTCAATCACAATGTGCATAGGGCTAACTCTCCTAATAATGCTCTTTGCGGGCGGGATAAAGTGGCGGTATATGGCAGTGTTTGGGGGAGCTGCCGCCGCCGCTGTTCCTGCGCTAATTTTTATCGAACCCTACCGCATAAAACGCCTTATGGCATTTTTAGACCCGTGGGCGTCACCGCAAGGCGAAGGGTATCAACTTATACAATCGTATTATGCTTTGGGGGCGGGGGGCTTGTTTGGGGTGGGGCTGTTTGCCAGCCGCCAAAAATATTTATACCTTCCCTTTGCCGAATCCGACTTCATTTTTTCGGTGATTGCCGAGGAGACGGGATTATTGGGTTCAATAGCGGTAATGGGATTATTTTTTGTATTGATAATATCGGGTATTCTCATTGCATTAAGGGCAAAGGATAGGTTTGAGCGTCTGCTTGCCGCAGGCATAACTATCGTAATAGCCGTACAAACATTATTAAACATTGCCGTGGTAAGCGGCTCTATCCCGCCAACGGGATTGCCATTGCCATACATAAGCGCTGGCGGCAGCTCTCTTATGGTTTTTATGTGCGTGTCGGGGCTATTGATGAATATAGCTAAACGACAAGAAACTCATTAAGTAAACAAAAAATTATATAACCGCATATTATGTATTGCCCCGCTTATAAACGAGGGAATATTATATGCAGACATAAAGGTCTGCCCAAGAGGAGCTTTTAATGGCGAAATACATAATTAATGGAGGGAAGCCGCTCCAAGGCAGTCTTGCCGTTCAAGGTGCAAAAAACTCGGTGTTACCATTGTTTGCCGCCGCACTTCTCACCGATGAAAAAGTGCGCATCCACAACTGCCCCGACCTTGCTGATGTTACCAATATGGGCAAGATATTGCGCTCATTAGGTGCGGAGGTGGAGCGGCACGGCAACACGATAGAAATATCGGGCGAAACACTAATATCTTATGAAATTCCCTGCCGCCTTGCACGGGAGTTGAGAAGTTCTATTTTCTTGCTTGGCTCTGTGCTAGGGCGAATGAAGCGTGCAAAAGTAGCTTACCCCGGGGGGTGTGACATTGGCTTGCGCCCAATAAACTTGCATCTTAAAGCGCTGTCCGAACTCAATGTGAGGATAGTGGAAAAGTACGGATACATATATTGCGATGCGACCCAAATGAGGGGGGCAAACCTCACACTTGACTATCCAAGCGTGGGAGCGACAGAAAATGTGATGCTGCTTGCGGCGTTGTCGGAGGGGGTGACAACTTTAAGCAATGCCGCCCGTGAGCCGGAAATAGTTGATTTACAAAACTTTTTGAACAAAATGGGGGCAAAGATTGATGGCGCAGGCACGCCGTTTATCAAAATTGAGGGAGTACCCAAGCTTAGCGGTGTGGAGTACACGACTATGCCCGATAGAATTGTGGCGGGAACATACCTTATTGCGGGCGCAATTTGCGGCGGAGAGCTAACCTTGACGGGCGCAAATGCCGAGCATTTACGCTCTCTCATATCCAAACTTATCAAAAGCGGTTGCAAAATCACCTCAAATGATGATAATATAACAATAATATCTGAAGGGCGTCCCAAGGCATTCGATAATATCGAAACACAGCCGTACCCTGGCTTTCCCACCGACCTTCAAGCGCAGATGACAGCGCTGTCGGCTATTGCGGAGGGAACAACAATTATCACCGAAAATATTTTTGAAACCCGTTTCAAGTACATACCCGAGCTAATCAAAATGGGCGCAAAGATAAAAGTTAAAGACAAGCACGCAGTTGTGGAGGGTATCCCCCGCTTAAAGGGCGCAGAGCTTGCGGCAATGGATTTGAGGGGAGGAGCGTCGCTTGTATTGGCAGGACTAAACGCACGGGAGACCACAATAATAAACGATGTGCAGCATATAGAAAGAGGGTACGAAAACTTTGAGATTAACCTAACCGCTTTGGGGGCGGACATACTAAAAGTGTAGCGGAACGGCAGTATTTTAGCTAGCACCGCAATAAGGCAAAAAGCTCCCAATCAAACGAAAAGTAATCGCAAAACACAAAATAATCTCAAAATACAAAGACTATAAAAATAGTAGGTTAATACAAGGAACTTATGAAAAAAAGGCTTGCTGTAATTGCAATAGGGCTAATCTTGGTTGTCACCGCAGTTGTATTTGGGCGGCTGTTTTTGGTGCGCACCATAGAGGAAAGCTATGCGGCAAAGCCAATAAATGTTGTTGCGGGCGAAGTTTTGTCACTTTCGGGCATAGAGCAGGGCAAGAGCATTTTGGGTATAAACGAGGAGCGTGTCATACGCAAGGTAGCGGCAGCTTACCCCGATAATTCCGTAGTTGTAACGGGGGTTGAAAGGGTATTTCCCAATAAAGTCATCATTCATATTAAGGAGAGAGTTCCCATTGCCGCCATTGTTACCAAGGGCAATCCCGTGCGCTATGCGCTTGCCGATATGGACTTTCAATATAATAAAATAGTATCGGATAGCGAGATAGAGGGCTATATTTATATAAGCGGAGTGGAAGTGGATGCCACATTCAACACCGCAATTTTTGCAGCGGTCAGGCAAATTTTTCAAGCATTTATCCAGCTAGGCACACCCGACTATGCACTTCCCGCCTTAATTTCAGAGGTCGCTTGTTATAAGGAAAGCTACACGGTGATTTTAAGGAGCGGCGCAACCCTTTCAATAGATAAGAATGTTAACGACATTATAGCAGAAATTACTGCTATATATCTTTTAATATAATCCCTTTACCCAAAAAATACCTTGACATTATATAGAGCATATAATATAATTTCTATATAGATTGTGCCTTTATA
Organism: Clostridia bacterium; assembly: GCA_041654915.1. Taxonomy (GTDB): domain Bacteria; phylum Bacillota; class Clostridia; order Christensenellales; family DTU072; genus JBAZCO01. The sequence continues at coordinate 1,652 of JBAZCO010000098.1, read as the reverse complement.
GGTGCATCTTGTTAGGAGCGGAGATGAGTGCTAAAAAATTAGCGATTTTAAATATAGGCTCTGACGAAATTACCTTAGTCCTACAAGACGGTAAGTATACGGGGAGCTTACTTTTTATGTCAACGGCGGCTTACGCCGGCTTTCAAGACGGCGAATTTTTGGAAATAGAGGGTTTGTTCTCCGCCATAGACGGGTTGGTAAAGGAGTGCGCCGAGGCGGCTTTTTTCAAACCCACTCATATTTTGGTGGGCGTACCGGGTGAATTTACCGCAGTGGTATGCAAAAATGTAGTGTCCTCATTTCCTGCAAGACGGAAAGTAGTCACCAAAGATGTAGAACTACTTTTTGAGGAAGGCAATACTTATGACGACCACCCCAATTTTAAGACGATAAACGCATCCCCCATTTATTTTTTAAACGAGAAGGGCGAGAAGTCAATAAATCCAACCTCAATGCAGGCAAAGACTTTTACCGCCTATATGTCGTACATACTGTGTGAGCGCTCTTTTATCTCACTGTTTGATAGAATTGCAGACAGCCTAAACCTAAAGTTTGACTACACATCCTCTATGCTTGCCGAGTTTATGTTTGTTGTTCCCCCAGAGGTTAGGGATAAAGGGGTTGTGCTTGCAGATATCGGCTATATATCCAGCACCGTTGCATACGGCAAGGGTGACGGATTATTATTGTCGGCGGCATTTTCGGCAGGGGGCGGGCATATTGCGGGCGACCTTACCACTTGCTTGTCCATACCTTTCGACCACGCTATGGAGTTAACCCCAAAAATCAACCTCAATCTTCAGCCGGGCGAATCCGACCTCTATATGGTGTCGGTAAAAGGCGAGGCATTTAGCTACAATATCAAGGAAGTAAACGAGGTTGCCTACTACCGAGTAAAAGATATTGCCGAAATAATCGACCGTGCGCTAAAGTCCGGCGCAATCGAAGTCCCCCCCCAAACAGGCATTCTACTTACGGGCGGCGGAATATCTACCATTGTAGGCGCAAAAGAGATTATCTCCGAGGCAACGGGCAGAACAGTCAAGTTAATCAGCGCAGATTTACTGCAATTTAACAAGCCCGCACAAAGCTCTCTTGCAGGGCTAATACTTTTACAGCAACAAAAATATGGAAAAAGGCGGCAGGGTAGCTTTTTACAAACGCTCTTTTCACTTTTCAGGAGGAATAAATAATGGCAAACGGTACGGGAGTAGCCAAAATAAAGGTTATAGGCGTGGGCGGTGGCGGCAATAATGCCGTAAACCGTATGATATTTGCGGGTGTTAAGTCTGCCTCTTTTATTGCGGCAAATACCGATATGCAAGCTCTTAATATGTCGGCAGCGCCAATAAAAATTCAACTTGGAGCGGCGCTCACCAAAGGTTTGGGCGCAGGTTCAGACCCCGAAATAGGCGAGCGAGCGGCAGAGGAATCCAAAGAGGAAATCCGTGAACTACTAGAGGACACCGACCTTTTGTTCATTACTGCTGGTATGGGCGGCGGCACAGGTACGGGGGCAGCTCCCGTCATTGCTAAAATGGCAAAGGAGCTTGACATTCTCACCATAGCGGTAGTCACCAAGCCTTTTGACCGCTTTGAGGGGAAAAAGAGAATGGATAATGCCGTAGCCGGCATAGAAAAATTGCGGGAAC
>JBAZCO010000097.1:0-6220 GCA_041654915.1 Clostridia bacterium | reverse complement strand
CCGGGTAATAATCGCTTTCTGCATATCCCGCAAGCAGACCGCCGTCGAGAGCAAGCAGTTTTGCATCCTTTGCTTCTTCTAACTCCCTTGCCGCAATCTCGGCAAGGGTTTCTACGGTCTCGACTGCTTCTATAGTTGTATCGAGCCCGTAATCCTCAACGTCCTCTATAGTCGAGAGCGCATCCACCGCAGCTTTGGCGTCCTCGATTATTTGCCTTATCTCATCCCAATTCGCCTCGCTGTAGTCGGCTTCGTCCAGTCCGCCAAGTATGGCGTCAAGCTCGTCTTTCTTGGCGGCTTTGGCGGCCGCTAATGCCGCTGCCGCTTCCTCTTCCAAATCCGGAACTGCGGATACGGCGATCTCCACCTGCTCAACATCAAAGTCGTCAACCTCTTCCAGGGTTGTAAGTGCATCTACCGCAGCTTTGGCGTCCTCGATTATTTGCTCTATTTCGTCCCACTTCTCCGCACTGTAATCGCTTTCGTCCAGGCCACCAAGTATGGCGTCAAGCTCGTCTTTTTTAGTAGCCTTCGCCTCCCCTAAATAATATGCGTAAATTTCCGCCTCGCCTTCTTCTATGATTAAGGCAAGGCTTTGCTCATCGTCAAAATTGTTCGTCGTTACTTTTAATGCTCTGGCCTGTATGATATCCCGCACTGCCTCCAGCATCGTTTCCTTGCCAAGGACATCGTTATGATATTCCGTCAAAGAGTTCTCTACGGAAAGCATGGCTTCGTGCAAATCCTTGGCCTTTTGGATTTTGGACTGAACGTTCGATATGACCTCGGGAGTATATAATGAAGGATCGCTTGCTATTTTGCTTTCTATGCTTTCAATAGCGGCGTCAAAATCCGTTTTTGATATGTAAGAAAGTCTTGTTTGGTTTGCGTCTGCAAACAGGGCGTTGATCTCTCTCTGCAGGTCATAGTCTTTTTCAAGGTAAAAGCCTAACCTCGATATATTCAATTGGGTGGCGTCGTTGGTTTTGGCGCGGTGCCTGACGCTGAGAGTAACGCTGGTTTGAGGAGGCTGAAACTTTATTTCCACCACCTGCTTCTGGCTTGTAGCCGTAATAGTTTGATCAACTAAAACGCCGGTACCGGAGATCTGAGAACCGGGATAAATCAGCAGGCTGACGGTGGCGTTTCCGCTTACTTCCGCCCGAAAATAATACGTTTGGCCGGTTATCAGATTATTGTGTGTTTGGGCAAGCAGCAAAAAGGCATTGTTTCCGGCTGATTTGGTGCCGACATAGGAACTGAAATTACTGCCTTGGTTGTCTGCGGTTATATGGAAACCGCTGATACCGTTTATAGCGCGCCTTCCGTTGCTTATGGCTGTGCTTATGCTCTTTGAATTGCCTTGCCCTGCTGAAATATTGTCTGTGGCGTATATTTTCCAGCCCGGAATGCTTGATGCCGATGAAGTATACTGAAGCTGCGGGTTGGAAAGCTTATTGCCCTCTATCGGCAACAACGTTTCGCCCGTATCCGCAAAGGCGGACGCAAGACTGAATTGCACCAGGGAAATCAGCAGTATGATAACGCTGAATATAATTTTGGCTTCCGCCCTCACATGTGATTTTTTTCTTATGGATCCTTGCATTTTACCCTCCTACGTAAGGCAGCCGACGCAAAACGTAGCCATGTTTACCGGCTGCTTGAATTCGGTATGCGTCTGCGTGGCAAAGCTGCCCGCAAGCGCTAAAATTTGGTTTATTTATATATTAACACTAAATTGGCTTATTGTCACCTGTTTTTTTCTCCGACAAACTTTCAAAACAAGTAAGCGAGTGGCACAAAAATAAGCTTGCTTATTCTTCTGACCGAGTGACGCTGTTTTTTACGAATGTATTTCGCAGTTGCCCGCAAGCGCCGCCGATGTCTGAGCCCATACTGCGTCTGACGGTGGCGGAAATGTTGTGTTGGGTGAGTACTCCCAAAAACTCGTTGATTAAATCTTTGTGGGCGCTTTTTAAGCCCTTTTCTTTTACATAGTTTAGCGGTATTAAATTGATGTGGGCGGGAAGTCCTTTAACTAGCCGCACAAGCTCATTGGCGCTCTCTTTGGTAGAGTTTTCACCTTCGGCAAGCGCATATTCAAAGATTATCCGCCGCCCCGTCTTGTCAAAGTAATATTTTGCAGCTTGCAAAATATCCTCTATATCGTGCAACTTGTTTAGGGGAATTAGCCGCTCCCTTTTAACATTGGTGGGTGCGTGCAGAGATATCGATAGCGTTACGGGAAAGCCGCTATCGGCAAGCTCCCGTATCTTGCTTGGTATCCCAACTGTTGAAAGGGATATATTGCGTGGGCTGATATTTAAGCCTTTGTCACTACTTATTAGCTGCAAAAACTTTATCACATTATCATAATTATCTAGCGGCTCGCCGCTGCCCATTAGCACAATGTTGGTTACCGCTCTCTTTTGGGGCAGACCGCCGTTTAGACGGTTAGCTAGCAGTACTTGCCCTGCCATTTCTCCCGCAGTGAGATTGCGGACAAGCCCGCCTATCCCGCTTGCGCAAAACTTGCAGCCCATACGGCAACCCACTTGTGCGGATACGCAAAGGGTGTTGCCATAGTTGTGCGGCATATACACTCCCTCGATAATATTGCCGTCCAACAATCGGTAAAGGTACTTGATTGCGCCGTCCTTGCCCCTGTATTCTCCAGCTAGCTCAACGGACATTGGGGGATAATCTTTTTCTAAATTTTCAATCAAACTTTTGGGCAGATTGGTAGCCTCGGCATAACTTTTGTTTTTGATTATCATATCCAATAATTGCCCAGCACGAAATGCGGGAAATCCCCTATCCTTGACAAGCGCCAAAAGTTCCTCATAGCTAAAGTCTTGCAAAGATATCATAAGTTATTCCCTTTTCTCATACGGCAGATATAAAAACCGTCTGCTCCCTTGTCGTTTGGCAAGAATTGCAAGTCGCCCGACTCTCCACCGACAAGAGGCAGTTTTTCCAGCTTAAATTCGGGGTGATTGGCAAGAAATATATCCACATTGCCACGGTTTTCTCTGTGCAAGATTGTACAGGTGGAATATATTAATAATCCGCCATTTTTAACATAGCGTGCGGCGTTTTCAAGAATACGAAGTTGCAGTGCCGCAAGCCGTGCAATATCTTCTTTGGAACGCTTGAATATGATATCCCGCCGTTTAGACAGCACTCCTAACCCCGAACAAGGCGCATCTACAAGTGCAATATCAAAACCGTTTTCCCACTTTTTATTAAACACTGTGCCGTCACCTACACCTGTGTCCAGCTCAACTTTCATACGGGACGCATAGGCTTTTATCAATTCTTGGCGGTGAGGATACAAGTCAAGCGCAAGCACATCTGCGCCCTTTTCTGCCGCAAGCACGCTCTTGCCGCCAGGAGCGGCGCATAGGTCAATTAGCTTTTTCCCCTTGATATCTCCCATTGCCTCCACCGCAAGGGTGGATGTATAACCTTGGTATGTTAATGCGCCCTTCTTAAATAATCTTTTGATATAATCGGTGTTTTTAACATAAAAACCCGTGGAAGTACGCTCAAACTCGCCGTCCAACCCTTGCAAAAATTTGGCTTGAGAAAAGTTTTTGGACAAGCGTATATGCTCGTCCTCCCTGCCCTTAGCAGACAAAATGGTATGGTAGGTTTGGGGATACTCTTTTTTCACCTCATCTATTAACCACATCGGGAGATTATATTTGACTTCCTCATATCTAGGGGAACTTCGCTCGGGAAGTTTGTACTCCTCTCTTGCAATCTTGTTAAGTACTGCATTAACAAAACCTTTAAGTTGCTTTACCCCCGCATCCGCCGTCAGGTTCACGCTCTCGTTAACCACCGCATAGGCGGGAATACTAAGATACTTCAAGCAGTATGCCGCCTGCATAATGATAAGCTGTACAATGGGTTTGGGGGGTCTTGCAGTCAAACTTTCGGCAATATATTTAAGTTCAAAATAGTTCTCGACAACACCATAAACAATCTTTGTTACAAGCGCACGCTCTTTTTCATCAAGGTCGTTTAGCCTAATATTGATAAACGCACCTTTTCTTATGATATCTGATAGCGCATCCAAACTGTTTTTTAGGTAGCTCATACAAGCACCGTACCCTTGGCAATCGGGCGTCCTCTAAGATAAGCATCAAACGGCATAACCTTGCCCCCCTCGCCCTGCACTTCTAGTAAGGACAGTACGCCCTTGGCGCATTTTATGATAAATCCGTTTTTATCGGAGTTTAGTACTTCGCCGTTTTGCCCGCTAAAGTCGCCTTGTATTACCGCCGCCCTCAAGACCTTGAGAGCGCCGTGCGGGCTAGAAAGATATGCCGACGGCTTGGGGGCAAATGCACGAACGATATTGTTAAGTTCCTCTGCATTTTTGTTAAAGTTGAGTTTGCCGTCCTCTTTTTTTAGCTTTTTGGAAAAAGTTGCTTGGGCTTGGTCTTGCGGCGAAAATACCACACTGCCGTCCGCTATTGCCCCTAGCGCTTTGACCACCGCCCTGCCGCCCAAATGTGACAAAGCCGCCAAACATTCCTCGGCATTTTCCTCACCGCTTAGCGTGAGTTTCTCTATCAAAATAACATCCCCCGCATCCACTGCTTGCACGGTTTGCATAATGCTAACTCCCGTTTCTCTATCCCCGTTTAGCAGCGCCGCTTGCACAGGTGATGCGCCCCTATATTTAGGTAAAATTGATGCGTGGCAGTTTATTACCCCGTGCTTGCAAATATCTAGTACTTGTTGGGATAGTATTTGCCCGTAAGCGGCGGTAACCATAATATCTGCGCCCAGCGCTCGCAAAATGTCTGCCCCCTCTTTGCTAATATTTTCAAACTGCAGCACGGGCAAGCCCTGCTCCAACGCAAGCACTTTTACGGGTGAGAAAATTATTTTGCCGCCCCTTGCGTTCACTCTGTCGGGCTGGGTAACAACAGCTGCTACTTTATGGCTAGATGCTAAAATTGCATCAAGTACCGCCACAGCAAATTTGGGCGTACCTAAAAAAATTACATTCATTTATCATTAACCATCCGTTTTCTTTCCCTTGTTTCCGTCCGCATTGTCGCCAGCCTCTGTACCTTGATTTTGCGGAGTGCCGTTTGGCGGCTCGTCGCTAGCTTTTGTACCTTGATTTTGTGGTGTGGCGTTTGGCGGCTCTTTATATGCTTTATCAATAAACAATATCCCATTCAAATGGTCTACCTCGTGACAAATTATCCTAGCTTTCCAACCCTCTGCCTCAATAACTACGGGCTTGCCATCTCTGTCTTGGGCTGTGCAAGTGAGTTTGTAGGGACGGGCAACATTGCAATTTTTTTTGCTGTCTACCGACAAGCAGCCCTCGGCGGCAATTACAACCCCATCCTCATTGGATATGACGGGATTGATAAGTTCGGTGGTTTCTCCCTCGTAATCTATTATCACCGCACGGCGCAATACCCCCACTTGAGGTGCTGCTATGCCCGCCCCGTTTTCCTCACGCATTGTTTCTTTCATATCGTCTAAAAGTATTGCAAGGCGTTCGTCAAAAACCGTAACGGGTTTGGAGCGCTTTCTTAGTAGCTCATCGCCTTCTTTTAACACATTTCTTATTGCCATAATTTGCTCCTTCTATTGCATTTGCTGTGGATTTACCTCGGAAAACACGGTAACTCCCTTTTCCTCTGTTTCACTTTCTTTGTATATTAAAGGAAGTATTTCCTCCTCGTGTTCGTTTTTTATCCAAATGACAATTTGGAAACGGTATCGGTTTTGTATCTTTTTGATGGGCGCACGCATAACCTGCACCCTAATAATCTTATCGTCCGTACGCTCCTTTAAGTCACGAATTTTAAGATACATTGCCCGTGCCTCTTTTAGAGCATCCGCCTCCGCTTGGCTTAGTATGAGAATGCGCACAATCTTGGTATAGGGCGGAAACTTGCTCACTTTGCGGCTGTTGGATTCTTTATCAAAAAAACCGCAATAGTCGTAGCGTGAGGCATAGCGGAACACAAAATGATTGGGGTTGTAAGTTTGCATTATCACCCGTCCCGACTTTTGCTCCCGCCCCGCTCGCCCCGCAACCTGCGTGATTAGTTGGAAAGTTTTTTCGTTGCTCCGATAGTCGGCAAAGTAAAGGGATAGGTCTGCATCTAGTATTCCCACCAATGTCACATTCTTGAAGTCGTGTCCTTTGGCAATCATTTGTGTTCCCACAAGAATGTCC
>JBAZCO010000096.1:0-6456 GCA_041654915.1 Clostridia bacterium | reverse complement strand
TTCCGCTTTCGACATCCATATATAGCTGTATGGGTATCCCAAATGTATAATCTAAGCTTTGCCAATTGAACATAGAAAGCAAGCCAAGCAAAGATTTACCGTCTATTTTTTCTTTATCTATATTTGGCAAAAAGGTTAGTTCCTTTGTTATCACATCTACAATCACATCCAATATTCCCCCCTTTTCAAGCGGAAATTTTCCTGCTGTGAAAAGAGCTGCGGATACATTCTCAAACGAAATTACTTTTATTGATGAATTAATTTGGTTTAATTTTGAAAAAAGTTGATACTCATCAATCAAATGGAACACCGAATAAAATGAGTATTTGAGGGCGGTTGACTTAGAATCAGATGCGACAAAGTCACTCTCGCCTGCAAACTTAGCTTTAATAAAACTAAGGGCTAGGGTCAAAACCGTGTCATATTCGGTTTGGGGCAACTCTTCGCCGTAGAGAGCCGCAATCTGTTCAACAGTGGGTTCATCCCCTACTTTATCTTTGTTGTATAGCTTTAAATTTAGTAACGAGGTTAAGAAATTATTGCTAAAATCTTGTGCTAGCGCTTTGGTTGCAACCGCATTTTTATCTGCCCCCAACATCCCCATTACCGATAATACTAGGTTCGTATCTAGCACATCCAATACACTGCCGCCCAAACTTGTGTTAATGAAATCGTAAGCATATTTAGTAAAATCTGCTATTATTGCGGTGCGTTCCGCACTTGAAATATAAGACGGTATATATTGTTCATTTACTTTCTTGAGCATTTGGGTGGTTATCTCGATTTCCTCCGAGTACACCTTAAAATGGCGCATAGGCATAGGGTAGTTGGACAAAGCGCTTGTTGATATATCATACAGCTTGCCGTTTTCATCCTCGTAGACCTCTGTGCTTTGCAGGTGCATATGCCCTGTAAATAGGTAGTTAAGCCCCGCCTCCAAAAGTTTTGACCGTGCTTCTGTGTATCCGCCCAAAGTGGATTTTGGCACAAAATTAGTCTTTTCTATTAGTTCGCCATAATGCTGAATAACGGGAAAGTGCAACATCCCCACGGGAGTTTTTCCTGCCGCTTTAGCTGCCTTTATTTGTTCTACTGCCCAATTCATTAGTCCGCTTGGCATAGCAGATTGCCCCGTACTTCTTGGGCGCAATTGGTCGTCATAGCTATAAACATTGGCATCTATTGCTATCAAGCGGTAATTCTCGTCTATATCTGCGGTATAAGAAAGTGTGCCCTCATAAGTAGACAGCGGGTTAGAATATCCAAAATTAGCGTATATATTGGCAAAATCATCAAAAGTTGGGCTTGCCACCGCTACTGCACCTTCGGTTGTATGCGTGCGCCCCTCTCTTATGTCGTGATTGCCGGGGATAACAAAGACTTTTATACCCGCACTCCGTACCTTTTCCAAATTTGCTGCTACCGCACGGTGCGACAAGTTTCCGCCGTCCTCGGTGATATCGCCTGCAATAAACAACACATCGGGCTTGGTAGCAATTATCTCATCTAAGGCAGACTTTAAGATTGCCTCGGAAATATGCATCATTTTATTGGCGCCCTTGCTAAAATTGATATAACTTTGAGAATTGATATCGCCTATTTGATTTTCACCTATAACATGAGTGTCTGTAATTAGCGCAATATGCAACTCGGGCGCAGGCGGCACATCTTGCTTGCAAGAAACAAGCACGAGGAGTGAACAGATAATAATAAATATAAAAATGCAAAGCGCAGCAAGCTTTTTTCTTGTTGGCATAATAAATACTCCATACAGTAAATTATAAATAAATCATATATTAAAAAAACAGCCTTTGCAATAGACAAATTGCAAATAAATAGTAAAAATTAATATCTCTCTATTTTGATTTCCCAATAAGACCCAAAGCTGACTCAATTATATCGTGTTCTTGCATAAAGTAGACTTCGTCATACTCATAGGGAGGTATTACCGAATTTTTACCGCCAAGCACAACAGGCGCACTCTTTAAATATTCAAAGCAAGCCTCGCTTACATTGGACGAAAACTCCTTCATCACCGAGCCTCGCTCTGCCCCGTCACCCACAAAAATTACCCGTCCCGTCTTTTTTACCGACTCTAGCAACTTGTGATAATTAAAGGGCGCTATACTTCTTGCGTCCACTACTTCGGCAGATATCCCGTGTAAACGCTCAAGTTTTTCCGCAGCACTCATAGCACGATATAAGGTTGCGCCAATCGTAAATATGGTAATATCGGCTCCCGTTCGCTTGATATCGGGTTCTCCAATGGGGATTTCATAGTATCCTCTTGGAACACCGCCTTTATGAAAAATTTCGCTTTTATCATATAGTCTTTGGCTTTCAAAAAATATTACAGGGTCATCTCCTGCAAGGGCGGCATTCATAAGCCCCTTGCAGTCATAGGGGGTTGCAGGGTAAACAACTTTTAGCCCCGGTATGTGTGCGGCAAGCCCACTCCAATCTTGTGAGTGCTGACTGCCATACTTAGCCCCAACAGATACACGGAGTACTATGGGCAGTTTTATCTCTCCCGCACTCATTCCCTGCCACTTGGCAAGCTGATTGAATATTTCGTCTGCCGCCCGTGCCATAAAGTCGGCAAACATAATCTCTATTATCACTCTCCCCCCGCTCATTGCGTAGCCTATGGCGGTGGACACAATTGCCGCCTCCGATATTGGGCTGTTGAACAGTCTTTCGTAAGGGAGCGACTCGGCAAGCCCTCTGTACACTCCGCACACACCGCCCCACTCCCTTACTTCCTCGCCGTAGGAGATGAGCTTTTCATCTTGATAAAAGCGATGCAATACTGCCTCAAATATGCCGTCACGAACGGTTACCGCCTTGCCGTCGGGGAGTAGCTTGCCTTGTCCGTCAAGTCCAGACCGTGAGAGTGTGTTTATCTCCTTAACCCGTGAGTTTTCCGCTATTGGAATAAGGGTAAAGCCCTTTCCCGTTGGTGTTGTTTGTGTGTTGGCAAACAATAATTTTTCTAGATAATCGGGGTGTGTTGCAAAATCAATGTATGGCGACTTTGTGTCGCAAGCGGCTAAGCGGCAAATTTTTTCCGTTCGTTCTACTATCTCATTTGCTATTCTATCAAGTTGGTTTTGTGTATATAACCCCGCATCCGCAAGCTGTTTGGGATAAGTAACAAGCGGGTCGTGCGCTTTCCAAGCGATAACCTCGTCATCATCTCTATAACTTGACTTATCCGAATTGGAATGCCCCTCTAGTCTATAAGTGACAATGTCTAAAAGTATAGGACCGTCACCCTGTTTTGCAAGCGGCTTTTTGCGGCGGAACGCATCAATGACAGCTAAAGGGTTGTTGCCGTCTATTCTCTCTGCATAAAGCTGGGTGGGGGAAATACCCGCCCCAAGTCTTGCCAAAAAGTCGTAGCTCATCGTTTCCCCCCGTGTTTGCCCGCCCATACCGTAGCCGTTGTCCGACACGGCAAAAATCATAGGCAATCCGCCTGAATTTTCCCACAGCAAGCGATATTGGTCCATTGCGGCAAAATTCATTGCCTCGTAGACCACTCCGCAACCCAAAGCGCCGTCACCTATGTTTGCCACAACTATGCCGTTTTCTTTTCTCACCTTTTTGTATAATGCCGCTCCCGCTGCAATCGGGGCGGACGCCCCCACTATCGCATTGTTAGGATACACCCCGAACGGGGCGAAAAATAGGTGCATAGACCCGCTCATTCCCCGCTGAAAACCTTGGCGTTTTACAAAAATCTCCGCTAGCGCTCCATATAAGTAAAAGTCTTTTGCCAAATCTCTAATATTTCCGCTTGAATTTTGCCCCTCTACTGCTCTCAAGATTTCGCCGTCCAAATAACTTTCCATTATTTTTAGCAACTCATCCTCACTGTAGGTGCGTATCGCCCTCATCCCCCTTGCCAGCAGTTCGCCGTGCGCACGGTGCGAGCCAAAAATCATATCATCCCTATCCAACACAAAAGCTTGCCCAACCGCCGCCGCCTCTTGCCCTATGCACAAATGCGCAGGTCCGTGGTAGGCATGCTTGATTCCCCTATATCCATCACCGCTTTTTATTGCGTCTATTGCGCTTTCAAACTCCCGTATCACCCGCATATCATAAAAAATATTCCCAAAATCCTCAATAGAAAAAGACGCTTTTTCCTCCTCTATTGTACGGTTATAAGCGTTTACGGGAATATCTGTGAATTTTATCACTCCGCCTTTGCGGATAAATTCGGGGTCTATAAATTGCTCTTTGGGCATTTTATCTCCATATAAAAATTTTTATATCTCTAAAGGGCTGGCACTGCCTCTTTTATATCTCTAAAGGGCTAGCACTGCCTCTTTGATTATCTCCGCAACCGTGGGGTGGGGAAAAATTAATTGCTTTATCTTGGTAAGCGGTACTGCAAGGTCGATAAAAGCCGCCGCCTGCGCAATGATTTCCGATGCGTATGTCCCTATGATATGCGCCCCAACAAGCGTATTGGTATCCCTGTCTGCTATCAACTTGATTATGCCGTCCAAGTCCTTGTTTTCCGCTACAAACCGCCCAGAATAAGTCAAGGGAAGTGTAACAACTTTGATATTTGCACCCTTTGTTTTGGCGCTCTCCTCTGTTTCTCCCACCCAAGCAACCTCGGGAGCGGTATATATTACCGATGGTACTGCGCTATAATTAACTTCGTCATTTATTCCCAATATATCATTTATTGCAACTTCCGCCTCTCTGTAAGCTGTATGTGCAAGCATAGACTTGCCATTGATATCCCCCACGCCATATACCCCTTTAACATTGGTGCGTGCAGATTTATCCGTAATAATAGCGGCACGCTCAAGGTTAACACCTATGTTTTCTAGCCCTAACCCTTCGGTGTTGGGCTTGCGGCCCACGGCAAATAGTATCTTATCTCCGTCAACAGTAAGAGTTTCACCCGTCCTTTGGCAAATCACCGCCCCTTGATTAATCGCTGTAACTTTTGTATCTGTTAACAAAGTAACCCCTTTTTTCACAAACGCTTTTTGCAGTATTTGGGATACTTCAGGCTCACTACCCGCCGCAATTGCAGGCAACATTTCAATAACGGTAACAGCACTTCCTGCGGCGGCAAAATACTCGGCAAATTCCAGCCCCACCGCTCCGCCGCCAACAATCGCCAGCCGCTTTGGGACTTCCCTTATCTCAAGTATTTCCTTACTCGTTAAAAGATATCCTCCCCGATAACTCTCGTCCAAGCCAGCAATGGGCGGCAAAACCGCACGAGAGCCAGCGGCAACAATCAATTTTTCCGCCCCATACTCTTTGCCGTCTGCCAAAACGATGAATAAATCACCTTGTTTGCCTACAATGTGAGCGTCTGCGTTAACTATGCTTGCCCCCGCACCTTTTATAACAGCGGCAACCCCTAGCCCAAGCCTGCGAACTACCCTAGCTTTTCTAGACAGCACGGTATCGTGTTTTACACTTGCGATATCGGTGTTTTCCTCACCACCAAAAGCAATGCCGTAATCTTTGGCATTTTTTATGTACCCTGCAACCTTTGCCGAATGCAAAAATGTTTTTGTAGGTATACAGCCCTCATTGAGGCACACTCCGCCCAACTTCTCTTTCTCAAACAGCAGTACGGATAGCCCCGCCCGTGCTGCACGGTCTGCGGCGGTGTATCCTGCCGGACCGCCACCAATAATGATAAGGTTATACCTATCCATATCCACCTCGAAAAACAATATGAAAGCAATTATCTATATTGTAACCTTATTATACTATATTGTCAAAAGGTAATGTTGCCTTAAATAATAACTTCCCCTTAAATAACAACTTTGCTTTTAATACAACTTCCTCTTAAATAACAACTTTGCCTTAAATATAACTTCCTCTTAAATAACAACTTCCTCTTAAACAACAACTTCCTTTTAATTAATAACTCCCCTAGTTTATTTGGCAAAGCACTCGCAACAAAAATAGGCTACCTCAAAAGATAGCCTATAATTGGAGCGGGAGACGGGATTCGAACCCGCGACATTCGCCTTGGCAAGGCGACGCTCTACCACTGAGCCACTCCCGCATTGAATTTTATGATGTAGCCATTATACAATATATACTTGATTTTGTAAATTGTTTTTGGCTATTTTATTGTTTGGTTGGTGCGACCGAAGAGACTTGAACTCCCACATCGTAGATACTAGATCCTAAGTCTAGCGCGTCTGCCAATTCCGCCACGGTCGCATTTGGTGATCCATCGGAGATTCGAACTCCGGACACCTTGATTAAAAGTCAAGTGCTCTACCGACTGAGCTAATGGATCATATTTGGCTGGGGTGGCTGGATTTGAACCAACGAATGCGGGAGTCAAAGTCCCGTGCCTTACCGCTTGGCGACACCCCAACACTAGGGTTTTTTGTAATGGGGTGAGTAGTGGGGATTGAACCCACGACCTCCAGAGCCACAATCTGGCGTTCTAGCCAA
>JBAZCO010000095.1:0-6758 GCA_041654915.1 Clostridia bacterium | reverse complement strand
AGATAGATTTAATATGATAATTGACGGCGGCGGTCCTTCGGGCAAGATATATGTAGCGGGGGGCGGCGATGCGATAAAAGGTTTTATTGAAAACCCCACTGTGGACTTGCCGCTTAAAGACGGCAAGCTTGATGTTGGCGGTGCGGTTGGCGCAAACGGCGAACTAACGCTTGTTAAAGATTTAGGGCTAAAAGAACCTTATGTAGGCAAGACTTCCCTTGTCAACGGCGAAATTGCCGAGGACTTTGCAGGATATCTTTTGAACAGCGAGGGCATAAACAATGCCGTTTCACTTGGAGTACTTACCGATAAAAACGGCTGCCGTGCAAGCGGCGGTGTATTCGTTGAGGCTTTGCCGTCAGTTAACGAGTATGAAGTGGTTATATTAGAGGATGTAATATCTGCGCTTGGCAGTTTTAGCTCACTTCTTGCGGAAAAGCCCGTGGAGGAAATTGCCGACTTTTACTTTGCGCATCTAAACTCCGAAATATTCCCTGCACAGGAATTTTTTCTTCGCTGTGACTGCTCGCAAATCGTAGAAGGAGTGGTACAAGGTTTGGGAGAAAAGGAGGCAGAGGATATATTAAAAGAGCAGGGCAAAGTCGAACTGCATTGTGACTATTGTTCAAAATATTATACCTACTCAAAAGAGGATTTAGAGAGGATTTTTCATAAATAATGGCTAGGATACATAGCATCTTGCAAAAAAGCGATTTTTATTATCAGCTTGCGTTGGAGCAGGTGGAGCAAGAAGGCTACACTGCCGCAATAAAAAACTTGCACAAGGCAATTAATATTTCGCAAAAGGACGATTATTATATTGAACTTGCCGAGGCATATAATGCCGTGGGCGCATTTGATGCGTCCAATCAAGTTTATTTTAATCTGCTTGCAAAGCGTCCTGTGGTGTATTATTTATTTGCTATTAGCCGCAACTATATTGAGATGGAGCGAGAGGACTTAGCGACAGAATTCGCCTACAATACTTTTATCAGTCTTGGTAAAAAAATGTCGGAAGAGCCAATAGAGCGTCTTGCACATATAGGGGAAAGCGAGATGTTTGCAAGAGTGTTCTCCAGAATTGAAGATGAGGGCAAAGCACCAATTTTAATAAATATAGCCGAGCGAGAAGAAGAGGGCTTGATGCAACAAACTTACGAGTTGATAAATCGTGGCGACTTTGATAAGGCAATAATGCATATGCTAAAAATCCCTCCCGAATCCGACAATTACGAAGAAGCGCTTGATATAATTTGCATTGCAGCTATCAAAAACGGCGACAAGGAAATGGCGGTAAAGACAGCGAGAACGCTCTTGCAAAAGAACAAGAAAAGTATAACAGCATTTATGGCGCTAGTGACATACGGCGCATCTCTTGCGGAGGGCGAGGAATATGACGAGGATGCGCTTAGCCAGTCGTTAATATCTGCAATGCAAGAGGATGGAGATGACGCAATGCTGCGCTCATTTGCGTCTTTGTTGCTAGGCAAAAAGAAATACAAGCAATTTTACAATGCATCAGCGGCGGCATACACCCTCAATGACGCAAATAACAGCGGATTGTTCAGGCGCTTACTTTCCGCATTTATAATGGGAAAAAAAGAGGAGGGGGAACGCACATTAAACAAGTTTGTAGAGCTGTATCCGCACGACAAGTTATCCAAGCTTATGCAGTGGAGATTCTCCCAAAAACCCACCAAAGCAGGTTGGAAAAAGTTGCCGCACAGTTATTTTGAGAATATAGTTGAACAATATTATCAAGTGGCTGCAAGTAGCAAGCATAACTTTCTCACAGAGAGAGAGCAAGCATTATTAGACTTGATATTAACGGGCAGCAATTATTTTGATTTTTTTGAAGTGATAGAGTATGCTTTTCTTAAAAAAGGCACAATAGATTATGTTATTAGTAAATTAATCGATGCGAGCATAGACCACAGCGGACGGCTAAATTTGTTAAAAATGCTAATTATGCACGGAGTGGAGCGCAAAGTTATGATTTTGCTGCCCGACAGAATGGATGAGTGCCAGCTAAGAAATATTGAACCTCTGCCCGATTACGCAGAGCATTTTATTATATCTTATAGTGAGGCATATGTGGAGTTGTTGCTATCGGGATACAGTCCCTCCCCACGGCGATTGGGAAGGATAGTCAAGGCTTTTGCCAAGACACAATCCACATCCAACAAAGTCCATATAATGGCGGCGATACTACATTTTTATTATCTGCAAACAAAGGGTGAAATAATATCTTTGGATGAACTTGCCCAAATTTACGGCACGACGGTACGCACATTAAAAAAATATTTAAGCATTTATCAATTTGATTTTTAATATAACTTGAATACTAACAAAAACAAAAAACTCTCCGTCTGATAATCTTTTTTAGCGGAGAGTTTTTTGTGTTGTGTTAAATTATTTGTTGTTTTTATTCGGTTTTTATTTCCGCCGCCCAATTATTTGCTTTTACATTGTATTGCTTTTTTACAATTATCCACCTTGCAAGTACGGCAATGCCAAACCCAATAAAGCCGCCAAACAGCACATCCGAGAGATAGTGAGCGCCTATTACAATACGGCTTATCCCAACCACCACGGTGTAAAGCGCAGGGAAAGTCCAAAACATCCAACGATATTTTTTTAGTTTTTCGTACATTTCGGGCAGTATTATTAAGGCAAAGGATGCCGATGCCGCCACCGTATGACCTGACGGGAAGGACTTGAACGCATCGTGGTCAACATCCTTAACGGCGGCTATGTATGCCTCTGTACGGAATGGAGTGCGGAACAAAAACTCGGGCTTATACCAAGGAGCAAAGCCACGATAGTTACCTCCGTAAGCAGCAATTAAACCCGCATTTTGGGGATTGTCTACCATTGTTCTAAAGCGCTGTCTTTGCCACATCAGCTTGAATATTTGTATGAGCGCATTGCTTATTGCGGCAACGAGCATAACAAATATTGCAAACAGCAACAATCTTTTCATCGCCTTTTTGTCCACTTTGGCAGTTCCGAGCAGCGTTGCAATGGTGAGCATCGCCGTAAAGTAGAGTTGATAGACTATTGCAAAGTCAATTTCGGGACGGACAAAGTTTTCCCACACCCAAGCAAAGATAAGATAAAACCATCCTGCCGCCACAATTATTACGGAGAATACTTTCCAAGCAATTTTTGCTGTGCGGTTTTTGCCTATGCTTTGGTGAAAGAATATTGCGCCTACCGTGGGTGCAGCAAGGTAGGAGGGCAACTCCCCAAGATAGGCGAAAAATTGTCCAAACAATAAGTCGGGGTTGTATAGGGCTTTGCTTATCTGCAAATCATAAAATGCAGACAGTACTGCCACAAGCGCAAATGCGCCCGAAACGGCGGCTATCTCAATCACCGTCTTTTTTGCCAGTTTTGCTTTTTTAGCAATATTTTGCATAAAAACCTCCTTGAATTATCTTTTTTATATATTAATTTTAAATTAATACACTAATTTTTTTGTTAGATAATTTTTAAGCTCATCTAGGGGTATGCGTACTTGTTCCATAGTGTCACGGTCACGAACGGTAACGGCATTATCCTCAAGCGTATCAAAATCAATAGTTACGCAATAGGGTGTGCCAATTTCGTCCTGACGGCGATAGCGCTTGCCAATGCTGGCGGTTTCGTCATATGTGGCGGAGAAGTGTTTGGATATATAAGTGTAAACTTCCTCTGCCTTTTCGTTCAATTTTTTCTGCTGAGGGAGAACTGCCACTTTGTAAGGGCTAAGGGCGTGGTGTAAGCGTAGAACAACTCTTGTGTCGCCGCTCTCCAAAACCTCCTCATCATATGCGTTGCAAAGGAATGCAAGCACTACTCTGTCTGCCCCAAGCGAAGGCTCTATACAATGGGGAATGTATTTTTGGTTTGTAACGGGGTCGGTGTATTCAAGCGGCTTGCCCGACTTAACGGTGTGCGCTTTTAGGTCAAAGTCGGTTCTGTCCGCTATGCCCCAAAGCTCCCCCCATCCAAACGGGAACAAAAACTCAAAGTCCACCGTAGCATTGGAGTAGTGTGAAAGCTCCTCTTTGTCGTGGTCACGGAGGCGCAAGTTTTCCTCTTTGACACCCAACCCATACAGCCAATCACGGCAGAATGAGCGCCAGTAATCAAACCAATGCAGGTTTGTGCCGGGCTCACAAAAGAATTCTAACTCCATTTGCTCAAACTCACGGGTACGGAAAATAAAGTTGCCGGGGGTGATTTCGTTGCGAAAGCTTTTGCCAATTTGTGCAATGCCAAAGGGAATACGCTTTCTTGTGGAGCGCAACACATTATTGAAGTTAATAAATATACCTTGCGCTGTTTCGGGACGAAGATATACCGTGCTTGCTGTGTCCTCGTTTACTCCTTGGAAAGTCTTGAACATAAGGTTAAACTTCCTTACACCCGTGAAACGGTTGCCGCCGCAAACAGGGCATCTTATGCCGTTATCTGCAATAAATTTTTCCATTTGTTCATTGTCCCAGCCGGCGGTTTTAATGTCTATATCTTTCTTTTTGGCATAGTCCTCTATTAAAGTATCTGCACGGTGGCGGGCTTTGCAATCTTTGCAGTCCATAAGCGGGTCGGAAAAACCTCCTATATGCCCGCTTGCTTCCCAGACAAGAGGGTTCATAAGAATTGCGCAATCCACCCCAACATTGAGCGGATGTTCTTGCACAAACTTTTGCCACCAAGCTTTTTTCACATTATTTTTAAGCTCCACACCAAGAGGTCCGTAGTCCCAAGTATTGGCAAGCCCGCCGTAAATTTCGCTGCCGGCGAATATAAAGCCTCTCCCCTTGCAAAGTGCGGTAAGTTTATCCATAGTAAGTTTTGACATAGTAACCTCTCCAAAAAATAATGATAATTTTTGATTTTATAAATCTATATATATGTTAAATAAATAATACGGGAATGTCAAGGAAAGAATATCAAAAAAATGCAAGTATTTTGTAATATCCTATTAGGAATATTAATAAAATAATACCGCTATGACTACTAAAAAAGAAAGTTTATTGTTACATATTGGCGCAAATGTGGTGATTGTGATAGTTATTGCGTTTGTCTTGCTTGCAAGCCTTGGCGGCACGGGCGCTGTGCATACTTTGGGAAAGGGCAGGGCGATATATCAAGGCAACCCCGCCGAGCCCAGAGTAACCTTAATGGTAAATGTTTATTGGGGTACGGAATACATAGAGGATATGCTCAAGGTTTTTGAGCGTTACGGAGTAAAAACAACCTTTTTTGTGGGCGGAAGCTGGGCGGCAAAAAACAATGCTTTGGTGAAAAAAATACACGAAATGGGTCACGAAATAGGCAACCACGGCTATATGCACAAAGACCACAAAAAATTGAACTATTCACAAAATCGTGACGAAATAATTGTTACAGATAAGTTGGTAGAAGGACTTATCGGTGTCAAGATGCGGCTGTTTGCGCCACCGTCCGGCTCAATGGGCGAGGCGATGTTCGATGTGTGCCGAGATTACAATTACAGCGTGATTATGTGGTCGAAAGACACTATCGATTGGCGAGATAAAGATGAGAGTTTGGTATACAAAAGAGCGGTTAAAGATATCCGAAACGGCGACTTAGTGCTTATGCACCCCACGGCGCACACCCTTGCCGCTTTGCCTGCAATCCTTAGCTATTACAAGACAAACGGGATGCGTTGCACAACGGTTAGCGAGAACCTATTAGGCAGCGACGCTTGAGAATTACTCAAATGTTTTTAAAACAAAACAGCCGCACAAGGTTATCCTTAAATAGCAAACTAGCTCTTTGTGTAACAAGGCAGAATATTTTGCTTTTGCAGCCTTACTGTTTGGAAACCGACTTTTTTTCCCTTGTATAATTTACTACAATAGTATATAATATATTTACTAATGGAGATTTTGCAAAGTAATGAACAAAATAATTAAATACCCAAGCGGGCTTCGCCTCGTTTTACACTCACTAAAAAACACTCGCAGTATGGCGATAGGGCTATATGTTGGTACAGGCAGCGCTTGCGAAACTGCCACTAACAACGGTATTTCCCACTTTATAGAGCATATGCTTTTTAAAGGAACAAAAAATCGCTCTGCATTCAATATCGCTGAGGATATGGAGAGCATAGGCGCACAAATAAACGCTTTTACCTCACGGGAAATGATATCTTTTTTCACGATATCCACAGACGAGCATACCGAAAAATGCTTTGATGTTCTCTCCGATATGTTTTTTAACGCCACCCTTACTGAGGAAAATATTCAAAAGGAAAAGGGTGTTATTTTAGAAGAAATAAGTATGTGTGAGGACGACCCTACCGACCTTGTAATGACGCTTTTGAGCGAGGCATATTTTGGCAATAGCGGGTTGGGGCGCTCCATATTAGGCACTCCCGACACAGTAAACTCGCTTGACGCAAACACGCTAAGAGAGTATATGGCAGGACTGTATACCGCAGACAATCTTGTTTTGGCGGTTGCCGGCAATATAAATTTTGATGCCGTTAACGCTTTGGTAAAAAAATACTTTGAGCAAAAACTTTCAAAAATCAAGAAAAAAGCCATAGTTTGCGAGCCACCCGATATCCGTCCACGCTCCCTTTCTAAAATTAAACCAATAGAACAATCTAACATTGCATTTGCCTTTCCGTCATATAAGTATGACGATAGGATTAGCCTTTCGGTAGCCCTTCTTAGCAATGTTTTGGGCGGCGGGATGTCGTCACGGTTGTTTCAAAAATTAAGAGAGGAGTTGTCGCT
>JBAZCO010000094.1:0-6804 GCA_041654915.1 Clostridia bacterium | reverse complement strand
ATTTGCACCAACATATTGAGTATTAGCATTGCTCCCGCACTAACAATAAAGCTATATTTGCCGTTTCGGGTAAAGAGAAACGCTAGTGTGCCTATAATAAGAGCATAGGCAAAATTGGTGTCTGCAAAGAATGAGTTGCCCGCTAACATTGCAAGCCTTGTTCCCGCATACGCTAGTCCGCCCAAAATAAGAGCGATTGCAAGCGCTGTCATTTGGGTAACAAATCTGCCGTATACAAAGAACATTGCTATCACGCCAAGACAAAAAATTAGCGTTCCTACCCTAAAGTAAAAACCGCCTATATTGAGTGTAGGTATAAAGTTAAGCCCTATTACTAAAGCTAGAAATATCACAGTTGCTATTGCGCCCAAGCGGAAATCTTTGAGGACTAGCTTTGCAAGCCCTAAGATAACCATAAGCCCTAATGCGCCTAATATTATCATACTTATCATATATAATCACCTCTTGAATATATTTTGAGTGAGTTGGGTGAGTTTTATACATTCAATATGATTTTATTGCTTTTGTTTTGGCAAGTGCTGGAAGTTTTGAGTCCTTTTTTTATAAATTATTTTTCTGCCGCTAACTAAGCTCAATGTAGTGGTCTATTGTTTCTTTGAGCAAACCCTTTGGTCTTGCGGCATTGTAGTTTTCTATCTCTTGGCGCACAGTGTCAAATGTGGAATTTGCCTCAAGATACCTATCTAGCGCAGATGCTAGCCGCTTGCCGCTTGCATTAACAAGCGCCGAGGAGAGATAGGCAAACACCCTTTTTTCCTCCTCACCCTTTGCATCAAGGGAGAAAAATAATTTGTTCTTGGCAAAAGTTTTGGCTATTATCATAGATGACGGGCGAGAAATCACTATATCTGCAAGCGCATACAAGGGAGCATTTTCTCGACCTTCGTTTATTGCCTGTATCCCTCGGTCACGAGCGTAGACTAAAATTTCTCTGTCCTTGCCGCAGTCGGCTATGATGTTGTATTTTTCCTGTTTGGTTTGCAAAATATCGATTGCAGCACGAATTTCTGCGTTGTCGGCGGGCGGCACTGCAAGAAGTGCCAGCGGCTTTTCCTCGCTAAAGTTGTATTCGCTATATATTTCTTTCTTGTTGAACTTGCTGTCAAAGCGGGCGGGAAGTGGCATATCCGAAAGAATAACACGCTTTTCTGGTATGCCTTCGTTTACCAATGTTGTCTTGATTGCCATATTGTCTACAAAATACAAGTCGATATGCTTGTTGATAAGCTGCTTGTTGAGAACATAGCTGTCTATCACCATTATCACCTTGATGTCTGGGCGTGCCTTGGCACGGGCGGCAAGCACTTCACGCATCACGCCCGCTCCGTTTAAAATTATCAGCTCGGGATTGTAGCGCATAATAATATTGTATGCCTTGCGGTAGGACAGCACATTGTTTTTATAGCTAATGTCTTGAGATGGAAGTTTGTCCATAGCTCTAGCCGCCCCCCGTGCTTTGGAGCTTTCCCACAAACGCATAACCATACCGTCCTCGCTAAATAGCCGCTCAGTCACTAGTCGTGCACCAACACTTCTAAACTCACTTTCCTCAATAATAATTGGCAAGCGGCTCTTATCCTCCGCTATGTAGTCACGGATAGATTGAGCAGTTTCGGCATTGTTGTCGCTAGTAAATAAAATTATTTTCTTTTTATTCCTCATGGTTGTCCTATCTATTAAATTATTATGCTAATATGTATATTATATCATATATTTTTGTAGCCCAAGGCGCTTATTTGTTATTAGCTTGTCATCTGTTTTCTACAACAATGGGGATTACCATTGGTCTTTGCTTGAGTTTTTGGAAAATTACTTTGGCAACCGTCTTTCTTAACATTGCACGGGCATCAGCGGATGTGATGTCGCCCCAATCGGAAATATTAAAGCGTTGGGCAACCGCATCTTTTATTTCGTCCATAACCGCCTCTGGCACATTGACCCCACGGGTGATTATGATTGGCGGACTTATCCCCTCGGCAGACGGTAACCCCGTCATTATTGCTATTACAAAACCATACTCCGCAAGATGCTTTCTGTCCCGCATAAACTCCTCGGCATTCTCGAAAATACTGCCGTCTAACAGTATTGCGCCTGCCGTAACGGGTGTGCGTCTTTTTAGCCCTGCACGGCTAACTTCTATGCAGTCACCCAGCTCGGGAATAAGGGTATTTGCGGGGAATACACCCATTCTTTCGGCAATCTCCACATGGCGCTTTAGATGCCTGTATTCGCCGTGTACGGGAATAAAATACTTGGGTTTGAGGAGCGCAAACATCATCTTTAATTCCTCTTGACAAGCGTGACCCGACACATGAACATCGGCAAGGTCTTTATATACGACATCTGCTCCCCTCTTGTAGAGGTTGTTTATCACTGTATATATTGGTTTTTCGTTGCCGGGAATCGGACTTGCAGATATGACAACGGTATCCTTTTCGTCAATGACAATCTTTTTAAAATCGTTTTGACTCATACGGGTTAAGGCAGAGTCCGGCTCGCCCTGCGTGCCTGTCGATATAATACAAAGCTTATCGTATGGCACAGAGCCTATCTTGGATATATCTATTATTTTGTCGGCAGGAAAGGTAAGTTCTTTTATCTTTTGGGCTATTTTTGCAATATTTTCCATAGAGCGTCCGCTAAACGCTATGCGTCTGCCGTACTTTAGCGCACAATTAATTATTTGTTGCACCCTGTGGATATTTGAGGCAAAAGTCGCTACAATTATACGCTTGCTTAGGTTTTGCGCAAAAATGTTGTCCAAACTTTTTCCCACACTCATCTCCGACATACTGTACCCCTCACGCTCGGCATTTGTGGAGTCTTGCAAGAGGAGCAGCACCCCTTTTTTGCCTATTTCGGCAATGCGTGCAAGGGCAATCCGTCTGCCGTCTATCGGGCTTAGGTCGATTTTGAAGTCGCCTGTAAAGAATATCACACCTTTGGGAGTGCCAACCGACAGCGCAAATGCTCCCGCTATGGAGTGGTTGACTTGCACAAACTCCACATTAAATCCGCCAATGTTGATTACATCGCCGTCTTTGGTTTCGTTTAGGGGGATGCCTGTCATTTTATGCTCGTTTAGCCTATGCTCAACTAGGGCAAGGGTGAGGTTAGAGCCGTACACGGGGGCATTTATTGTCTTTAATAAGTACGGGAGTGCCCCAATATGGTCTTCGTGACCGTGGGTGAGTACTATCCCTTTTATTTTATCCTTATTATTGGTAAGATATGTGAAGTCGGGAATAACATAGTCTACGCCCGGCATTTCGGTATCGGGAAACGCAAGCCCCGAGTCTATCACTATGATATTGTTATTGTATTCTAGCGCAGTCATATTTTTACCTATCTCCCCTACGCCGCCAAGAAATATTATGTTTAGTGCTTTTTTTGACAAAGTCTTCTCCTGAAAAAATAAAAATTTATATTTATATTATATACCAAAGTATGTTTCTTTACAAACACTATTTCCAAAATATGTATATTATCAAAAACCTTGACTCAAACTACCCGTGGAGGTAATGATTATGAAAGCTATTATTATGGCGGGCGGAAAAGGCAGTCGCTTACAGCCGCTCACAAACGATATCCCCAAGCCTTTGGTTAAAATTATAGACAAGCCGGTTATGGAGCATATTATTGAATTGTTAAAAAAGCACGGCATAACCGATATTGGCGTAACTCTGGGCTACAAGTCCGAGGCGATAACCGATTGGTTTGGCGGCGGAGAAAGGTATGGTGTAAACCTAACCTACTTTGTGGAAAAAGAGCCTCTTGGCACAGCGGGCAGCGTCAAGGCGGCGGAAAACTTTTTGTCGGATGAGTTTTTGGTGATATCGGGCGATGCCTACACGGACATCGACCTAACCAAAGCGATAGCTTTTCACAAAGCTAAGCAATCCAAATTCACGCTAATAGCAACCCCGCACAAAAGCCCAGTAGGTTTGGGCGTGCTAGAAACCGACCACGACGGCAGAGTTACCGCATTTATTGAAAAACCGCCCACAATCCGTCCCTCGCTAATAAACTGCGGCATATATATAATTAACAGGGAAGTGCTAAAGATGATACCCCAAGGTTTTTATGACTTTGGCAGACAGCTTATTCCCGCTCTGGTGGGCAGGCTGTACGCATATGTGACATATGATTATTGGTCGGATATAGGCACTTTGCAATCATACTATTATACTAATTATCTGGTTGCGGCGGCTATGGAATAACGAGAAAAGCAAATTTTACCTTTTAATTACTAACTTTAGCTCCGATATACTTCGCTATTAATAGACATAACCCGATAAAAAGCGTATAATCACTAATAAAGAACGGATTTTATTCCGCTAATAATTCAAATCGGGAGTATTTCTATGAAAGTATACAATTTTTCTGCCGGACCGTCTATGCTTGCAGAGGAAGTAAAGTTAGCCGCACAAAGGGATTTTATGAGCTATGACGGCAGTGGAATGTCCGTTACCGAGATGAGTCACCGTTCAAAATACTACCAAGCGATTAACGATGAAGCCAATGCGCTCCTAAGAGAGTTAATGGATATCGGCAACGACTACGAAGTACTGTTTGTTCAGGGCGGAGCAAGCCAACAATTTGAAGCCGTACCTCTTAACCTTTTGGTTAAGGGGCGGGCGGACTACATAGTCACAGGCAACTTTGCATCCAAAGCTTATAAAGAGGCAAAGAAGTACGGCGATATTTTCGAGGCGGCAAGCTCTAAGGATGCCAAATATAGCTATATCCCCCGTGATGTGTCTTTTAGGGATGATATAGACTATGTGCATATTACCGCAAACAACACAATTTTTGGCACAAGATACGCAAGCCTTCCCCAAACACAAGCAACCCTTGTTGCAGATATGTCCAGCAACATATTGTCCGAAGTGTTTGATATCAATAAGTTTGGCGTAGCCTATGCGGGAGCGCAAAAAAACATCGGACCGGCAGGGCTTACCGTTGTAATTGTGAGAAAAGAGCTTATTGGCACTCATCTCCCCATATGCCCTACTATGCTAAGATACTCAACGCAAGCAGAGGCAAAGAGCCTGTACAACACCCCGCCTTGCTTTGCTGTCTATATGGCAATGCTAGGGTTTCGCTATTTGAAAAATTTTGGCGGAGTTGCCCAAATGCAAAAGCAAAATGAATACAAAGCGGGCTTACTTTATGACTTTATAGATAACTCATCCTTTTACAACAACCCCGTACATAAGCCCGACCGCTCTTTTATGAATGTGCCATTTACCACCCCTTCGGAAGAAAAGGATGCCGCCTTTATTAAGCAAGCTGCCGGCAGCGGCTTGGTATCCCTTGGGGGACATAGATTGGTGGGAGGTATGCGTGCAAGTATTTACAACGCTATGCCTATCGAAGGGGTGAAGAAACTCATATCATTTATGGGAGAGTTTGAACTAAATAACAAATAATTACTTAATAAATAACTTACTTGGGAGGACTACTATGTTTGAAATACTTACCCTAAACCAAATAAGCGGAAAGATATACTCAGTTTTGGATGGCTACAAGATAACCGATACCGCTAAAAACCCCGATGCAATCATTGTGCGCAGTTTTAATATGCAAGATTACCAAATACAAGATAATCTGCTTGCCGTTGCCCGTGCGGGCGCAGGCGTGAATAACATTCCCATCTCCCGTATGACCGAAGTGGGAATTGCCGTATTTAACACCCCCGGCGCAAATGCCAATGCGGTAAAGGAGCTTACCATTGCGGCAATGCTGCTTACCTCAAGAGGGATATTGCAAGGTGTAAATTGGGCGAACTCCGAATTAGCAGACAAGGGTGCTGATGTGCCAAAGCTTGTGGAAAAAGGTAAGTCACAGTTTGGCGGTATAGAAATAAGCGGCAAGACTTTGGGCGTTATCGGGCTTGGCGCAATAGGCGTTAAGGTGGCAAATGCAGCTCTTGCCCTTGGTATGAATGTTGTGGGATACGACCCTTATATAAAAGAGGAATACAAAGCGCTCCTTAACCCTCAAGTGGGTAAAGCAGAGCTTAGCGATATATTTGAGCAGTCTGATTTTATATCACTACACCTACCCTTAACCGACAGTACAAGAAACACAATAAACGCTGCCGTCTTGAGTGCCGTAAAGCCAGGGGCGGTGATAATAAATATGAGCAGAGCCGAACTTGTGGATACTAGTGCGGTGAAAAACAGTCTTGCCGAAGGCAGATTGCGTGGGTATGCGGTAGATTTTCCCACAGCGGAAACGCTTAATGTAAAGGGCATAATCGCAATGCCGCATCTTGGTGCAAGCACAGAGGATGCAGAGGAAAACTGCGCTGAGCTAGCCGCACTACAATTAAAGGACTACTTAGAAAACGGCAATGTAAAAAACAGCGTCAACTTTCCTTCGCTATCCAAGCCACGCACCGCATCCCGTCGCATATCAATAGTATACAACACCGATAGAGGGGTTTTGGAAAAGATAAAAGCTCTCCTTAGCGGCATAGATTATAGCCTAAGCTTTGCCGAAAGTAAGGACTTGGGCTACGCCCTTATTGATACAGATATAGATTTTTGGAGCGGAGATGTTTCCTATGCAGAGAGCCTTGCATACGAAGATGATATTATTTCACTAAGAGTATTATAAAAAGGCTAGAGTACCAACAAAAAGAGGTAATAAAAGGAGTATCCCTTGCATTACCTCTTTTTTTATGCTTTTTGCAAATAAATAATGTTATTTAACCTTTCTTTTTCTTTTTGTTTACCAATACCACGATAAGCGCCGCTACGGCAGAGCCGCCCACTA
>JBAZCO010000093.1:0-6885 GCA_041654915.1 Clostridia bacterium | reverse complement strand
CCAGGTTTTCTAGAGGGGATAAAACATTTTATGCTAAGTTTAACATAGATACATCCGCTCTTGCGGTTACCAACCAAAGCCAAACTGAATATCAACAGACCTATAACACCCAAACCATAACTGCGCTTTCTGCCAGCGCCTCACACCCTGCGGAAGGGCAAACATCCTATGAGTACCAATGGGAGATGAGTTTAAATAACGGGGTGAGTTATAACGAAATATCAAGTCAAGATACCACAACCTACACAGTACCCGAGTTGATTGACAGCGGTACATATCATATAAGAATTAAGGCTCGTGCTAACAACTCTTCACAAACAACCGCTTGGGTTTTAGGTAGTGCAATAAAAGTGTCGGTACTACCCAAATATATTGCTACTTCGTGGTCGCCTGTGCCGTTTGATGTGGTTTTTAACGGGGAACGGCATACCCCAACTATAACGCTAACTGACCCCATTGGCAATCGTGCTTTAGCTCTAGACGAGGATATATCGGTGAGTTATGGTGCAAATACCTTGGTTGGTACAGCTTCGGTTATGGTGTCGGGCAAAAATAACTATCAAGGGGAGGCAAGCTATTATTTTCAGATAAGCAAAAAGACAATTCGCCTAAGCGGAGGCAACCCCACAATAACCGCTGTACCCATTGCCGCACAGCAGTATACGGGTAATGAGATTTATCCGCAACCCGTAATAAAAGATATTTATCGAGATGTCCTGCTTAATACAGACGATTATAATTTGATATATTATACTAATATCAATGTGGGAGAGGCAAGCGTATCCGTTGCGGGAAAGGGCAACTATATGGGTACGGTTTCGCTAAGCTTTGATATCACTCCCAAGCCCATTGTGCTAGACAGCACAGTTTTAGCCACGCCTATATTGCCGCAAGTGTTTGTTGGCAATGCTATAACCCCCGTTCCAACTATACTTGATATTTCCCGTGGGGTGGGTTTGGACGAGGATGACTTTAACTATACTTATTCAAATAATATCAATGTTGGTCAAGCACAAATTACTTTGATAGGGGAAAATAATTATTCGGGAGAAGCGTATTTGAGCTTTGATATTTTCCCCAAAGCAATCGTTGCGGGCGAAAATGCCGAAGTAGCAGAAATAGCTTATTTTGTGTATAATGGCGCTCCGCACTTGCCAACACCGTCTGTTACCGACACCGACAGGAATTATACGCTAGAAACATTGGAATATGCTTATAGCGATAATATCTACGCCTCTAAGGATGCTGCAAAGGTGACAATTACCGTTGGCGGCAATTATTCGGGAACAATAGTACAGCCTTTTGAAATCCAACCAAAAGAACTCACCCTTGAAACGCTAGAGATAGAGGCGCTAGGTAATTATATTTATACGGGAAGTCCGATTGAACCCACTCCTTTTGTACGAGATACAGATTTAGATACTTTTTTAACAGAATCTGATATTGTATATGCCTATGTTGATAATGTTAATGCGTATGGCAGTCCTAAAGTGATTATTACAGGAATTAACAACTATTGCGGCGAGATTATTGTTGACTTTAGCATTGAAAAAATAGGTATTACACCCGTATTTGACGGCGCAAATGATTTGGTTTATGACGGCGAACTAAAAAGCATTACCGCAACAGCCATTGGCATTGCGGGAGAGCAGCCAATTTTAAGTGTTAGCTATGACCTTGCGCCCATTAATGCAGGGGAGTATATCGCCACAGCGGCTTTGACGGGAGCAGATGTTAACGGCAACTACCGCTTAATAGGGGATATAGAATTATCCTTTTCCATTGCGCAAAAGGGGGCTAGAGTAACCTTTGGCGATTATGAAGGGTTGATTTATAGCGGATTGATAAGAGAGATTAGCGTGTCATTCTCCCATTTTGCAGAGGATATAATTGAGGGGGAAAACCCAACTCTTACGCTAGAATACAGCGCACCTCCCTTGGGCAGCGGCAACTACACGGCAACTGCATCACTTCTTGACAGTAACTATATAATAGAGGGCAATCATACACAAAACTTTAGCATTGCAAAGCGGCAAATAAGTATTGGCGGCGCATATTTTACTAAGTTTTTTGGTGAGCCTGACCCAGCGTTTTCCACTCTCATCAATAGCGGAACAGCAGATGGAGAAATACAAGTGACATACAAGCGGGATAGAACAAGCGCCAATACTCTTGACTACCAAGACACGGGCTTTTATCCTTTTATTGGGGTGCAAAGCGAAAACACTAACTACGATATTGCTTTTGACGACAGCGAGAGCGGAGGGCTAACAATTTCTAAAGCAAATATGTATATAAACCCCCGCCAATTTCAAAAGACTTACGGCGATGCCGACCCCGTGCTTAGCGAGGTAATCAATACAGGTTTTTATGGCGTAATTCTCAATGTTAATTATGTTCGCAATGTTGGTGAAAATGCGGGAACATATGATTTAGTATCCCTATTAGCCGATAATAGTAGCCGATTATCCGTATTTTTTGCAGAGAATGCAGAAAAAAATAAGGTTATAATTCAGCCCAAGAGTCTGCGTATGCACATACCAGAACAGGGCAAACTCTATGGCGATACAGAGCCTGTATATGACTATTATATTTTTAGTGAGGATTTGGCGGCAGTGGACGCAGGGATGCCCATAGAAGAACTTTTGGGGGTTTCTATTGCAAGACCTGCTGGAGAAAACTATCGTGAACAAGGCTATTTGCTCACTCCAACAATGAGTAATACCAACTATACAATTGACCTAATTGGTGATTCAATTTTTTATATTGAACGATTTGTAATACAAATAATAGAGGAATACATCACATTATCTAAGATTTATGACGCCAACGCTCGCACGGAGATTGATGTGACAACTAGCCTCTCTAGTGGACTTGCTCGTGACTCAGGCTTTGTTGCAACCGCTAACTTTGCAAAAAAAGATGTGGGCGAGAATATTGATATCTTAATAGAATACTCTGTTAATTCCGAGTCAGCTAACAACTTTGTCACACCTCAAAACAAAACTGTTCAAGGCGGAGAGATAAAAAGCAGGGTGTTAACAGCGTTAATTTTTGACCGAATTATGCAGTATGGCGACATACCGCCCCTACCTGCTATTATTTATACCAACTTTGCTATTGGAGAAAATGAAACCAATATTGGACTAACTGCGCCCACAGTTGACTATGGTGATTTAACCTCGTACAGTGCGGTTGGCAGTTATACAATCGGGCTTTTAGGCGGCACTGCACCCAATTATACTATCGATATTAGCTCAACAGCAGTTTTTACTGTTATCCCCGCCCCGCTCACCATTGGAGCTGGAAAGACTTATGTAAAAACGGTGGACGGCAACAATTTTGCCTCCCTCACAAGCGAACATTATACTGTACACGGCATAAAGAATGACGATGATGTGAAAATTAACTTTAGGGCATATCTATTAAATACCGTGCCGGGCAATACTTTTGTGGAAATGGTAAACATACATACCTTAAATCCCAACTACACCATTGCCGAAACTTCTATTCGTTTAGGGGCAAGAATAAGGTCACTGCCCTATGTGCTAATGCCAAACCTTAGCGTTAGCTTTACGGGGGCAGGGCGAAGTGTGTCCGTGTCGGTGACGCTTGACGGTATGGATTATTACGGATATGTTGTTACTTATAGGAGCAAAGACTATCCCGAAAGTATAGTTTCACCAATCAATGCAGGTGAATATACGGCAAAAATTATTGTTAGCGGCGATGACTTTGAGGAAATTATAGAAGAAAGCACTCTAATCATTACCCCCATTGCGCCAACTCTTAAAATTTCTGGTGAAACTAAACAAACCTATGGCAGTTTTACCCCGTTCACCGCCCGTGTTACAGCAATTCTATTAGACGAAAATGTGCCGGTAAGATACTCGTTTGCAAACAACCCCGAAGTTGGCGACCATATGGTATATGCCAACTACTTGGGCAGCCGAAACTATTATCCTGTTACCGCATCAATGGGCTTTTCGGTGGCAAAAAAGAATATATCGGTAGTTTTCCATACTGCGCAAGACTTGGTTTATAACGGCTTGCCGCAATCAATATCGGCATCCTTTACCGGGCTTGCCTATGATGACGAGGTGACACCGATTATTAATTACTCATCAGGTACAGCCCCAATAGCGGCGGGTACATATACTGCAACGGTGGCGCTTATCAACCACAATTATCTCTTGACGGGCAATGTGTCTACAAGATTTACCATTGCCAAAAAGACATTGGTTGTAGGAATTGTTCCCGGTGAAATAAAACAAGGCTCAAGCCCCGACTCGCTTATTGTTTACAACGGGTTTGCCGATGGTGACGATAGCTCGTCCTTGGAATTTTCGCCTAAAGCAAGGCTGATTGTAGGTTCAGACGGCTCAAAATTTGCTGTTTTGGAAAATGGCAAAGCCTCCAACTACAACATTGTTTTGGACGAGAAACAGACGACTGCCAACATAGAAATTATTCATCCCGAAACACATAAAGAGGCAAATTCTAATTGGCTATATTATGTGATAGGCGGTGTGGCTGGTGCGGCGGCGCTTATAGTAATGCTCGTGATAATTAATAAAAAGCGAATGATTAATTCACTTGTTCGTGAGCAAGGATAATCTTATTATCTTGATTAAGCAAGGATAGATTTTATTTCTACATAGAGTTAAAGCTCTCCTTAATAAGGATAAATTTTATTATCTACCTAAAAATAAATCTTGCCTTTTTAGATATTGAAAAAGAGAGCCTTTGAACTTTATATATATCTAGCGCAAAAAAAGTTATTATGAACAACATATTTTTTCAAAAGGGCGGCAAAATATTAATATGCCGCTCTTTTTTATTATAGCAGCGTTGGTGATATTGTGCCTTCCCCTAACAGTTAATAGCCGCTCTCTTGCCGAGGCAGAGGGTAATTATATTATACAGAATATCACCCTTAGACCACTGCCCTCATTTGCTCTTAAAATTGAACTTGACGGCGGCGGAGTAGTGATATCTAAAAACAAAAAGTCAAAAAAAATAAGCGGACAAGCAAAAAGCAAAAATAAGAGTAGAGGAATACCTTTTGAACTTTCTGACTTAAAGCCGATACGGTTGAAAGAGTTGTCTGTTCGTGGCAGTTTTGGGGGTGACAGCGCATTGCAAACCGCTGTCGTTTGCGTTAGTGCGGCAAATGTGATTGCGCTTATATATCGCTTTTTGCCGCAAGCGGAAAAGTTTAGCGCAGATATTATGCCTAACTACTCCAAATCTGGGCTGCAAATTGCAATAAAAATAGATTTTCAAGTTAACTTGCTTATGATATTTTTTATATTCTTTTCCATACTATTTAGGAAATTAAAAGACAAGGAGTGAGTTGTAATGAGTTTTTCCGAACTTAATAATATGATGCAAAGTGCAGTGGAAAGTTTGAAAAATATGCTTGATGCCGATACCGTTGTAGGCACTTCGATATCGGCGGGCGATAGCATAGTAATACCTATCAATCGTATTTCTGCGGGCTTTGTTACCGGTGGGTATGATATGAAAAGCAAGGTTTTCAAGGTAAATTCCGAGCCTAGCGAACAGCCTATTGCCGCAATGGGCGGCGGGGTTACCATTACTCCGCTAGGATTTTTAACGGTGTCGGAGGGCAAGGCTACTTTTATTAAAACACAAGGAGACGGTACGGATAAATGGTTGGATATCATACAATCAACAATAAAAAAACAAGCAAAATAACAAAAACAGTAAGAATAATTATAGCGGCAGTATTGGTGCTTTTTGCCTCTATACAAGGTATTGATTTTTCAAGAAAAAACGCATCTGCGGCGGCTTATTCAAGTGAGATTGTTATGGAGGCAAGCACAAAAAGGGTGCTTAGCGCATCCAATCCTAATGCAAGACTGTCGCCTGCAAGCACTACAAAGGCAATGACCGCTCTTGTCGTAATAGAAAAGTGCAATCTTGATGATATAGTAACTATTCCCAAAGCTGCAGTAGGGGTAGAGGGCAGCTCAATTTACCTAAAAGAGGGAGAAAAACTCACGGTAAAGCAACTTTTGTATGGACTGATGCTGCGCTCTGGCAACGATGCAGCAACAGCGCTTGCCATATATGCGGGGGGAAGTACAGAAAACTTTGCCGATATGATGAACCAAAAAGCCCAGCAAATGGGGCTGAAAAACACACACTTTACCAATCCTCACGGTCTGCACGACGAGGAACACTATACTTCGGCATACGATTTGGCTTATATATCTTGTGAAGGTATGCTAAACCCAACCTTTAAAGAAATTGTATCAACAAAGAGTGTGCGCATAGAGGGCGGTAACGAGGTAAGGTATTTTTATAATAAAAATAAAATATTATCCACATATAACGGCGGCAACGGCGTTAAGACAGGCTACACCAAGGCGGCAGGGAGATGCCTAATTGCGTCAAGCTTGCGGGAGAATATGCAGGTGGTGGCGGTTGTGTTAAATCGCCCAGATATGTTTGAAAGATGCGCTTATTTAATGGACTTTGCTCACAATAATTATCATATGCAAAAAGTGACAGATGAGAGCGCTGTTGCTGCCCGTATTCCTGTGACTAAAGGTAAAGTTGGGCAAGCTGAGCTGCGTTTTGCTCAAGATATGTATTTTCCTATCAAGAAAGACGGCAGCGAGGCTATCGAGTGTGTTTTTCGCTTGCCCAATAGCATAAAAGCCCCGTACAAAAAAGCCGCCTATGTGGGGGATGCAGATTTTTTCCTTGACAATCACTTGCTTTTTTCACAAAAACTCTATACTATAAATAATGTGGAGAAAAAAAGTTTTCTCGATAGTTTAAAAGAAAAACTTAGATAAACATAAGACTTTAGCCGATTATAAGGAAATTAATATGACACGGATAAATAAATAT
>JBAZCO010000092.1:0-6978 GCA_041654915.1 Clostridia bacterium | reverse complement strand
CCCGATTTGAGCAGACCTTGTTATGTTGGAGTCAAATTATGATGCGTGTATGCTCAAATCGGGACGATATCCCTATTACCTAAAGCGCCGTATTGCATCGGAAATGGGTCATTTATCCAACGACGAGTGCGCCGATGCAATCGCAGAAATGCTAAAAAGGGGAACTAAAAAGTTTATTTTGGGACACCTAAGTGAGGAAAACAATTTTCCTTCCCTTGCGCTTTCGGCATCTTGCTCGCAACTCAACAGGTTGGGAGCGGTAGAGGGAGAGGATTACTTTATTGGTGTTGCCTTACAAAAAGAGACGGGGGAGAAAATAAATTCAGCCCTCACCCCGCAGGCAATTACTTGTTATACTGTTGGTGGCTCAACCCAAGTGACGCTTGAAGATATTGCAGAGGATAAAAATATGCTCAAAGGGGGTTCTCAAGAGGCGGCTTTGGGGTGCAAGGGTAAATAATCATTAAATTAGAGGAGGGGCTAAAAATATGAAAAAAATGAATTTTGACGATGCGGTAAAAATGGTGCTTTTAGCCCTTGCCGCTATGGTGGTCTTGTCTATTCCTGCAACTTTTTTGGAGGGCGATAACAGCCTTTATGCGGGGTATCTTGCGCCGCAAATAGCCTTCTTTTTTGTTCCACTAATTTATATTAAATATAAGGGAGCAGATTTCGCAACCGAAACACTGTTAAAAGCGCCCATAAGTTATAAGTCAGTACTCTTTACTTTTCCTGTCACTGTGGGGGTATTTTTGCAAAACTTATTGCTCACAGTGAGTTTTGTGTGGCTAATGGATAGCTTAGGGGTTACAATGTCGGTAGCTCTGCCCCCTTTAAACTCCACCGAGGCGGTATTGATGTCGCTATTCATTATTGCAATTCTCCCCGCAATAGGTGAGGAAACCTTGTTTAGAGGTGTGCTGGTTGGGGCGGCAGAAAAAAAGGGAAGAGCTTTTGCTATTTTTGTTCCTGCGCTGATATTTGCTCTAATGCACGGTAACCCCGCCCAATTGGTGCATCAATTTTTGCTAGGAGCGGCACTATCCTATATTACGCTAAGGACGGGAAGTGTGGTTTACGCTATGCTCATTCACTTTTTCAACAATGCAATTGCACTCACATTGCCATATATAATACCTGCATTTAATAATTTGGGAATACTAAGCGCAAAAAGTGTGATAATTATGGCGGTAATGATGTTGGCAGGTATTCTCATTCTCTACCCGTCATTGCAAATGTTGGTAAAATTTTCGGGCGAAAAGCCGCTGTCTAGACAAGAAGTTAGAATATTTACTTTTTTTGGCAAAAAAGATACGGCATCGTGCTATAATAATAACAACCTTGAGAGTAAACCCGTGCGCTCTTATTGGCTTGCTGTGTTAATAGTGACGCTAACGGCGATACTCATACTTAATACTGTGCTGCTATCCGTACCCGGATTGTCGGACGCATTAGCTTAAAAAACTCTTTTTTAGGGAGCTGTTATGTCAAGAACTTTCAAACTATCGGGAATTTTTCTCATATCGGTAATCAGCCTGCAATTGTTTAGGATAGTGTTTAGCTATGTTCCTTTTTCCGATAATATTTCGGGTTGGCTGTTCAGCTTTGTATTCCAAGTGGGCTGTTTGGGACTTGTTCCTTACCTGCTGTATCGTGCTTTTATATCCAAAGATTCGCTAACGCTTGTTAAAGATTTTCGCCTTAATACTAAAATACCCCCAATTTCGTGGCTGCTTGCCGTGGTTATTGGCTTGCTTGTATTCTACTTGAACACGGGGATATCGTCATTTTGGTATGTGACACTCAATTCACTTGGCTTTACTTATGTTAGCGCACCCGGCACAATATTCAGCTCCCCCGAAGTGCTAATTCTTGAAATAATCACTTCGGCAATGCTCCCTGCAATATTTGAGGAGTTTGCCGACAGAGGGCTACTGCTTGCCGTCTTTGCCGAGGAAAAAAACGATAACAAAAAAATAATTTTGGTGGGTGTGATTTTTGGTTTACTCCACCAAAATGTCGCACAACTCACCCCCACAATGTTTGGCGGATTGGTGATGGCATATATGGCGGTAAAGGGCGCAAGCATCATACCCTGTATGATTGTTCACTTTATGAACAACTTTCTCATCACCTTGCTTCAATATAGCGGGCAACAACAGGGCGGTTTTGGGTATTTCTCCGACGGCTTTTATGCGCTGCTCGGTTGGAATCCGCTCTTTACCCTCTTTAGCTACGCTTTAGCGGCGGGATTGATAGTTTTTATCCTTAAAAAATATGCGGCAATAAACGCAAAAAACCGCCAAGCCCTGTATCCGCAAGAAGTCCAGCCCTCACATTTTGCGCCTCAATCTGTTGTAGTTCGACCCCGAACACAGATGTCGTTTGATGACATCTACGGCACAAACGGCGCTAGACAGCCTGCCGAGCCTGTCATTCACAT
Source organism: Clostridia bacterium (assembly GCA_041654915.1). Taxonomy (GTDB): domain Bacteria; phylum Bacillota; class Clostridia; order Christensenellales; family DTU072; genus JBAZCO01. The sequence continues at coordinate 4,535 of JBAZCO010000092.1, read as the reverse complement.
TTTAGAGCCTGTTGCAGTTCAAAGCAAGCCCAAAAAGTGGGAGTATGCGCTACTGTATTGCGCTGTTTTAAGTATGGCGGCGGTCACTTACTTTACCTTCCTTTGGGGGCTGTGGCGGTGATAAGAATTAATATAGCGGCCGTGGGAAAGCTTAAAGAAAATTATTGGGTAGAGGCTTTTGCAGAGTATGAAAAAAGGCTGTCCCGCTTTTGTTCATTTAGCGTTTGCGAAATCCCCGAGGCGGCGGGCAGTATAGAAGTGCAAAAAGCCGCCGAAGGCAAAGAAATATTAAAGAAAATAAAGGGAGCGGCAATACTTCTAGATATAGGGGGCGAACCCTTGTCTAGTGAGGGGTTTGCCCAACTAATAGACCAAAGTGCCGCAAGGGGCAACTCCGAATTTACCTTTATAATAGGCGGCTCACACGGGGTGAGTGACGAAGTTAAAAATGCTGCAAGCAAGCGGATTTCTTTTGGAAATATAACCTACCCCCATAGGTTGATTAGGATAATTCTTGCCGAGCAGATATACCGTGCCTTTGCGATAATAAACAACACGGGTTATCACAAGTAAACGGCAAAGACACTCACAACCCTTATATCGCAAAACGGCTTGAATAGCTGTATGTCAAAAACAACACGGGTTATTACAAGTAAAAGACAAAAGACACTCACAACCCTTGTATCGCAAAACGGCTTAGATAGCTATATGTGAAAAACACAGGGGTTATCACAAGTAAACGGCAAAGACACTCACAACCTTATATCGCAAAACGGCTTAGATAGCTATATGTCAAAAACACAGGGGTTATCACAAGTGCCAAAAGTAAATAATATCTTAATAGTATGAAAAGCTATAAAGATTTGATAAATAAATGTGTAAAAACGGGCGGTTTTTTAAGGAATATCGGAAAAACTTCCTTGGGGTATGACATTCCCCTCCTATCTAAGGGTAAGGGTGAGGCACGCATATTGCTAATTGGCAGCGTGCACGCACGGGAGCATATCACCACACCGCTTTTGCTTAACTTATTTGGAGAATATAGGGGCAAACACCCCATAGACTGCATACCTGCCCTCAACATTGATGGGGTTATGCTTGCTAAAAACGGTATAAACTCCCTGCCGCTCCGCATCAAACAGCGGGATTATCTTATCAATCTAAACGGCAGCGACAACTTTTCGCTTTGGAAGGCAAACATACGGGGCGTGGATATCAATGTCAACTTTGATGCGGGCTGGGGCGAGGGGCGAGAAAATGTAGAAGTCCCTGCATCGGAAAGCTATATAGGCGCTGCTCCAAACAGTGAAACGGAAACGCAAGCCGTGGTAAACCTTTTGAAAAAAACCAAGTATGCCCTAGTGGTAGCCTACCACAGCAAGGGCGAGGAAATATACTTTGGCTTTAGAGAGGACAACCGCTACCAAGAATATGCGGATAAATATGCAAACTTTTTGGGCTATACCCTTAAAGAAACACGGCACTCGGCGGGCGGAATAAAGGATTATTGGACCAAGTCCACAGGGCGGCTAGGGCTTACCGTAGAGGTGGGTAAGGATAGTTTTTCGCATCCGTATCCCGAAAAAGAACTTCCGGCATTGATAAAACAACACAGCGGCTCACTAGAACTGCTTGCTGAGATAGGTAAAGAATTATGGACAAAGTACGATATATGAGAGAAGCTTTGCTAGAAGCAAGAAAGGCGGCAGAATCAGACGAAGTTCCCGTGGGCGCAATAATAGTAAAGGACGGCGAAATTATCGCTAGGGCATACAATCAAAAGGAAAAAAAGCAAAACGCCACCGCTCACGCAGAGATTGAGGCAATAGCAAAGGCATCGGAAAAGCTAAACAATTGGTACTTGGACGGCTGTGAAATGTTCGTCACATTAGAGCCTTGCCCAATGTGCGCTGGGGCGTTGGTGAATGCAAGGATAGACAAACTTTATTACGGCGCAAAAGACTATAAGGCGGGTGCGGTAGATACCCTATATAACATCACGGGGGACGCAAGGCTAAACCACAGGTTGCAAAGCGAGGGCGGCATACTTGAAAAAGAATGCGGAAAAATTTTGAGCGAGTTTTTCCAAGGCAAAAGGGGAAAAAAGTAGCACGAGGAAAAACAACACGATAATAACTAATATTAGATGCAAGGGCGAAAATAGCGAGAAAAATTATCATAGATTAGAGCTTAAAAGGAGCTATTGGCAATGTTGATAATAGTAGGTCTTGGCAATCCCACAGAGGAGTATGCAAACACCTTTCACAATATGGGATATATGGCGGTGGAGCGGCTTGCCGAGAGTTTGGGTAAAAAGATAAAAAAGGCGGAGTGTTCCTCCTTGACCTCCACATTCTCCCGAGGCGGAGAAAAGATTGTGCTTGCCAAACCTCTTACATATATGAACCTTAGCGGGAGGGCGGTGAAGAGCCTTTTGCAAAAACACAAGGCAACCCCTAGCGAGCTTATCGTGCTGTTTGACGACTTTGACATAGACCGATTTACCGTAAGGGTGCGTGCAGAGGGCGGCGCAGGTACTCATAACGGAATGAAAAGCATTATTGAGGAACTGCAAACCAACAACTTTAAAAGAATACGCATTGGCATTGGCAGCGGAGAATACGACAAAAAAGAATATGTGCTATCCTCTATAAAAAAAGAGGATAAGGAGCGCTTTCAAGAAGTGTTTGATGCGCTAGCCAAGTCAATTGGCGCATATATAAAAGACAGAGATTTTGATAAACTTATGCGAGAAGTAAATTCACGCTAAACCCTTGATAGATGCACGGCAATTTTGGCTAAGCCCTTATGCTATTGGGTTGTACCTTGTTGTTTGGGCTAAGCCGTTATGCTATTTGGCTGTGCTTTGTTGTTTGGGCTAAGCCCTTATCTATTGGGCTTGTGCTTTGTTGTTTGGGCTAAGCCCTTATGCTATTGGGTTGTGCTTTGTTGTTTGGGCTATGCCTTATGCTATTTGGCTGTGCCTTGTTGTTTGGGTTAAGCCCTTATGCTGCTTTGGCAACTTGCATCTTTAGGCTTTGCGGTAATAAAATATACCGTTGCAAAAATGTTTATAATATAATACAATATAATTAGCATCTTTTTGGGAGGGAACTATGCCTCGTAAAACCCCTTTGTATGATTTACATATCAAGTACGGCGGTACGCTTGTAGATTTCGCAGGCTATCTGCTGCCAATTCAATACCCAAGCGGCATTATAAAAGAGCATCTTGCGGTAAGGCAAAGCGCAGGACTGTTTGATGTTTCGCATATGGGCGAATTGTTTGTATCGGGCAAAGATGCCGAAATCGCTCTTAACCGTCTATTGTCCAACGATATCCGAGGTATGAAGGATGGGCAGGTGCGCTATACCCTCATTCCCAACGAACGGGGCGGGGCGGTAGACGATGTGCTTATATACCGCTATAACGGGGAAAAATTTATGGTGGTTGCCAACGCATCCAATAAAGATAAGGATGCCGATTGGATAAAAAGCCGTCTTGTAGGTGATGTTGCGTTTGAGGACGAATCTGACAATATAGCGCTCATTGCGCTCCAAGGGCAAATGTCGCAAAGTATTCTTGCCAAAATTGCAGATAAAAATGTAATAAATATTAAAAACTTCACCTTTGTTACCAATGTGAATGTGGGTGGCATAGCTTGCACCTTGTCACGCACAGGCTATACGGGCGAGGACGGCTTTGAGCTGTATTGCCAAAACGAGGACGCAACAGCACTTTACGAAACCATACTTTCGGCGGGTGCAGAGTTTGGCTTGCTCCCCGCAGGGCTGGGTGCAAGGGATACACTAAGATTAGAGGCGGGTATGCCGCTATACGGTCACGAGCTTAGCGAGGATATACTCATCACAGAGGTGGGACTAAACTTTGCAATCAAGTTGCAAAAAGAGGAGTTTGTAGGCAAAGATGCACTAATTGCAAGCGAGCAAGTATATACCCGAGCGGGAGCGGAAATTATTGATAAGGGCATTGCACGAGAGGGCGCAAAAGTTTACAGCGGCGAGCAGGAAGTGGGCTATGTTACATCGGGTACATATTCTCCGTCTATGGGCAAAGCAATAGCTGTGCTTAGGGTAAAAAGTGAATGCTTGCAAAACGAGCTTACCGCCGAAGTGCGGGGCAGAAAATTAAAACTTAAGGTGGTAAAACTGCCTTTTGATTATAAAAACAGCGAGGTAAAAAAATGAGTTTGTATTTTTCCAAGTCCCACGAATGGGCAAAGGTAGACGGCAACAAAGTTAAAGTAGGGATAAGCGATTATGCGCAAAGCGAGCTTGGCGATATTGTATATGTGGGCTTGCCCGAATTGGGTACAATATTATTGGCAGGCGATGCGCTGTGCGATGTTGAGAGTGTGAAGGCGGTGTCGGAAATATTTTCTCCCGTAGGCGGCAAAGTTGTAGCCGTAAATGAGGAGCTTGAGGACGCCCCCGAACTTATCAATACGGATGCAATGAATGCGTGGATATGCGAAATCGAACTTTCCGAACTTCCCAAACTTATGAGCCAAGCAG
>JBAZCO010000091.1:0-7001 GCA_041654915.1 Clostridia bacterium | reverse complement strand
AAAACGGTTAGCAAGTTGCCCGTGACCCGTGGGAAACAGCTAACCGTTTTATTGATGACGGGGCTAAGCGGTTGCACATTGTAGACCTTGATGGCGCAAGAACGGGCGAGGGTACAAACTTCACCGTTATTGAAAAACTTGCCAAACTCCCTCTAGAGATACAAACGGGCGGAGGAGTACGCTCTATGCAGAGGATAAGCGATTTGTTTTTAGCGGGAGTGGGGCGTGTTGTGATAGGCTCATCTGCTGCTAACGACAAAGAGTTTTTGCAGGAGGCGCTGTTAAAGTACGGCGATAAAATCATAGTGGGTGCAGATGCTATGAACGGCGATATAAAAACTTCGGGTTGGACAAAACCTAGCGGCATAAACTATCTTGACTTTTGCAAAGAGCTAGACAAAGCGGGGGTAAAGACAATAGTTTTTACCGACATTTCCAAAGACGGCACTCTGGACGGTGTAAATATAGATGCCCTATCCGCACTGCAAAGCGTGGTATCTTGTGATATTATTGCAAGCGGCGGGGTGAGAGATATGCGTGATATTGATGCTCTCCTTGGGTTGAGAGTATATGGCGCAATCTGCGGCAAAAGCATATACAGCGGCACATTATCATTAAAAGAAGCGATAGCGAGGACAAAAAGATGATAGCAAAACGGATAATTCCCTGCCTAGATGTACGGGGCGGGCGAGTAGTAAAAGGCACTAACTTTATAAATATTGCCGATGCAGGCGACCCAATAGAGTGCGCAAAGGAATACGACAGACAGGGAGCGGACGAAATAGTATTTCTAGATATCGCCGCAACCGAAGAGGGACGCAAGACGATATGCGATATTGTCGCCAAAACCGCCGAGCAAATAACCGTGCCGCTCACCGTGGGCGGAGGGATATCCTCCTTAGCGGATATCAAGGCGGTACTTGGTGCGGGGGCGGATAAAATTTCGATTAATTCCGCCGCAGTAAAAAACCCCAACCTGTTAAGAGAGGGGGCAGATACATTTGGCAGTGAGCGGATAATTCTTGCCGCTGATGTCAAGCGGATGCCGTTTGGACGGTACAATATTTTTATTAACGGCGGCAAGACGGACACGGGTCTAGATGCGATTGATTGGATACGAAAAGCGGAAAAGCTTGGGGTTGGGCAAGTGCTGCTTACCTCTATGGATGCCGACGGCACAAAGCAAGGGTTTGACTTAGCTATAACTCGTGCCGTATCGGAAATATGCGGCATTCCCGTTATTGCCTCGGGCGGCGGCGGCACATTAGAACACTTTGCAGAGGTTTTAACCGTGGGTAAAGCGGATGCCGCTCTTGCCGCATCGCTGTTCCACTTTAAACAAACAACGGTGGGCGAGATTAAGAGTTTCTTAAAAAAATACGGTATTCCCGTGAGGTAAAAATGTATAGTTATCTTTTTGAAAAATCCACTTTGATTCCCGTTGTTGTGCAGGAGAACAACACTAATGAAGTGCTAATGCTTGCTTATATGAACAAGGAAAGCTTTGCAATCACATTAGAGGAGGGTTACACCTGTTTTTACAGCCGTTCCCGCCAAAAACTGTGGAGAAAGGGGGAAACCTCGGGGCATAGGCAAAAGGTGGTGTCGGTTTTTTCCGACTGCGACAACGACACCCTCTTAATAAAGGTTGAGCAAACGGGAGCGGCGTGCCACACGGGTAACAAAAGCTGCTTTTTTACACAAATAAATAAGAAATAAAGGGAGAGAAAAGAGAAAAATGAAAACAAGACTAGTAAATGACAGCGTATTGATTGATTTATATAAAGTGATAGAAAGCAGAAAGATTGCGCCGCAAGAAGGCTCATACACCGCCTATCTTTTTGAGAAGGGTTTGGATAAGATACTAAAAAAGTGCGGTGAGGAGTGTGCCGAAACGATTATTGCGGCAAAAAACGGCGACAGCGCCGAAATAGTAAACGAAGTAGCCGACTTAATTTATCATATTTTGGTGATGCTAGCAGATAGAGGCATTGGCATAGAGGAAGTGCTTGCAGAACTTGGAGTACGCTCAGAAAAGCAAAAAAACTTAAAAACATTCAAAACCACCGACAAAAACACATAAAACAAATACCCTGCCTTATCTAGTATTTGATAATCTGGAGATTGCAGCCGACAAAGTCGCATAAAACAATACTATCAATTACATTAAAAAACGCTCCTTTTTCGGGAGCATTTTTTTTGCACTGTTTTGTGGTACTTGCTAAATGTGGCTACCTGTCATTTATTGTTTCTATGGGTTTCTTTTTTACAAAGCGGTAAACGGGAATCAAAGTGCCTAGCGCTGCAACGCCCACGGCAAGCAGCATCATAAACCCAATTTGTCTTACCCCAACCACCATAATAGATATGCCAAGCATATTATTAAATCCAAATGCGCCAAGCAGGGTAGCGGTGATGGCTAATGCCAAGTTAATTAGTGCGATAATCAAGCTTTCATTAAAGAATATTCCGTATACATCTATGCTCCTTGCCCCAATGGCACGGAGAATACCTATTTCCTTGCGCTTGTTTGCAATACTTGTGCCAATAAAGTTGATAAATAATAGAAAACTAAATGCGCAAAAGATTATGCTTGCATACAAGAATACATTCTTTAAGATAATCGCAAGAGAGCCGTATGTTTCAATAGCGCCCGAATAAATTGTGCTAAACCACAACCGTTCTTTTATGTCGTCATCTCGCTCTTTCAAGTTTTCAGCCGCCGCAGTAAATACTTTAACCAAGTCTGCACGGCTCTCGGGCAACCTAACAATCATTTTATAGGTTATTCCTGTATTCATTACAGTGTCGGTATTTTTAGCAACAAAGGCAATACTTTCCAACCCCCAACCACCGCTAGACATTGGTTTGGATTGGCTTTCGGCATACATTTCGGGGCTGACATCTGTTGCAACCACGCCCGCAATCACCACGCTGGCATCGTTTTCGCCATTTTCATCGTAATTTTCAGGATTGATTTGGTCGGCTTTGAACAGCTCCTTGCCAATCAAGTCGCCAAAGCTGTTTATTTTGGCAGGATTAATTGGGGTATATGAGTTGTAGTCCCACTCATCTTTGTCATAATCATATCCAAAAGTATAGCCTTCTGTATAATCGTACTCTACAAATGCCGCCGCAAGCGCCTCTGTGATAAGCACTTCATTTTCTTTGGGCATCTCCCCAACAAGTAATTCTAGCCCCAAGTTGTTCATATCCTTATCAAATGAATTCTGGCTAGCCGTGTCCAAAGCAACAAACCCGTGTATTTGTGTAACGAACGGATTTTGCGACTGATAATAATAATCGCCGCCGCCGCTATATGCAAGATTGTAGGGGTGGTCTTTTAAGTTGGAAGTGATATCATAATAGATATATGGGTCACCTATTACAGGATAGGCGGCGTCAAAATGCGAATTTATCCATTGGATATCCTCGGCAGTCATAACATCTCCGCTTTCGCCCCACATATATTCGCCGCTAAATTTTACTCCCATCTGTCTATTTACTACGGCAACATTAAGGCTGTTATCATAAATTGTGCTTACATTGGTGTTTACCTCATTAAATGCCGCCATGGTGTCGGCAAGCCCAAACATTGCAAAAGCAATAAAAGATAGAATTATCGTAAACGCAAGCCGTATACGCTTGTACTTTAGACCGCTTGCGCCCATTTTAAGGCTGTCTTTAAAGGGAAAGCGTGACTTTACCAACTTAAATTCGGATGAATTGTACTTTTTTAACTTGAGGTTAGCTTCCCCCGTTGGCGCATACCTTTGTCCATTTGTAGACTTCACTGGTAGTTTTGCGGCAAACTCTCTGTTATTTGAGTCATTTAAGGAGATATATGCCCCCGTTCCACTTTTTTTCAAGCGGGTATTAATTTCTTCGGTGTCCTCTGCGCTAAGTTCGTGTCCCGGTTTGATATATATGCTGTCATCAAAAAACATAATGTTTTTTTCTTCATCATTTTGCGACAAAGTTAGCGACACATCCTCTAGCACTCTGCCGTCTTTAAGTTCGATTATCCTATCGGCATATTTTTCCGCATTTTCACGGTCGTGGCTAACAACAATAACCAACTTGGATTTGCTAAGTTTTTTTAGCGTTTCAAAAATTTGCCGCCCTGTGTTGCTGTCCAAAGAGCCGGTAGGCTCGTCCGCCAATATAATTTCTGGCTCTTTTATTAGCGCTCTTGCTATTGCCACCCTCTGCTTTTGTCCCCCGGAAAGCTCGTTGGGTTTTCTGTCGCCATACTCCTCTAAGTCCACCTCTGCCAAAATTTTGTCTACGGTTTTCTTATCCGCTTTTTTACCCTGCAACTCAAGGGCAATGGCAATATTTTTTGCAACGCTATATTCCTCAAGAATATAAAACTCTTGAAAAATAAATCCTATAAAAGTGTTGCGATAAGAGTCAAAGTCACTGCCCTTGAACTCTGTTGACGACTTCCCCTTTATGATAAGTTCACCGCTAGTATAACTATCCAAACCGCCCAAAAGGTTGAGCAAGGTAGACTTGCCGCTGCCCGACTTACCCAGCAAAAATACAAGGGCTTTCTCTTGAAAGTCTAAATCAACTTTGTCCAGCGCTAGCACGGAAGGACCTTTTTTGGGCTGATAAATTTTGGTTAATCCTTTTACTTGAAGCATATTATCTCCTATCGTTTTTATTATTTGGGAAAACTGTTGGGCGCTTTTTTAAAGACACTATCACCCTTTTATTAAGGTTATTATCCTTTTAATGAGATTGTCTTGCCCGACTTTCTCGACTCCTCTGCCGCAAATGCCATACGGTGGCTTTCCAAAGTGGTTTCGATAAGAGAAAGTTTGGGGGTCTTTTTTCCCGTTATGAGATAATCTACAAAATCTTTTACTATCATCATATCGCCGCCCAAATGCCCTAGCACTCCGCTTATCCCTACACGCACGGTTTTTACAGGACCGCCAAAGATATTAACTTTAAACTTTCCGTCAATATCGTTACCTATAATCTCGCCTTTAGTACCCGAAACATATATTTTTCGGTAACATCTCTTGGAAAACGCCGTCATCATTAGGCTTGCGTTCAAGCCGCCCTCTAGCTGCATAGACACCACTTGGTTTTCCATAACATCGTTGTCGCACTTGTATACACACCGCCCATAGGGGGAAGTTTTTAACGCTTCCTTTAATTCCCTTATGGTAAACTTGCCTTTTTCGGTTATTAGTTTGCCGTTCACAATGAGTTTTGGCACGGTATAACGGGTGAATCCGTAATAAATTTTTCTCACATGATAAACACATTCTTTGCTGTGCGGGCAGGGTGCAAGACAATAATCGGTTGCCCCCTCGGGTGCGTTTTCGGGCAGAAATACCCGCCTTGAACCATAACTAGAAACCTTTTCGCACTTCTTGCCGCCAAGGTAATATATTAGGTCTAAATCGTGACAACACTTTGCAAGTATAGAAGGGGCGGTTTCCGACTCTTTTCTCCAATTGCCACGCACATAACTATGGCTAAAGTGCCAATAGCCCACATTCTCCGTATCGTTTATCGACACAACTTCGCCAATTGCGCCGCTGTCTATCACCTCTTTTATCTTGTTGTAAAAGGGGGAGTATCTAAGCACATGGCAAACCACCACTTTCAAATTTTTCTCCTTGGCAAGGGCGGCAATCTCCTCGCATTCGGACAACACGGGGGAAACGGGCTTTTCCAGCAACAGGTGATAGCCGTTTTGCAGCCCTTTTATTGCGTGTCCGTAGTGGTCACGGTCTTGAGAGGCAACAACCAACGCATCGGCAAGCTTGCCTGCTGCAAAAAAATCATCCTCGCTAGCAAATGCCATACCCTCTTTTAAATTATATCTGCTTTTTGCGGCATCTAAAAGTCTGGGTTTCTTTTCGCAAACGGCGACTACTTCCGCTCTATCGTTTTTGTCAAATTGTGAGGCATATATTCTGCCCCTATTCCCAAAACCAATCACTGCAACTTTAATCATTATTCTAAACCTCCGCTGTACCTAGTTTGAAATACTCTTATATTATAATACATATTAATATTAAATGAAAGGGATACCTTATCACTTTGTTGTTGATAATTTTTGCTTGTATTAGCTTTAAGCTAAATAGTCCACTTTTTTAAAATACTTACCGTCTTTAATATATATACGGGGTACTCTTATACCCACCCTGCAAACAATTTCGTAGTTAAAGCTTATTGATGCCGCTCCTATCTCCTCGGCGGTAATAAGCTTTCCCCCGCTTTCCCCCATAACAGTGGCAATATCGCCAACAAAACAAGAAATATTAGTTACATCCACCATAATTTGGTCCATACAGACCCGCCCAATAACGGGCGCATATTCCCCTTTTATTATCACCCTGCCTTGAGAGGACATTGCTCTTGGATAGCCGTCCGCATAGCCTATCGGCAAAGTTGCAATACGGGTATCCTTATTGGTAATATAGGTTGCCCCATACCCCACTTGGCAACCCGACGCAAGCGTTTTTGTATGTATTATGCGTGTCTTTAGTGCCATTGCGGGCTTTAGTCCAAAGTCTTTGTCCACCTCATCGGACGGGTATAGCCCATATAACATTATTCCCATTCTTACAATGTTAAAGTGGGGTGAGTCAAACTCTATTATACCTGCGCTATTGCTTATGTGTTTATAGGGGATATCCAAACCCCGCTCGCTTAGCTTTTTTTCTAACTTTATAAACTTATCAAGCTGTACTAGCGCACGGCTTTTATCCCTTTCGTCCGCTGTTGCATAGTGGGTAAAAAGTCCCTCTATCTCTATGTTGGGAAGTTTGGCTATCTCCAATATACATTCCCACTCCTCTGGCAGAAACCCCGTGCGTGACATACCCGTATCTATGGCAATATGCGCCTTTACCTGCTTTTCCGCATCTACTGCAAGGGAGGAAAGTATCTTTGCGTTTTCTAACGAAAATACCGACGGGCTAATATCAAACTTTAGCAGAGCAGAATACTGCTTGGGGGTAATGCCGCCCAAA
>JBAZCO010000090.1:0-7005 GCA_041654915.1 Clostridia bacterium | reverse complement strand
TTCTCAATCACGACAAAAGATTGAGGATGACTGCAAAAATACGCAAGGGTTAACCCAAAAATAAAAAATAAAAGGAGGCTATCGTGGAGAAAATCTGGAATGACATCGTCGGTTTTGTTAAGGACGGCAACAATTTATATTATATAATTGGGGCTGCGATTGCTGTTTTACTATTTATTGTAATAATTGCATTAGCGGCAAAGAGGAAAAAAGAGGATAAAAAACGGAGAACAAGCGAGAGGGAGAAAAGTGCAGTAGTTGCCGCAGTCGCTCCCGCTAAAAAAGCTGCCAAGCCTGTCGCTGTTAAAAGACCCGAAGTTATAGTAGAGGGCAGCAAAAAAGACAGCAAAATTAACAAAGTGGTGGAAGTTAAGGCTGTACCCAAAAAAGAGAAGCCCGTACCCCCTCCCGCCCCCGAACCTCAACAAGTTGTGCAAGAGGATACTAGCGAAAAAGAGGAAGGCAAACTAAAACGCCCGGGTGTAATACAAATTTATAAGGATAACGGCGGCAAGTTCCGCTTTCGCCTAAAAGCAAGCAATAACGAAACCATTGCCCACAGCCAAGGATATACAACAAAAGCGGGTTGTAAAAACGGCATAAAGGCGGTGCAGTCAATTGTTAACACTGCCGAAACTTATGATACAACCAAGGCAAATGATGACTACAAAATTACCATTGGTCAACCCGCATTTGAAATCTACAAAGACAGCGAGGGCAAGTTCCGCTTTCGTCTTAGGGCGGCAAATACCAACAATGTTCTTGCAAGCCAAGGCTATACCGCAAAGGAAAATTGTTTAAACGGTATACGCAGTGTAAAACATGTCGCTCACAACAACACTCTTATAGACGACAGCTTAGCCAAATAGCCAAAAACATAAGCTTAGCCAAATAGCCAAAAACATAAGCTTAGCCAAATAGCCAAAAACATAAGCTTAGCCAAATAGCCAAAAACATAAGCTTAGCCAATAGCCCAAATCATAAGTTTAGCCAAATAGCCCAAAGCTAAATAGCCTTAAAGCGCAAAAGTTTGATTATTTTGCGCTTTAAGCAGCCCTTTAGGCGGACTGCTTGTAATTTTGTTTGCAGTTTTTATAAGCTAATTGTTTGTTTTGAATACGCTGAGCACTCAATTTTTTTTAAAAACAATCGCCGCAAGAACATTTACTTAATTTTTATTAGACGGATTTTATTTTAAGATTATTTAGTTTGCCTATTGACTTAATCAAGTTTTTTGATATAATAAGATATAAAGGTTATTTATAAAGGCGGTTTATGATAAAAATAGTTGTTCTTGATGGTTATACATTAGGCACTTCGGGAGCGGAATGGGATATTATTAGGGCGCTTGGCGAAACCACGGTTTACGACAGGACTCCTCCTAGCGAGATTGTATCTCGTGCTAAAGATGCTGAGATTATTCTCACCAATAAATGTGTTTTATCGGGAGAGGTTATAGGTCAACTTCCAAACCTAAAATATATTGGAGTGCTTGCAACGGGCTACAATGTTGTAGACCTCAAGAGTGCCGCCAACAAGGGTATAGTTGTTACCAATATACCCGCTTATAGCACCGAAAGTGTTGTACAAACGACTTTCGGGCTTATTATTGATTGTTATACCAAGATTTCCGAGCTTTCTTTTAGTGTCAAAGAGGGCAAATGGGAGCAGTCGGAAGATTTTTCGTATTACAATACAAGTTACAGGGAGTTAGCGGGCAAAACTTTGGGGATAATAGGTTATGGCAAGATAGGACAACGAATATGCGAGGTTGCCCACGCATTTGGTATGAAAGTAGTTGTATATGACAAAGGGCGGGCGCATAATGAAAGAGGTATTGTCTTTTATAGCACGCTAGAGGACTTATTGCCCAATGCAGATATAATATCTTTACATTGTCCGCTCACGGCAGAAAATGCAAAGATGATTAACAATAAAACAATTGCTTTAATGAAACAGGATGCCGTGCTTATCAACACGGCAAGAGGGGCGCTTATTGATGAGAATGCGCTTGCACACGCCTTAAATAGCGGCAAGCTTTCGGCGGTGGGGCTGGATGTGCTTAGTCAAGAGCCGCCCAAAGGCGGCAATCCTCTCATATCCGCAAAAAATGCGATAGTCACCCCGCACATTGCTTGGGCATCAAGGGAGGCACGCTCAAGGCTTATGCAGATAGCGGCAAGTAATATTCAAGCTTTTTTGGCAGGTGAAGTTATAAATAAGGTAAATTAACCTAAAATAAAGCGGAATTTTGCTTAAATGGTGTTAGGCATCAAGCTTAACAAATAAAAAATAAAAGGAATAAATAACAAAGGCATAATAAAGAATATGGAAAAAATTGCAATTATTGATTTAGGGTCAAACTCAGCACGGCTAGTAGTAGCAAATATCCTTGACGGAGGGTATTTTTCGGTTATCGACGAGCTAAAAGAGCCGGTGCGGCTTGCTCAAGATATGGAGGCGGACGGCTACCTTCGTCCAATAAGAATGGCACAAACTATAAAAACTCTGCGCACTTTTCGCACGCTGTACGAAAGTCACAATGTAGACAAAGTTTTTGCCTATGCTACCGCCGCTGTGCGCAATGCACGCAACCAAAAAACATTTATTGACGAGGTGCAAAACGCTTGCGGTATTAAGCTAACAGTACTTTCACAAGAGGAAGAGGCAACTTTTGTATACCAAGGCGTAATCAACTCTATGGAAGTGCCAAAGGGCTTGATTGTTGATATCGGCGGCGGCAGCGTAAAGATGATACACTATAACCGCCGTGTTATGATAGCGCAAGATACTTTGCCGTTTGGAGCAGTTACTCTTACCGAAAGATTTAGCAAGCTAGACTCCCCCGAGGAGCGGGCTTTGGCGATAGAAAACTTTGTTACCGAACATTTGCAAAAGTTAGATTGGCTAATGGAATTAGACCCCGAAACGCAAATTATTGGTGTGGGCGGCTCTGTGCGCAACTTAGGCAAGATTAGCCGCAAGCTAAAAAAATATCCTTTGGATATGGCGCATAACTTTATCATACCTTTTGCGGAGTTTGAAACAATTTATGATACAATCAAACCGCTTGAGTCGGAGCGAATTGTGAGAATAAAGGGGCTTTCTAGCGCACGGGCAGACATATTTCCCGCCGCTCTCTCCGTGATTAGCGCAATAAAGAACTATGTTTTAGAAACAGTAGAAACCCGTGAGATAAAAATTAGCGGCGCAGGTCTAAGGGAGGGCGCAATGTTCCGCTATGCCTACCCCACCGTTGCCGAAAAGCCAATTAGCGATATTTTGGGGCATAGCATTTATACACTGCTGCATCACTTTGATATGAACATTAAACATGCCGAGCATGTATTTGACCTTTCTATGCAGTTGTTCCGTCAACTCAAGGTACTGCACAAGCTGCCACGCCAATTTGTTAAGATATTGCGTGCTGCAAGTATGCTGCACGACATTGGCAGTAGGTTTAAATTTTACGACCACCACAAGCACAGTATGTACATTATACTAAACAGTAATCTTTACGGCATTCCGCAAAAAGACCTTATTATAGCCGCAATAGTTGCGGGCTGTCACGCAAAGGACGGTCTAGATGCTTTAGATGTAGGCAAGTATATGGGACTAATGACCGAGGACGACATTGAGGCAATAAAAAAACTTGGAGTAATAGTAAGAATTGCCGAGTGCTTTGATAGAAGTTGCGGTGGTCTTATCACCAGCATTAGCTGTGATGTGCTAGGCGATAGCGTGATTCTCAAAACGAAAACCTTGGGCGACTGCACACTAGAAATCAAAGATGCAATGGGCGCATTGCCAGAATTTCGCCGTGCATTTAAGAAAAACCTAGAAATTCTTTAGCCGTGAGAGTAATACTTGCCTCACGCTCACCTAGGAGAAGGGAATTATTAAAAAAGCTTGTCCCCGACTTTGAAACGGTTAGCGCAGAGGCAGATGAGGATTATATTGGGGCTAGCCCTAGCGAAACGGTGATAGAAATATCCAAAAGGAAGGCAAATGCGGTGATTTGCCCCGCAGAAAGTATAGTTATAGCGTCCGACACTTTGGTATATTTTAACGGTGTTTATTTAGGCAAACCCCGTGACAGGGCAGACGCTAAGCGTATGCTTACTATGCTAAGCGGCAACACCCACACGGTATTTTCGGGCGTAGCTGTAAGGGCGGGCGAGCATTTGTATACTGCCTCGGCAAAGTCGGATGTTACTTTTTGGGATATGGCAGAGGCAGATATTGACGACTATATTGCCACGCACGAAGTAATGGACAAGGCGGGCGCTTATGCAATACAAGACGGAGTGCTTGTAAGCTCCTATACGGGAGAATACGCTAATATTATGGGCTTGCCGCTAGAGATATTGAAAGATATACTTGGCAAAATTGGGCTAAAGTAGCCAAAATCTCTAATTCTAATAAAAAACCGCACTAGAGCATAACGAGAAGTATAACACAAATTGAACAAACCAAAAAATGCGAATAAGTCCGCACAAAAAGAGCAAAGGATGAGCAAGTTAAGATATGTATTAGATATGGGGTTTAGCAATACCTCTATATACCATAAAGGTCTTATTTTGAAAGAGCCTTCGCTTGCCGTTATTAGAAAGCGCAGCGGGTTAGAGCTTGTTGCCGCAGGTGCAGAGGCATATCAGCTTGCAGGCAAACTTGATGAATACAGTTCCTTTATTCCGCCCGTTACCGACGGGGGAGTGGTAAATGTAGAGATAGCCGCCCTTATGTTAAGGGAATTTTTCTCCCGTGTCATACCCAAACGCTTGTTTAAGGGAATAGAGATTTATGCGGCAATATCGGCGGGGCTATCCATTGCAGAGAGAGAGGCATTAGAAACAGCTATCAATAAAGCGGGTTACAAAGATGTCACACTTGTTGAAAGCGTGCTTGGGCTAAAGCATTTGGTCGATAAGAGAGGGCAGACAGTAATTATATTTGGGGGCGGCACAACGGAAATCGGGGTGATTAACGAGGGCGGAATTATTGCCGCTTGCTCAATTAATTTGGGCGGGCATACCCTAGACGAAAAAATTGCCGAAAGAGTGCTGGACGCTTATAACCTAAAAATCAGCTTGAGAACAGCCGAAAAACTTAAAAAACAGTTGGGCAGCTTGTATGACAACGATACTTCTGTAATGGAAATTGTAGGTAGGGATATTTTAAGCGGCAGTGTGAGAAAAGAGGAGATAAGCGCCGAAAGCATAAAAGCACCAATCACCCAAAGTATAAAGACGATAATAGAAGTCACCGAAAGTTTGATAACGACAATCCCCCAGCATATGATATCCGAAGTGACGGCAAGGGGGATATATGTTGCAGGCGGCGGCGCAGATATGCGGGGCTTGCAAGACTTTATGTCCAGATACTTAAAAATCCCCGTGCATTGCGACAAAGACCCCGATACTGCGGTTGCAAGAGGGCTGTATTTGTTATAAATCTAGTTCCAAGTTAATGATATTCTCAGGTTGATAAACACTATTTTTTATCTTAAACCTATGCGACAAAGACCCCGATACTGCGATTGCAAGGGTTGTATTTGTTATAAATCTAGTTTTAAGTTAATGATATTACTAATGATATTCTTAGGTTGATAAACACTATTTTTTATCTTAAAGCTATTTTATTTTTTCGCAAACTACAATTAGTATTTTGTCAGAATATGTTGCTGTAACAGAGTAGTTTTGCATATTTTTTGCGTAAAATGCACCCTCATCATCATCTATAAATTCTACCGTATCAAGATAGTAGCCCGCACTTTTAAGAGCGGCAACATATACGCTATATTCATCAGGAGCATACTCAAAATAACACGCTAAAAAATAATCTCCGTCCAGCACGGTATATTGTACTCTGCCGTGTTCGGGGCGGGGGATAGCGGCTTTTTCACTAGCGTTTTGCCACTCACCCAAAGCAATAATGCGCTTGTTTTCATCCTTTGCAAACAATATGTTGTCATCCAATGTAAGATAAATTCCTTGGCTTTTTGCGGCGGCAACCACGGCTGTAAATTCTTTGTGGGTCAGATTATGATAACCGTAGAAAAAGTCTTTTGGAACATCGGCGCTATTTAGCCAGCTTTCCTCTATGAGGGTAACCTCTGTTGCTTGCCTAGGCGGCTCTTCTTCGGGAGCGCAGGCAAAGAGAAAAATTGATGATAATATCAGCACCGTTATTGCTAAGGCAAGGCAAAGTTGTTTGTTAACTTGACTCATATTCATAATTATAACGGCAATTATCACATTTGTCCATACATCAAGGAGCAGTTTGTATGATTTTGTCACGATTATTATCAATTCATACTTTACAAACCGTTTACATTAATATATAATTATAGAGGTTAGTATTATTCAGCGGGAGATGTTTGTAAATGAAAATTAAGAACGGCATATTAAAACCGTTAATATTTATCCTCGCAATTGCGGCTGTCATTATGCTTGCCACGCTTAATTCGAGTACTTTGGCTTATGCCGACTTTTCGGTAGTAGCGCCATTTTCGGCAAACATTACCGTGGCGAATGGCAACTTCACAAAGACTTACGACGGCAACACATCTTACCTTATCGCAACTTACAATAGGATGCTAGAGGAAGATGAAAGCGTCAGCTACCGCTGGTACTCTGTTACCGACGACGGCGATGAGCTTATTCCCCAAGCAGATGCAGCAAATTTCCCCATAACCAATGTTGCAGAAAGTGGCACATATAAAGTTAAAATTAAAATTAGCAACCCCGAGTACGAGTACGAGTCGGAAACCGAGAGAACTTTTACCGTTAACCCTCGTCCTGCTGTTGTAACTTGGGATAAAACCACACAACTTATTTATAATGGTTACCCTCAAGTTCCCACAGCGCAAGCAAGGGGCACTGGCACTACCTATTTAACACTAAATCTCTTTGGACATGCAATCGATGCCGGCTCAGGCTATCTGGCAAGCGTGACTTGTGATGACGAAAACTATATCCTCACAAGCGAACTTTCTTATAGTTT
>JBAZCO010000089.1:0-7008 GCA_041654915.1 Clostridia bacterium | reverse complement strand
AAAATGTATATTGTGGCAATCTCGATAGTTTGGGAAATAAATGCCCTAACAATCGTCAAGACCCCGCCTATTATGCCAACAATCATACCGCCAAACAGCGCAGTGTGCCTGTGGTTTTTTATAATAAAATTTGTTGACAGCATTCTGCTTAAAATATATATTACATAAAGAAGTATGGTAAAAAGTACCGACAAAAGCGCACCTGTGAGCCATTCGGAATAAACAACATCGCTCAAATCGTTCATCGATGTGAGCAATGCCAAGGCAAGCAATGCGCCTGTGAGCGAAAAGTAGATTATTGGATACCTTTTTTTGACTAACAGCGGGTTGGTCTTTAACCTTTCTTTTATTATAATAAAGTTATCTTTCAAATATTGTTTCATTTATTTTTTTAACCTCTGCTCATATTGCTTCATCAGTCAATGCAAGTTATTTGGGGAACTTGTTTCGTTTTAATAGGAATAAAATAGTTTGGGCAGCTAGCGTGACAGCGGCAACCCCGCCAACAATAATTAGCAGTAGCGTGCGCACTGCAAATATATCAAAAAGCAAACTATTCGTGGGCGCAAACGCTAGTGTGACTGTAATTGCAACCAATAATAATATAATAATTCCAACACACAAAGGGGTGGTAAAATGACGCTTTTGCATAAAATTTCTTACTGTTCTTGAGGTGATAAGTAACACAAGAAAGACCAAAATCGTTAGCAAAACAATGGGCGCAGTTGCAGATAGCTCATTAATCGTACTTGTCACCCAATCTCCCGTCCCCAAATAAATTGTGTAGGCAAAGGTTAGTCCAAGCTGCAAAGTAGCGCCAACTAGGATATTGGCAACCCGATTAGTAGTATCAGCAAGCCTTGCAAAAATATTTTTTCTGTGAGGATAGATAAGCGGGGAATAGTCGCCCAAACTGTCTAAAGCATAGCCATATAATTGATTTTCGCCTATGCCTGGTATAAGGCTTTCATCGGCAAAGGAAGTTAGTGCTAGTTTAAGTTGTTCTCTAAGTGCTATTAAGTCCTCCGACATTGGCAAGCCTTTAAACACCTTGTTGAGATATTGCTCAAAGCGCACTTCTAAGGCGGCAAGGGTTGTCTCGGGCGGAATGTGTTTTTTCCTCTTTAACATACCAAAAACAAAAAGGATGCCGCCAAACAATACGCCCGCCGCTAATACAACAAGCGCTATGCCCCAATAATTCAAAAGCAGCATTGCAACAATGCAATATTGCAATACAGCAAACAAGAAAACGACGCTCCCTAACGATATTAGGTTGGATGCGGTGTTTCGATACTTTGCAATATGATAAATTACCGCAACAATAAAAAGTATAGCGCAAAGGTACACTATGGATAACTCCATATTCTGCCAAACAAAAGCCCGCACTGCAAAGAGCATAAGCCCTATCATAACCACGATAAAGCTAAAAAGCAGAGGTGTGTGACGATGGTTTTTTATCACAAAGTTTACCGACAGCATATCTCCCGCTATCCACACAAAATACAGTAAGAAAGCAAATGGAGCTGCTGTCATATAATATATATTAAATATGCGAAGAACATCAATGTGTAATAGCACCGGGAAAGGCACAATGACTGCAATACTTATTGCAAAGTAGACAACGGGATATTTCCAGTTATTTAAGTATGGACTGTTTTTTAAACGCTCTTTAAGCGACATAAGCTTCCTCTTTATTTGGTTTGGAAAAAACTCTTTTTGCTAATTACAGCTCTTTCCTTGTATATTTTATTATTATACTATATTATAATTAAAATTACAATACAGGTTTTTTTTTATAATTAAGAAAGTGGTTTTTTGCCATATTAACGGGATAAATATAGCGCTTGTGCCTAAAAGCAAATAGCTTTATCTTTGTTTTCTTCTTTTTATCATTATAATAGTAATTACTTGAGCAATTATTATTAAAGCGATAATGCCCAGCACAATGAGCAACTGTAACAGAGTTAATACTGCCGTATTGTATCTATCTAAGTTTAGTATCATAAATACTATTACCAGCGGTGTCAGCACAAATAACCCAATAGATAATGGGGTGGTAAGATGGCGCTTGTGTCTAAAGTTTTCTACCGTCCGCAAAATTAGAAGAACCGCTATGCACGCCAAAACGATAAATATAAGCACAGGTGAAGTTTCGTACATTAGTTCATTAGAGCCTGACGCCCAATCGCTATGAGCCAAAGAAAAAGTATAAAACAGTGTTATTCCTATTTGCAAAACTGCGCCAAACAAAATATTGGTTGCCCTATTGGTACTTCCCGCAAAGCGAGCAAGAAAATTTTTCCTATACGGATATAGCAAAGCCGAATAGTCGCCCAAACTATTGACAGCCTCGGAAAACAGTTTGTTTGCGCTAATTCCCGACCGCACATTTACTTCCATATACTCTTTGAGGGATGCGGTTATTTGTTCTCGCAGTGCAATAAGTTCGTCCGTCATTGGCAAACCTTTAAATAGTTTGGCAACAAATAGTTCACTCCGTTTATCAAGCGTCGATTGAGGAATTTCCGATTGGAGTTGTTTTTTTCTCAAAACTATACCTAGTGCAAAAATACCGCCGCCAATAAGCGTTCCAAAAAGCAGCGGCACAAGTGATATACCGCCGTAATTGCCCAGCAAAAAAGATACCAAACAGTATAGCATTAAGCCCAAAGTGCCAAAAACAATGCCGTAAGACATTATACTTTCTGCCTCGTCGTGACGAAAGCGATAAAAGTGATATGCCAATGCTATAAGCTGTAGCGCTATGCTAGGGTATATGATAGCCATCTCAAAGTTGTGCCAAACAAAAAATCGCACTAAAAAAAACAAAAAAGAGACAATACCCAAAATAACCGCAAACAAGAAAGGGGTTTGGCGGTGGTCTTTAATGACAAAGTTTGCCGACAGCATATCCGACGCTATATAAATAGCATATATCAAAACGACAGACAGCGGTATTGTCGCAAATGTGGCAATGCTGTTGTAAGGCGCATCTATAATAACACGCCTAATAAAAAGCACGCTAAGTACTGCACCAATTGCAAAATAGATAACGGGGAATTTCCAATTCTTTATGTATGGACTATGTTTCAAACGCTCTTTTATTGACATAAGCCTTATCCTCTTTATATAATTATTTTTTAAGTAGTTTATATGTTGCTGCTTGCTAGTTGGAAGTTGTTAACTCATCTTCTTTTTTTTCTTGAGCAATATTAACAAAACGATTGTTTGCGCCACAAGCGCCAAAGCACCAACTGCAGATACGATATAGATATGCAAAGGCTGCATACCAATCCCATCGGAGTGGTGCTCATTATATGCTAAAAAAAATATTATTAGCGGTAGTGCCACAGCTCCTCCCAAAGATAACGGGGTGGTGAGGTGGCGTTCTTGTCTAAAATTGTCTACTGTTCGCAATATTAATAGAATGGCAATGCAACTAAAAATAATAAAAACAAATATAAATAAATATTCATCCCATTCGACAGAGCCTGATATCCAATCACTACAATCTAAGTAAAGCATATAACCTGCTAACAGCACAACCTGCAAAACTGCGCCAAACATAAGATTGGCAGCTTTGTTATTGCTCCCTATAAAGTGTGCAAGAATATTTTTTTGGTGCGAGTATAAAAGTTCCGAAAAGTCGCCCAAACTATCCACGGCATCGGCAAACAATTTGTTTGCGTCAATGCCCTCCTCTATCGTTGATTTCATATATTCTTCAAGAGATGCGGTGATTTGTTCCCGTAGTGCAATAAGTTCGCCCGTCAGGCTCAAGCCTTTAAACAGCTTGGCAATAAAAAGTTCGACACGCTCCTCTAACAATGGACGCATATCCTCTATTGAAAGGTTGGCGCTAGATATATGAGATTTTTTTCTTAAAACCATACCTGCTGCAAAAATACCGCCGCCAACAAGCGTGCCAAAAAGCAGTGGCACAAGCGATATACCGCCGTAATTGCCCAGCAAAAAAGATACCAAACAGTATAGCATTAAGCCCAAAGTAATAAAAATAATGCCGTAAGACATTATACTTTCTGCCTCGTCGTGACGAAAGCGATAATAGTGATATATCAATGCTATAAGGAAAAGCGCTATGCTAGGATATATGATAGCCATCTCAAAGTTATGCCAATAAAAGTTTCGCACAAAAAACAGCATAAAACTAACAATACCCAACATAACCGCAAATAATAAAGGAGTTTGGCGATGATTTTTTATCACAAAGTTAACTGCTAGCAAGTCGCCCGCAATACGAAAACCATATATTAAAATGGTAAATAACGATATTGTTATCCCTATCGCATCTATGTTGTGATACCAGCCATCTAATATAACAAGCCTCATAAAAAACACAATGAATACTGTGCCCGTTACAAAGTAGGTAACGGGATATATCCAATTTTTTATGTATGGACTGTTTTTTAAGCGCTTTCTAATTGACATATTATTGCCCCCTGTGCGGCATATTTTTTCTTATAGTATCATTGCTGCTCTAAATGCGATTGCTATTTTCTTTTTTATTTTTTAACAATTTTAAGGACAATGCTATTTCTGCAATAATCGCCGCACATGCAACCCCAGATACAATATAGATATGCAAAGGTAACAGACCAAATATGCTGTATGTTTCTTTACATTCAATAATAAAAACTATTATTAACGGCAGTATTACAGCGCCTCCCAAAGATAACGGGGTGGTAAGGTGACGCCCAAGCCTAAAGTTTTCTATCACTCGTAATATTAGCAGGATAGCAATACAAGCTAAAGAAATAAAGAAAAATAGAGCCCAATCTTCTTCTAGCCATTCGATAGAGCCTGATGACCAATCAGTATAACTTAAATAAAAAACATAACTCAGCATTAGCCCAATCTGCAAAATTGTGCTAAACATAAGGTTCGCAGCTTTATTATTGCTACCTGCAAACCTAGCAAAAATATTTTTTCTGTATGGGTACAATATCGCTGAATAGTCGCCCAAGCTATCGACGGCATCGGCAAACAATTTGTTTGCGCTAATTCCCTCTCGCTCATTTATTTCCAAATATTCTTTAAGGGATGCGGTGATTTGTTCTCGCAATGTGACAAGTTCATTTGTCAGGCTCAAACCTTTGAACAGCTTGGCAATAAAAAGTTCGATATGCTCCTCTAACAATGGGCGCATATCCTCTACTGAAAGATTGGTGCTAGATAAATGAGATTTTTTTCTTAACACCAAGCCTAGCGCAAAAATACCGCCGCCAACAAGTGTTCCGAAAAGCAGCGGCACAAGCGATATACCGCCGTAATTGCCCAACAAAAAAGATACCAAACAGTATAGCATTAAGCCCAAAGTAATAAAAATAATGCCGTAAGACATTATACTTTCCGCCTCGTTATGGCGAAAGCGTACAAAATGATATATCAGTGCTGTAACGAACAATGCGATACACGGGTAAATTACAGCCAACCCCAAGTTGTGCCAAAAAAAACTCCGCACAATAAACAGCATAAAGCTAAGAATACCCAATATAACCGCAAATAATAAAGGAGTTTGGCGGTGATTTTTAATCACAAAATTAACCGATAACAGGTCGCCCGCAATGCGGATAGGATATATCAAAATTGTAAACAACGGTATTGTTATGTTTACAAACAAAGTGATGTTGGGGCTTTCCATCATAGCACGCCAAATAAAAAAAGCACCGAATACCGCACTAGCAGCAAAATATACAACAGGATATCTCCAATTATTTATGTATGGGCTATTTTTTAAGCGCTCTTTTAGTGTCATCATTATATTATTCCTTTTAAATATAAAATTCTTATTTAATTATACGATATAATCTAGAAAAATTCAATACGAAAATTGATGTAAAGTTGACTTTTTATTAAAATTCAAGCAAGATTTGTACCATTTATAATCAATCTTAGCGAATAACCCAGATATTCGGTGGCTTTTTTGCATAGTTTCATACGCTCCAAAAAAATTTCAAAATAATCCATAACAGAGCATATCTTTGTGTCTATCTCAAACATTAGGCTAACCGTCTTGTCTTTTGATGAAATTATCACATCACTCTTTTCCACAGCATAGTTAACTCTGTCGTGAATGTCGCCCACTCCCAGCCGACCTTGAATAGTGCCGTCCAAGCCCTTCCGCACACGCTCCCTATGCACATCCGACTTATCCGAAAGTATCACCGCTGCCGAAATTCGGCTAACAGGGTATCCTTCTCCTTCATCGTGGTTACCTATTGCAATGATTATCTGTGCCGCCTCATTATAACTCATACCCCTTGCCGTCAAGAGATTGTAGGCTAAAATTGCTCCGCTTTGGGCGTGTCCTGCACGGTTTACAATGTTGCCGATATCGTGTAAATAGGCGGCAATCTTGCCAAGTTCACATTCCCTTTTATCCGCCCCTATCGCTTTTAAAATACTCTCCGCCCGCTCGGATACTATCCCTAAATGGCGGGTGCTATGCTCGGTATAGCCCAAAAAGTCAAGTTGTGTTTCCGACAGCGCCAATAAAGTGCTGACTTCCTCATCCCTTTTTAAATCATCAAAAGTTAGCATTTATGTTAATCTCCATTTTTCAAGCAGAAATAATTAATCATATTATCTGCTATTTTTTGAGAAATTAAACAAAATGAGCGCCGACTTATAACAATCGGCGCTTTGAGGTTGTGTTTGTAATTGTTGCTGCTAAAATATTTATATTAATTAATTATTCTGTTATCCCTTTCAAAACGCAGGCGCTCGGTAAATTCCGCCTCGGTCATCACTCCCAAATCGCCCGCCCCTCGTGAGCGTATGGCAACTAGCCCGTTTTCCTTTTCCTTGTCGCCCAGAATAACCATATAGGGTATTTTTTCTAGTTGCGCCTCACGGATTTTATAGCCAATCTTTTCGCCACGCAAATCTACGCTCGCTCTAAACCCAAGCGCATTGAGCCTTACCGCTAGTTCTGACGCATCTCCCGCTGTTCTATCGGTTAAGCTTAGCACAGCGGGAGATGCG
>JBAZCO010000088.1:0-7070 GCA_041654915.1 Clostridia bacterium | reverse complement strand
GAAAACTGCTTGGAAAAAGCCTTGCTTGCCGTGCTTGCCAAGGGCTATGAAGTACCTTCTAGGACAAAGGATACAACGGGTGAGCCTATGCGGAGTGCGCCAAATGGCGAGATTCGTGATTTGTACGAAGAGTTAGCCGCCGTGAGAAATGCGTTGCCCGAAGTGCCGCCTCTTGGGGGAGAAATTCCCGTTGCCCTCCCCCTCCGCCCAAAAAGCATACAGGAGGCGGGGGAGTTGGCATTAAAAGTTTTTAAAAATCACAAAAAATAAGGAGAAATTAGCTTATGGTTACATTAACAACAGCAGATAGGGTGTTAAAAACCTTATATTTAGATGTAATTTGCGACCAACTTAACAACAAGACCAATCCATTTTATGCTGCAATAAAAAAGGGCAGCGAGGAAATAGCAGGCAAGAATATCTCCGCTATTTGCAGGTACGGCGTAAATGGCGGGGTTGGCAGCGCTAGAGAAGATGGCGCTCTGCCCAAAAGTAGCGGAAACAGTTACTTAATACTTAATGCGGACTTGAAAAACATTTACGGCACGATAGAAATATCCGATAAGGCTTTGCGGGCAAGTCGCAATTCCTCCACCACCCTTGTAAATCTGCTTAATGCGGAAATGGAGGGGCTATTAGAGGCGGCTAAGTTTAACTTTGCCCGTATGCTTTGGCAAAACGGCTCTGGGGAATTGGCTAAGATAGGCGATATGACGGGCTATGTTGCAAAAAATGTGCTTCCCGTTACATCCACTCGCAACTTTGTGGAAGGTATGATTGTGGATATCTGCAATGAAGACAATTCCGACCCAACAAGCACTTCTCACCGCATTATCAAAGTGGATAGGACAAAAAACGAAATATTTATCACCCCGGGCGTAGCTGCGGCAGTAGAAGTTGAAGAGGGCGAAGTTGTCACACTGCAACAGTCTTTCTATGAGGAGATTTACGGCTTGCCTTATTTGTTTGACTCACAAATGATTTACTTTTATGGGGTAAGCAAGACAATGCTAGAGCCTATACTTCCTCACAATTTAACTATAAACGCAAACCTTAGCACGGACGCTATGCAAGAACTTATGGATATTATTGAGGGACGCTCTGGAAACGAAACTAATATGCTACTTACCAGCTATGCGGTGAGGCGCAAATATCTCACCTACCTGCAAACCACCCGCACAAATATAGATTACCTCAACTTGGACGGCGGTTTCAAGGCGTTATCTTATAACGGGATTCCGCTTATTGCCGATAAATTCTGCGGAGAGGATGCAATATTCTATATTAATACCAACGACTATAAGCTTGTTGAGTTGTGCGATTGGCAATGGCTGGAGGGTGAAAGCGGCGGCGTGCTATCACAGCTAGAAAAGACCCCCGCATACACTGGCACTTTGGTAAAGTATGCAAACTTACTTTGCACTCGTCCTTACGGACAGGGCAGACTTAACGGCATAACCTAAAAAGCCGTACAAGTTTGGGCGCTTAAAGTTAGCCCTAAAGCACAGCACGGGCGGCAGATATCTGCCGCCTCGTGCATTTTTAAAAAAGGACGGTGAAAAATGATTTTAAAAGATATTATTAGACGGGTGATTCAAATAGCGGGGCTGGAAGAAGAGGTAAATGTAGATACACCCGGCACAAAGCTTAACAAGCTAATAGATGCGGCAAATATGATATATTCCGAGCTTACTCTTGAATATGTACATCTAAAAACCAAAGAAAAGGCTAGATTTGACGGTGGAAGGCTGTATTATAAAGACTTATCCAAGCAGGTGCGGGAGGTGATAGAGGTAAATGTGCGGGGCGCAAAAGTGCCGTTTATTATGTATCCTCTGTACATAGAGGCAGATGTGAGGGGTGATGCGGAAGTCATATACAACTACCATTTAGGCGAGCTTGCCATAGAGGACGAGGTAATTCTCCCCCCTCAATATAGCGAATATGTTATTGCAACAGGTGTGGTGAGTGAATATTACTATCGAGTGGGCTTGATTGATGAAGCGCTATTTAATAAAAACCGCTACGATACTGCAATCACCAATCTTTCTCGCCGCCTGCGCAATATAAAACTGCCGGAAAGGAGAGTTTTCAAATGAGATACAGACGAGATATCACCCCACGCCTAAGCAGATATCAATACAAAATAAGCAACTTTAAAGGCGTGGATGCGGAAACAGAGGAGTCTGCCCTTGAGCCGTCCGTGGCAACATATGCTTGCAATGTTGGGTTTTCCGACGGCAAGCTTGTTGGCGGTATGGGGCTTGGCGAGCCGCTACTATATACTACCGAATATGGCGACCGCTATCTTCCCAGCTTGGATAGTTATAGCGCATCTATGAAAAAGTTGTTCCTATACCGCAAAAAGAATGCAGCGGGCGAGAATGACGACCGAGTTATTGCGCTTGGCGGCGACCTTACGGTGTACCAATGCGCTATTCGCAACGGTTTGTTTACTAAAATAAATGGGTTAGAGGTGAGCGGCAATGATGCAAACTTTCTTAATTATTACTATAATGACAAGGATGTGCTAATTGTTGCAGGTAACGGAGGCGGATTGGTGATTTATGACGGTTCAACCATACAAACCGTTTCCGAAGCGCCGGCAATGCACTCCATTTGTATGCACTACGAGAGAATGTACGGCGTGGATAAGGAAAATGTATACTTTAGCGAGGCGCTCAATCCCGCTGGCTGGGATGTTTCTTCGGGCGGGGCAGGGCATATAAGCTTTATGAACGAGGGCGGCGCTATAATAAAAATCTTGTCATTCAAGGACTACATTTTTATATTTAGAGAGTATGCCGTATATCGTTTAAGCGCCTATACCGAGCCATCTGAATTTAGGGTGACAAAGGCTTTTGACACGGGCGGTAAAATTCAAGCGGGCAGTATCGTTGTTGCGGGAAATGACATCATATTTCTTGCAGGGCATGACCTATATAGCTTTGACGGCTACTCCATAACCAGAATGTTTTCTAAAGTAACTGCATTGATAGATATCCCCGACAAGGCGGCGGCAATATATTATAAGGATAAATATTATCTATCCGTTCGCCTAAAAAGCTATAAGGACGAAAAGATAGGGGACGAAGTATTAGGACCTTACACAAATAACGGTTTCCTTATGTTTGATATGAAAACGGGCGGAATAAGTGTGTTTAGAGGCGGCGATATACGAGGGTTTTGCCCAATAGTGAGCGAGGGGATAGATGCGCTTGTAGTGAACTTTAATAATTATAGAATGGCACGGGCGGGAGGAATAAACGACAGTGGTACATTGTTTGGCGAGCCGCTTAAAAAACTCTGGATAGGGGCAAAAAGCAACTTTGGCAGTGTAGATGCCTATAAGGTGCTAAAGCGCCTATATATTGCCACTAGGTACGGCATTAGCGTTGAGGCAGAATCTAACTTGGATGTCGCCCAGAAAACTGTAAGCGGAGGGCTAAAGCCGCAACTTGTCACATTTAATTTAATTGGGGATACTATTAGGCTAATATTGGAAACCCAAAACAACAAAATACATATATCCAATATACTCTTGGAGTTGGACTTTTCAAGGAGGTATTATGCAAACTGAATATATAATAAATGCGCTTAACGAACTTTTGGACAAGGTTAATACCCTTAGCAAAAAGATAGATGCGCTAAAAGTTGTGGTAGACAGCTTAAAGGAGGGAGTATGAGCAAGCTTGTAGAGCGAGCCGAGGAAGTGGCTGACAAGGTGTTGAGCGACTTAAAAAAATTGTTGCGGGGAGAACTCAAAAATAGAGAAACCGACAGCGAATCGGATGAGGAGCTACTAAGAAAGTTAAGGGATTTGGATGCTTCCTACTCCAACAATAAAGGCAAAATTCCCGCTCCCGACTACTCTCAAACCATACCCGAAACCTTGGGGCTTGTTCCCAAAGAATTTGTTCCCGTTAGTGACGAGGAATTAATAGAGCAAGCGGAAGGAGAACTTTTGCCCGGGTATCAAAGCAAAGTAGATTCCCAACACCTTACCTCGGGATATAAGCTAGATAAGTTGGGTGCGGAAGAAGAAAGTCTTAAACAAAATGAGGTTTATGACAGCCAAGCCCTAGACCATGAACTTAGCGAGTTGCTAAGAAGGCAGCAATCTGCGGTGATTCGGCAAGGGCTAGTTAACTCCTCCATTAACACAGTTGGGCAAAGAGAAATTGCCGATTATGGCGAGGCACGCAAATCTAAGCTTAACGCATACTATGATTTGAAGTATGGAGCACTTGCAGCGGAAGTGGAATACACCAATGCAACCTATCAAAATGCCTTAAAGGAATATGACCTAAAGTATGCTGCCGATTTGGAAAAAAAGATGGCATCACTTAAGCTTCAACAGGAAAAGCGCTTAGAGGAGATTAACAAATACAACTTAAATCTTGCTAAACAAGAGGAGGAATATCAAAAGAAACGCTTGGCGCAAATTGCTGAAGAGGAAAAAAAGCGCAAGCAAATAGAGGAACAGCTTAAAAAGACAAGAAATTTGGCAGAGAGCGTGTACGGGATATCCGATGCGACAAAGGCAGAGTATGATAAGCGCTATCAAGAGGCGATAAACTTTTATTCTGGCTTAAATAGTGATGTCGCCAAACAGTTAGTTGCGCAAAATGCCGAGGTACTTGCAGGGCTTTTGGGAGAGGAAAACTATCTCAAGCTATACAGTGAGATAAACAACAAATAATGTAAAATAAGCGAAAAACAAGCGAGTTTTTAAGACACAAATTATTTAAGGACGGTAAAAATGAAACTAGAAAAATTGAATATTCCCGTTGGGTGCGACAATGGTGTTTGTACTCATATTGCTAAATATATTGTGGCAAAAGAGGGTACGCCTCTAAGTATGCAGCTCAAGCTATGTGAGGAGTGTGTAAAGGAGTTGCACACTATCTTTGGCGAAGCGGTAAAATCGGCGCAAAAGCGCACAAAAAAATAGCGAGGTGATTATTATGTGGGAAGAAATATGGGAAGCTGCCGCAAGTACGGGGCTTTGGGCAATGATGTTTGTCGCTTTGTTTTTTATCCAAATAAGGGACAGCAAGGGCAGAGAGGAAAAATATCAGCAAACAATCGCCGCTTTGGCAGAAAAACTCAATATTGTAACCGATATTGATGAAAAGGTGGATGAAATTAACAATAAGCTCAAGTAAGAATTGAGCGCTTTAAAAGAGAAAGCCGTTATTGCGGTATGTATTAAAAATAGGGGGTGGTCTTACTAGATAAAGTCACCCCCTTTTTTTCGCCCATATGTATTTTACTTTTTCCTTATAATATGTTATCATTATATAAAAATCTACGGAGGTTTTTTATGAGTGCGGCAGACGGTATTTTTATAGATAATATTAAGGATATTTTGCAAAACGGATTTTATGACAATAATCTTGATGTGCGTCCCCGTTGGGAGGACGGCACGCCTGCGCATACGGTAAAGAAGTTTTGCCTAGTTAACCGCTACGACCTCAAAAAAGAGTTTCCCATTATCACGATAAGAAAAACGAATTTTGCCGCAGCGGTGGATGAGTTGCTGTGGATTTGGCAAAAAAAGTCCAATCGTATTGCAGACCTAAATTCATCCATTTGGAATGCTTGGGCGGACGAAAACGGCACTATCGGCAAGGCTTACGGCTATCAACTAGGGGTTAAGCACAAGTACAAAGAGGGTGAGTTTGACCAAGTGGACAGGGTGCTTTTTGACTTGAAAAACAATCCGCAATCACGGCGGATTATCACCAATATATACAACCATTCCGACCTAAGCGAAATGGCGCTTTATCCTTGCGCATATTCGGTTACTTTTAACACTTCGGGCAATACTCTCAATGCAATTTTGCATCAGCGCTCTCAAGATATGCTTGTTGCCAATAATTGGAATGTGGTGCAATACTCTGTGTTAGTGCATATGTTTGCGGCGGTAAGCGGTTTGGAGGCGGGGGAGCTTGTACATGTGATAGCAGACGCACACATTTATGATAAACACATTCCCATAGCGGAGGAGTTAATAAAGCGTGAGCAGTTTCCTGCGCCCAAATTAAATATAAACAAAGATATTAAGGATTTTTATCAATTTAAGGTAGAGGATTTTTCCTTGGAAAACTATCAATTTACACTGCTTGGCAAAAAGTTGGAGGTAGCCATATAATGCAAGCGATTGTTGCGGTAGATAAAAGTTGGGGAATAGGCAAGAATAATGAAATGCTGTTTCATATGCCGGCAGATTTAGCGTACTTTAAGCAAAAAACATTGGGAAAAGTGATAGTTATGGGTGGCAACACTTTGCTTTCTTTTCCCCACTCAAGACCGCTCCCAGGACGGACAAATATAGTGCTTAGCGATGTCTTTACCCGCAAAGATTGTATTGTCGTACCCACTTTGGACGCTCTTAGAGAGGAGTTAAAGAAGTATGCTGCGGATGATGTTTTTATTGTTGGCGGCGCTATGTTTTACCGAACAATGCTACCATATTGTAGCAAAGCGTATGTTACAAAAGTAGATGCAGAAGGGAATGCAACACACTTTTTTAACAATCTTGACACTCTCCCCAATTGGCAACTAGAGAGTGAAAGCTCGCCTTTTACCACCAACGAATACAACATTAGATATACCGTTTATAAAAACAATAACCCCCAAACATTTTAAAACTAATCTCATTTTCTAAGGAGTAATCCTTTTCTAAGGAATATCCTTGCATATTCAGGAGGCAGACAATATGACAAAAATAAGAATGACCACACCGCTTGTAGAGCTGGACGGCGACGAAATGACACGCATATTATGGGCGGATATTAAGGAGATTTTGCTTGCACCTTATATCGACCTCAAAACCGAATATTACGACTTAGGGTTGCCAAAAAGGGAAAAAACGGGTGACAAAGTCACCGTTGAAGCGGCAAACGCAATAAAAAAATATGGGGTTGGCGTAAAGTGTGCGACAATCACCCCCAACGCACAAAGGGTGGAGGAATATAAGCTATCCAAGATGTGGAAGTCGCCCAACGGCACAATTCGTGCGATTTTGGACGGCACGGTATTCCGCTCACCTGTGCTAGTGGACG
>JBAZCO010000087.1:0-7140 GCA_041654915.1 Clostridia bacterium | reverse complement strand
ACCTTCAATTTTGGTGTCTGCGCCGTACTCAAGATAGATTTTATCCGTATAAGATATCATTTTTTCTACTTCTTCGTCACCGATAAGCATTGGCAAGTCGCCGCCCACCTCGGTACTAAGGGAGAGCTTTCCGTCCGAAAACGCTCCCGCTCCCGAAAAGCCTGTCGTAATGTGACAAGGACGGCAGTTAATACACCTGCCCGTAGTTGCTTTTGGGCAGCGGCGTTTTTTTATGGATAGACCTTCGTCTGCTATTGCAATTTTTAAGGGGGAGTTGTTCCTCACAAGCTGTAAAGCGGTAAAAATGCCCGAAGGACCTGCGCCGATTATTAAGATATCAAAACTTTTTTTCATATATGTTCCTCATAATTTATGCCCCGAATTTGCAATACAAACCCGAAGGCATTAAAATTAAGTGCATAATTTGCTACCTTATTTAGTATAATGCTTTTTATAGGCGGTTGTCAACGAATAACCCCGTTTTAA
The DNA here is from genome assembly GCA_041654915.1 of Clostridia bacterium. Classification (GTDB taxonomy): domain Bacteria; phylum Bacillota; class Clostridia; order Christensenellales; family DTU072; genus JBAZCO01. The sequence continues at coordinate 6,654 of JBAZCO010000087.1, read as the reverse complement.
ACATTTACAAATCTTGAGGCTTGTGTTAAAATATCTTTTAGCAATAATTGGCAACTATAAACTTAATTAATGCGGAGGGAACTAATTTTAATGGTCAAAAAGTTTTTATCCAATGTGTCGGACGGATATCTTAAAGAACTGCTTACATTTGTACGCACCAAGACTTTTCCCAAATGGGCGAAAATAAAAGAATTAAGCCCACGAAATAAAGAACTAGCTAAAGATAAGGGCGTTGTGTGGAATATTGGAGAAGAAAGCGGCGCTGTGAGCGACCATTTGGAGATGTCGGGGCTATTTGCTAGCGCAATTGTTTCCTATGGAAAGGATAAAAATGACAAGCTGCGCCTTAATCGCCACATATCTTTTCCCTCAATACGGCTAAAACCCAACTTGACATCCTCGCACTTTAGGTGCAATTTTTCGCACTCCCCAAAACTTTTTTTAGAGGACACCGAAATTAACAACGAACATCCGCAAATAATTAAGATTAGGGGCGGTCTTAGTATAGAAAGTGACTTTATGGGCGGGGCTAGAGTTGTGAGAACACTTTCCCCCTCCCTTGACTATCCTGCGCTTATAGAAAAGATTGAAGTTACCAACATCTCCAAGGACAACGCACTGTTTTCCGCCTGCGAAAGGCGGGGTAGCCACAAACAAAACCGTTCCCACTCTCTAATTGAGGGGGATATAGAGTATTGCGCAAGGCTTGTAGATGCAAACGGCGACTTCCGCTCCAATAAAAAAATAGAAGTGGAAAAGCATCTTGTGCCAGGGGCAACCGCTGTGTGCTATGTGGTATATTATGCCGCTCGCAAAGGAGAGGTATTAAACTTCAATGCGGAGAGGGAAATTAAAGAGAGAAAGAAATTTACCGATACCCTATTTAAAACCCCCGCCCTGACCTCGGGCAATGATGAGGTGGATGCTTTGTTTTCCCATTGCCTGTTGCGGGGCGCAGAAAGCATATTTGCCACCCAAAGCGGCTTGCTGCATTCGCCGGGCGGCGGCAAGTATTATGCGGCTATTTGGGCAAATGACCAATGCGAATATGCCAACCCGTTCTTTCCCTACTTGGGATATAAAAGCGCAATTGAACAGGCTATAAACTGCTATCGCCTATTTTCAAAATACATAGATAATGGCGAATGTGCGCCGTCCTCATTGGTAGCAGGCGGAACTAAACCGTTTGGAGTAGCGGGCGACAGAGGCGATACGGAAATGTATTTTTATGGGCTGTGCCGCTTTCTTTTAGCCGCAGGCAATGCCGCTCTTGCAGAGGAATTTTATCCTTCGCTTGAAAAAGCCGCAGACTTCATTCTAAAAAAGAAGTCCGACGACGGCGTAATTTTTTCTGACAGCGATGAATTGGAAAACCGTTTTCCCGCAGGCAATTATAACCTTTCTACAAACTGCTTAGCGTACGATGGTTTTGTTAATATGAGCCGCTTATCTAATGCTATCGGCAAGGACGGCTCTCACTACCAAAAACAAGCAGAGGACTTAAAAAAAGCGATACTCTCCTACTTCCGTGCGGAAGTGGAGGGTCACGATATATACCGCTACTATAAAGGCAACACGGAGTTGCGCTCGTGGATATGCCTTCCCTCTATTGTTGGAATAGATGAGGCGGCAAATAATGTTTATGACGCACTATTTAGCGAAAAAATGCTTGTTGAAAGTGCGCTAAAAACCGCCTCTAGTTCTCGCATCACTTGGGACCGCTCTTTGCTGTATGCGCTAAGAGGAGCTTTGCTCTCCAACCATCCTTCTGCCGTAAAGACACTAAAAGAGTATGCCAAATCTCGACTTTTGGGAGTCCATTCTCCATATCCTTATGAGGCATACCCCGAGGGCAATATGGCGCATCTCTCTGCGGAGTCCGTACTTTTTGCCCGTGCAATCACGGAGGGGATGTTTGCTCTTGAGGCATTGTCATTTAGTAAGCTGCGGGTTAGACCCAAAGAAAAGGCAAAACTTAGTGGCATCCACTTTGGCGGACACCAATTTGAAATTGATAATATGGACGAATTAAAAATTAGAATAGGCAGCCGCTCCTATTCTGCGGAGGGGAAGTCGGTATTTGACTTTGCCACTCTTAATTGGGAAAGCTGATACTAACTATTAAATATTTTAAATTATTACCCAAGCTAAATGCTTTGGGGAAAAAATCAATACGGGAGGATTGATAATGAAACCAATAACCGACGAAATCACCAAAAAAAATGTGGACTACATTGTAGACGGGATTACCGAAGTCATCAAGACATTTGATGTGCGTGATGCCGGCTCTAAAGGCGAGGCGGATGCACAAGCACATTTTGCCAAAATTTTGGAGAACTACGCTGACGAAGTAAAAGTAGAAAAATTCAAATTGCGTCCAGATTCATTTATGGGTTGGATTTATTTTGATATAACTTTTATTCTAATAGCGCTTGTTGCACTTTGGTTCAACTTGAACATTGTTGCACTATTGCTTTGCATTGCTAGTTTGGCGTTGTGTGTGCTGCAACTAATATTTTATAAACATGTCACCTCGCCTTTCTTTCCCGAAAAGACTTCGTCCAATGTATATGCCGTGAAAAAACCTACGAGAGAGGTAAAGCGCCGCATAGTTTTTTCGGGGCATACGGATGCCGCTTTTGAGTGGGGCTGGCTAAATCTGGGCGGTTTCCCCCTATTTGCTACGGTGGTTTTGTCTGCATTTGCCGCCCTTTTTGCCGTTATGGCTATTGCGATAGCGGGTATGTTCATAAATGAGTTTTCCGTTGGCTTGATTCTCCCAAGCCCCTACCGCACGGCGCTAATAATCATCACTGCGTTTGCCGCACCAGCGGCATTACTTCTTGTTCATTTTTCCAACCGAAAGAAGGTTGTTGACGGCGCAAACGACAACCTTACCGCTTGCCTAACCGCTCTTGCCGTGTTAAAAACAATGAAAGATGAGGATATTTCCTTTGAAAACACTGAGGTTTGCGCTTTGATGTCTGGCTCAGAGGAGGCAGGATTGCGTGGCGCAATGGCTTTTGCCGAGGCGCATAAGGGCGAGTTTGACGATGTCGAAACAATTTTTGTTGTGCTTGAAACCTTGAGAGAACCCGAACACCTATCCATATACCAAAAGGATATGAATGGCACAGTAAAAGTAGATGCCGATGTTTGCCGTCTAATACAAAAAGCGGGAAAAGAGGCAATAGATAGAGAAATTCCCCTTGCCACGGTTACATTAGGCTCTACCGATGCGGCGGCATTTACTAAAGCGGGACTAAAGAGCGCCTGTTTTGCCGCCCTAGACCACAAGTTGCAACCCTACTATCACACAAGAAAGGATAGTTACGATAACCTAAATAAAGACTGTCTTGCCCTTTGCTACAAAACTTGTATGAAAACGCTTGAACTCTTTGATAGAGATGGCTTGAATGAATAATTTTTTAGCCTTGGGTGTGCTTTTAGAGATGCTTTATGCAAAACCTTACTAAAGCATAAGACAAAATATAGAATGCCGCAAAACAAGAATGCCATTTTATAATTTGAATAAATCATTATAAATTAAGAGATAAAAAAGCCGTCTTGCAACTATCAGTTAACAAGACGGCTTTTTGTTTGGGTAGCATTAACTATTTTTGTAAAATCTAGCTCACCATATTTTACAATTCAAGGGTATATTAATATACTCTTTTGGCAGCTTAGCCCCAAGGTTGAACTTTGTCTTCCTCTCCCTCATCTAGGTTGAGGTTGTAGAAATAATATTCAATATGCTCCTCTGGAACAAAGAATGTTGCATCCATCACTCCCTCAAAAGTATCATACTCAAAGTCTAGGGGATACTCGCCCAGCAAGTAAATCTCTTTTAATGATACGCAAGGAGCAAATGCTCTATGACCGATATAACGCAGTCCACTGTTTTCGGTGAATGTAATGCTTATTAGCGGCAATGTTTCTACGGGACTATAAAAAGCATCGTCGGCAATTGCAATAATCTCGTCATCTATTATAAGCTCTGTGTCAGTACCCGTGTATCTTATTAGCACTCCGGCAAGGGATATTATGCTTTGCTCTTGCCCCAACCACTTTGTATCGTGGAATGCACCGCTACCCACAAACAAAAGGTTAGCGTTAGATGTATAATTAACATTCTCTAGTCTAGCAGATGAGTTAAATGCACCTTCCCCTATCATCAACAGACTATCGGGGATATCTATTGACTCCAAATGTTGGCAAGACATAAACGCATCTCTGCCTATTTCTTGCACCTCAGAGTTTGCGGCAAAGGTTACAACCTTTATAAAGTCGTTCATTGCAAATGCCGCCTCGGCAATCCTAGTTATTGACATTTCGTTGTTGCCCACGCTCACACTTCTTGGTACTTCAAAACTCGTGTTTTCAAGTCCGGTAGGATAGCAAAATAGTTGGGCTATACCTTCTTCATCCAGCCCATACAGCACACCGCTATGCTCTTTGTAGTAATATGAGGGGTTCTGCTCTTGATTATCGGCAAAAGTGAAACCTTGCAAGCCCGTGAGCCGCATAAATGTGCCTTCGTCAATATCATTTATGTAGTTGCTAATTTTTACCGTGATTATCGGTATGCCTAGCGCATTGCTAAATGCGGTTTCGCTTATGCCCGTAACGGGTTTTTCGTTATAGTAACGGGGGATATAAATTTCGTCATAGTGCGAAGTTCCCGGCTCAAAATCTGACAGATAATAGCCCACTACATCCCCTTCCTCGTCGGGGTTGTAAATAGGTGAGAAACGCAAACCTTCTGTGCCTTTTTCCTCGTCTAGCCACTTTGCATATATGTTGGTTTTGTTTTTTGTATCGCTATTTATTTGATACCCTGTTGCAAAGTTAATCTTAGCACCGCCATAGTTTTCGGCAGTGTACCAACCCTCAAACTTGAAAACTCCGTCCGTACTGCCAGGGTAGCTTGGCACAACAAGAGCGCCCGTATACGGTGCAACTTCTTGTTCGCCAGAGGGCGGGTCTTTTATTGTCACTCCAAACCGCACAAACTCCGAATACACCTCTACAAACTCATATTTATAGGGGCTTGAGGCGTCGCCCGGTTTAATTTCTACATTATAATAGGTAACCTCATATTCCCGTATTTTTAGACGAACATAAAGCGCTCTGTCCTTTGTGGGGTCGGGGTCGTACTCTTTAAATGTTTGCAAACTGTTAAAATCGGTAACGGTACTGCCGTCTATGTAAGTCCAAGCGCCGGTATATTCGTACTTATCGTGTTGGAATACGGGCGTTTCTGTGTTCAAGTTGGTTTCCATTTTCAAAAGCTTGCGTCCCAAGTTTAGGTTGACGCTTGCATCAATGGGATTGCCCTCGTTGTCCTCGGGGAAAATGCGGAAATCTACCGCTCTTGGGTTGCGTGTGATATTTGCATATAGCTCCCTTGGCGCAGTAAGGGGCGCAAGGGGGAAACTTATCTGATATTGAGGATTGGTAAAATCTGATGCTCCCCGTGACCACCAACGCAGGGTATATTCTTTTGCGTCGGGAATAGGGAGATTTGCGGGGAAATCATCTGGCTCAAGCACAGTACCGTGACGGTATTCGGTTGAATATTTTGTGCCAGAAAAATCAAAGGTGACCTTATAATATATGGGTGTGTATCTAGCATAAATATCATAGTCTTGCGTAATTCCGCTTTGTAAAATACTATTAGCGTTGGTGTAGTCACCGCTTGGGGAGAGGTACACCCATTCGCCAATACCGCCGTCAAGTTTTAGGTCGACAGCCTCAAAGCTAGGAATTGGGTCTATGCGAGTATTGTATTCTTGCCCTCTTGTTATGTATAGGACTGCTTTAGTTCTATCGCTGATATCCCACGGGTTGCTGGGGAAACGGTAAAAGTTAACATTGTATGTTATTGCAGTATATTCTGCCTCTACAACCAAATCGGCAATCATATTGGTGTATACGGGTACTTCTTTTCTTGTGGGAGAAACTTGCACCATCCACCGCCCTGTCTTGCCGGGAATCTCGGGAACACGAGGCTCTTCGGTAAAGTTGGAGCTGTAAGCCACGGTATATGTTATGTCCTCATCCCAAGCCACCGACTTGAAAGTGATTTTTATCTCTATATTGCGGTATTCTCCTAATATAAAGCCGCCGTCTGTTATACCTTGTATAGTAGTGCCGGGGAGGTAGTGTTTGTCTTTATATTTCCAGCCAATAAAAACTTCGCCTGTCCTTTGGGGAGCTTGCGGGGCAACTATATCCGAATTGTATTCTACTGTTTGCGTGCTAATGGATGGGATATGGTTTGTGCCAAATGTAACTGTGACTTTTTGGGCATCTGCCCAACGGGCATAAAGTGTATGGGTATAACCAATGTAGTAAGGCGCTCCTATTGGAGTATCGGTAAAGTTGGGAGTCTTGTACCAACCCTTAAATTCGTAACCAGGACGGCGTGGCTCGGGTGGCAACTGCATTAGCTTTGTTCTGCCCGCCTCTGTTAATTCCGCTGTGGTTACAACATGGGTCTTACCTCCGCCCGAACCTGTGATATCTTGCGGAAAAAAGCCTTCGCCTGCATTAAAAGTAAGTTCGTAATAAGTGGTATCGCCTGCTGGGTTTATCCTAATTGAAACATTGAGCGTTGCATTTTGGTAGTTTATAGTTATTGTTCTAACTCCG
>JBAZCO010000086.1:0-7143 GCA_041654915.1 Clostridia bacterium | reverse complement strand
CGTCACAGGGCAAACTTATACCCGCAAGGTAGATTATTCTATTACATCGGCACTCTCTATGCTTGCGCAAAGTGCGCATAAGTTTTCTCTTGATTTAAGGCTGTTGCAGCATATGAAAGAAGTGGAAGAGCCTTTTGAGAAATCACAAATAGGCTCATCTGCAATGGCTTATAAACGCAATCCAATGCGCTCCGAAAGGATAACTTCGCTTGCAAGATACCTTATTTCCCTGCCCGTAAATGCGGCAATGACTTCCTCTATACAAGGTTTTGAGCGCACTCTTGATGACTCCGCCAATCGCAGGGTGGTTATGGGACAGGCGTTTTTAACTGCTGATGCCATATTAGAACTGCTCTTAAATATAACAGACGGCTTGGTTGTATACAAAAAAGTTATAGCTCAACACATTAAAGAAGAGCTGCCTTTTATGGCAACCGAAGTAATTCTTATGGAATGCGCAAAGGCGGGCGGTGACAGGCAAGAGTTGCACGAAAAAATTCGTGCGCATTCAATGGCGGCAGAAAAATTGTACCGTGAAACAGGAAAGCCTAAAGACTTAATCAAAAGACTAAAGGCAGACCCTGCCTTTAAAGCAATTCAAGACTATGACAAGATATTAAAACCCTCACTTTTTATTGGGCGAGCAAAAGAACAAGTCGGTGAATTTTTGAAGTCCGAAGTTGCGCCAATCTTGAAAAAACACAAGGATACACTTGGTGCACATAGCGGCAAAATTGAAATTTAAAATAAAAAAATCCCCGCACTCGTAATTATACGGCACAGGGGTTTTAATGGCAGGGGAGACGCGATTCGAACACGCAACCGACGGTTTTGGAGACCGTTGCTCTACCGTTGAGCCACTCCCCTTCAAGATAAAGCACTATTATTATATATAAAGGTTGAGATAAAGTCAAACATATTAGGAGTTTTTATGCGTTGTAAATTGGGTTTAATAGGAACGGGTGCAATGGCGGGCGCAATATTGGAAAGATTGCTGGAGAATCTCTCTTTTCTGCACATTAAGGCAGAGGAAATTATTGCCTACGATATCGCAAGTGAGAAGTTATTGCCCTTTCAAAAGCGAGGGGTTACCGTTGCTAAGTCTGCCAATGAAGTTTTTCAAAACGCCGAAGTTGTTATGCTTGGCATTAAGCCTCAATTTTATGCCGATATTCTGGGTAGTACTAATACGGCAGGGGCAAAAAATATTGTATCTATTATGGCAGGGGTAACGGTTGCGGCACTAAGAAAATATTTTGCTAAAGAAGTTGGTATTACTCGTGCAATGCCCAATATGCCCGTGCAAATAGGGCAGGGTATGACTGCGCTTTATTTTGATGCAGTCGCCCAAGATACCCGTATATTTATACAAAAAATATTCGATTCTTGCGGCAAGACGCTCGTTATAGACGAAAGTAAATTTGATGCTGTTACCTCTATAAGCGGTAGCGGACCTGCTTATGTGTATCTGTTTGCCTCTGCGCTCATCAAGGGCGGGCAAGACGGGGGCTTGTCTTATGAGGAAAGCCGCTTGCTTGCCCTACAAACAATAACAGGTGCGGCAGGGCTTAGCGCTGTCCAAAATACCACGGACTTAGATGAAATGGTGGATAGAGTTTGCAGTAAAGGCGGCACAACAATTGAGGCAGTAGAGGTTTTAAAAGCTCGTAGTCTTGAGGATATTGTGCGCAACGCAGTTAAGGCTTGCAGGGATAAATCTGAACATATGTCAAAAGAACTATAATGAAAAAAGTAGAGATTTACACAGACGGTGCGTGCAGCGGCAATCCCGGCAAAGGCGGTTGGGCGGCTATTCTTATCTATAAAGGCTACGAAAAAGAACATTCTGGCAATGCACAATACACCACTAATAACCGTATGGAACTTATGGCAGTAATAGAGGGGCTTTCATTATTGAAAGAGCCTTGCAAGGTTTCCTTATATAGCGATAGCGCCTATGTTGTACAGGCATTTAATAATGGTTGGATATACGGTTGGCACAGTAATAATTGGATGAGGGCTAAAAATGAGGATGTAAAAAATCGTGACTTGTGGGAAGAACTTTTGGCTTTGACCAAGTCGCACTATGTTACATTTATCAAAGTAAAAGGACATTCAGACAACGAATACAACAATCGCTGCGATGCGCTTGCAAGAGCAGAAATTAAAAAATTAACCGATTAATCTTTGCTCTATATATTTTCAAGTTTTTAAATGATAATTTTTTGACTTATACAATATATAATACACCATTACCGCAAGCGGTATATTAAACGCCAAAATGCAAGGCATATATAATCTTGGATTAGTAAGCTCCAATTTTAGGGACGGGGTCAGTATGCCAATGATGCTAGAGATTGCAACTATTGCAATAAATGCGATAATTGCATTTATTATTGATGAGTTAAAGTTAAAGCGAGCTTTTACTCTTTTGGTAGGATTTATCCCCCATACGGTTATGGCAAGAATAGGGACTACAAGGGCAACGGATGCCATAATAATTATCGTTTTAAACGAATACTCAAATGTGTTTTTTGCTAGAAATACAGCCAACAGCTCAACCAAAACAAAAAGATAAATTATTAAAAAAGTATCTCTAATTATTCTATTAAAATAAATATAGTTCATATGATAATAGTTAGAGGTGTTTGCTTTGGAATAAGTTCTCAACTTATATCCTTCTTCTGCAAGGGTTTGACGCAGGTCATTAAATTGCCTTGCTCTTATTGGCTCAGTAACAAACGGCTCGCTCTCCTCGTGGGCAACATCATCGTTATCTGTTTCCGCTACGCTAAAAATAGCGCCCAAAGTTTCCTTATATCCTCTTGGCGGAGCTGTTTCGGGAGCGGTTTTTTCTTGAAAAACTTCATCTAAGCTTTTATAGCGAGGCGGCTCGGGTGCGTGAGGGGAATCAATAATTTCAGTCACATTAGAATTGCTAATAGGATTGGTAAAATCTCCAATTCTGAGTAGCTTTTCGGCGGCAATCCGCTGTTCCTTTAGGCGATATTCCTCCGCTGCCGAAACTTTTTCAACTGTCGCTCTTGCCTCTTGCTCATTTTTTAAGCTTTCTTCAGATTTTATTAAAGTTGTTTCCGATACCTCTTTATAAGTTTCGGGTGACTTTTGTGGCTCAAAATTAAGAGGTTTTGCATTGGATGAAAGGGGAGATACTTCGCTTTTGACTGTTGTATCCTCAAGAGAGTTGAAATACTTTGGTTGTCCTTTGTCAACCACTCTTGCCTCTACCGTAATAGGTATGATAACAGGTGCGGTTTTATGAGGTTCGTCCAAATCATATGCTTTTACCCGTTTTGTTATAGGGCGAAGTTCGTTTGGGTCAAAGGGCGGCTCAACAGTAGCCAAGTCTACCTGCTTGTCGCTCAATAAATTATCGAGAATAGTGCGGGAAAACTCCCATTCTTTTTGGTCTTGATTGAGTATGTCTATTCCTTTTTGGGTGAGTTTATAATATCTACGGCGACCGCCATGAGATTCATCACCATAATATGAGGAGATAAATCCTTGTTTTTCCAAGCGTTTTAAGCAGCTATATAAGGTTGGTTGTTTTATAACATATTTACCCTTAGTTTTGCTAGAGATAAGCTCCAAAATCTCATAACCGTACCTGTCTTGCTCCCAAAGTACATTGAGAATAATGGTATCTACTCGCTTTCTTATCAGCTCTGTGTTTGGGGTGTCCATAACAATATCCCTATAACCTAAATAAAATTTATCTTATTTCTGTTCTAATTAAACCGACAACAACCCCTAAAATATTCATTTCGGTAGGGTAAATGTCTGCCATATCCTTATTCTCTGGATGTAGCCGTATGCCACGCTCATCATTATAGTATCTTTTTACCGTTGCATTTTCGCCGTCCAGTAGGGCGGCGATTATTTGCCCGTTTTCTGCGTGCGATTGATGCCTTACAAGTATTTTATCTCCGTCATTTATGCCCACATCAATCATGCTTGTTCCTCTTACATTTAACATAAAAATATCGCCCGATGAAGAAAATAAATTATCTGGCAAGGTATAAATATCGTCATAGTTTTCTGCCGCAAAAATGGGCTCACCCGCTGCAATAGTACCCAAAAGCGGAATAGTGCGTGAGTTTTTCGGACGATATATACTAGAATTGGTGAGGGTGATTGCACGGCTTTTGCCATAATCAATGGTAATCAGATTTTTTGCCTCTAGCTTTCGCAAATAATAGGATACACTGGAGGTGGATTTAATATTAAACTCCTCACACATCTCCCTTATGGTAGGGGCATAGCCACGCTCATATGTTACAGTGGCAATATACTCATAAATAGCGTTTAGTTTTTCGCTCATCTCCGAACTTTTTGTCATTATTATTCATCCGCACCTTTAATTTATTATAAATCTTTTTTATGCTTTACGCAATGGACAAGACTTATTTAAGCAAATTATAACATAACACCCAAATAAACGCAAACAAAAGTTTATAATTTTGTCGAAAATTGTCGCAAAGTATCCTAGCTTAACCCAAATTTCATAATAATACTTATATAATCTCTTTAAAACAGCTCTTTTAGCTAGTTGTCATCCCTCAAAATCACTTTTTCAGCGGCACTCTTTTTTATATCCTCATCTATTGCGGCATAGTGCTTTTTGGTGGTATTAATATCCTTATGCCCCAAAACTTCGGCAACCACATATATATCCTTTGTCTTGCGGTACAGGGCAGTACCATATGTACTTCGCAGCTTGTGCGGAGAAATATCCTTGAGAGGGGCGGCCGTTTTGGCATATTTTTTCACAATATTTTCCACAGCACGCACGCTTATTCTTTTGTTTTGGAGCGATAAAAACAAAGCCTCTGGCTCATCCAATCCTTTTTGCGCCAACTTATCTTTTCTTGTATGTATATAGTTTACCAGAGCATCCTTTACCTCATTAGAAAAGTATAATATTGTACGATTTCCACCCTTCCTAGTAACTATAAAGGATTTGTTAGCAAGGCTTATATCATCAACATTTAGCCCCACGCACTCGCTTACCCTAATGCCTGTGCCCAATAATAATGTGAGAAGGGCGATATCACGGTCACGAGTATTGAGTGCGTAAGCATTTTGGCGAGAGCTAGCAAATTTTTGTTCCGCCTCTGCATTGTCTAAAAGCTCACCCACTTCGCCGTCGTCAAGGCGAACAATTGGTTTTTCACGAAGCTTTGGCATAGAAACTTTAGAGGCAACATTTTCTTTTAGCATATTTGCGTTGTAAAAATATTTAAATAAAGAGCGCACAGCGCTCACCTTGCGAGCCTTTGCTCTTTCCCCATTCTTATAATTCCGCCCATTATAATTATAGTAGCTCAAATAGCTAAGATATCGTTCTATATGAAAAGTTTTTACTGCATTAAGTTCGTCAATTTCTATCTCTTTAATAGCTTTACCTTTAAACTCTATCGTCTTTTTCACTAAATAATCAAAAAAGACGGCAAAATCAGACGCATATCCAAGCCTTGTTAAAACCGAAGTACGAACCTCAATTCCTACAAAAAAATCACGGCAAAAATAGGGCAGCTCCTCCAATTTCTGTTCGAGTTCGGCAAATCTTTTCCTGTTAGTTTCATCATAATAAGTTGCTTTTGACATATCGATACTATTATAGCACAAATTCTTATATACGCTCAATACCAAAACGCCACCAATAATTAATTTCTAAAATAAAAAAGGACCGCACGGTTTTCACCGTGGGCTTTATTGATTGCAAGTTGTGTATTACTACCAACCGCTCCTAAATGTCTTTGTACGCTAACTAAATTAAAAAAGTCAACTTTTTTGATAAGGATAACGCTCTTATAGATAAATATTTAAGAAAACAAATGTTTAAAGGCAAAAAAATCCCCGAAACTAATCCGTTCGGGGCAATGCCACAAGTGAGTTGGCGGGAATAAACGACTAAATCGTTTAACTGTTTTTATTATACGCTAAATAAATAAAAAAAGTCAACTTATTTAATAAGAAAAACGCTCTTATAGATTAATTTTAAGAAAATATATGTTTAAAGCTAAAAAAAGAAAGGGTTGCCGTCGAAACTTAATTCGCACATAGCCTCGCATCATAAACAACAAATTTAATTATTGCGATATGCGACCCTTTCTTATATCTATTATACGCCAAACAAATAAAAAAAGTCAATACATTGAAGAAATAATGAAAAAAACAATAAAAATCATAGTAAAGTTTATATCTAAAGATATAAAACAAATAGGGCAAAAAAAGAACAGCCAATAAGCTGTTCCTTTCCGCCAAGTCTCCGCCATAACACTCAAAGGTGTTACTTTCAGCCAAACGGTCTTGGACTGTCCGTTCTCCCGTTTAACGGCTTCCTATCTATAGGATACGGCAATTATTATTATAAAGAAGTAAAAACCCTAAGTCAAGTGCTTTTATAAAATTGAAAAGGGCGGATGTTTCTAATGATATAGCAGTTGTTTGGGGTTGATGATGTCTGTTTATAATTAGGATATGTTAAATATAAAGGTAAATTGCATAAAAAAAGAACAGCCAACAAGCTGTTCCTTTCCGCCAAGTCTCCGCCATAACACTCAAAGGTGTTACTTTCAGCCAAACGGTCTTGGACTGTCCGTTCTCCCGTTTAACGGCTTCCTATCTATAGGATACGGCAATTATTATTATAAAAAAGTAAAAACCCTAAGTCAAGTGCTTTTATAAAATTGAAAAGGGCGGATGTTTAATGATATAGCAGTTGTTTGGGATTGATGATGTCTGTTTATAATATGGCTCTCTTAATCTTTCTCCCCCGCCTCTGTGTTTAGTTATGAAAAAAACAGTTGTTTTAGTTATAAAAAACTGGGGGATAAAGAAAATTTTTAAGTTAGTAGGGTATTGCGTAGTTCTTTATCTATTCGCAAAATAACGATTTTGCGAATAGATAGCCTTAGTAAAGGCAGATAATAGGGCAAAAGTGCGAAATATCGCTATTTTTGACAATCGGGAAATATTATTATTAAATTCTCAAATTGAGTCTTGGCAAGTTCAATGACTACTATTGACTTACTGTTTGTTACGACTACTAAATTACAGTTTGTTACAACTATTGTGACTTACAGCTTGTTGCGACTATTGACTTACTGTTTGTGTTAC
>JBAZCO010000085.1:0-7252 GCA_041654915.1 Clostridia bacterium | reverse complement strand
GTTATCTAAACTAGTAATAATATTTAAAAATTATTGAGCTTGCAAATATCGGCTGTATATTTGCAGTATTTTTTCTTTAAGGGATGATTTGTCGCCTGAATTATCTATTATCACATTGGCAATTGCAAATATTTTATCCTCGCCCTTTTGCGCCCTAATTATGCTTTTTGCAAACTCCTCTGTTAAACCATCTCGCAAAACGATGCGCCTAACCCTCTCCTCAAGAGGCGAACGCACCGCCCATATTTGCTCAAAGGAATGAGCAGTACCGCTCTCTATGATTAGTGGAATTTCTACAAACACAGGCGGCGGCAGCAGTGCTGACGCTAGCTCAACCTCCCTAATTATAGCGGAGTGGGCTGTGGCATTTAGCTTTTTTCTTTCGTTGTTGTCGCTAAAAATTCGTTCTTTAAGAACAGTTTTGTTGAGAAAACCGCTATTAAACGCATAGGGAAAGACTTCTTGCAGTTTTTTTATGTAGCTCTCATCCTGCAAAAGGCGGCGATTTATTTCGTCGGTCATTATTATACTTGCGCCCGCCTCTTTCAATATGGACATAACTTCGCTTTTGCCTGAGCCAATGCCGCCAGCAATAGCTATTAAATGATTATTCTGCCTCATACCAATTTGCTCCCAACTTTGCATCTACCGGCAGTGGCACATTTAGTATTACTGCGTTTTCCATAGCATTTATTAGCAGTTTTTTTACATCCGCCGCCTCCTCTTTTGGCGCATCCAAAATTAACTCGTCGTGTACTTGCAAAATAAGCTTTGTCTTATAACCGCCCTCTTTTAGCGCCTTATCCACCTTGAGCATAGCTATTTTTATGATATCTGATGCTGAGCCTTGGAGCGGCATATTCATAGCCGCCCTTTCGCCAAAGTTGCGGATATTATGATTTTTTGAACGGAACTCGGGAAAGTGCCTAATGCGCCCTTTAAGTGTGCGAATATATCCGTTTTGCAAAGCCAAAGAGACATTAGCCGCCATATATTCTTTTACCGCAGGATAGGTTTCAAAGTATTTGTCTTGGAACAACTTAGCTTGATAGGGAGTAATGCCAATATTATTAGACAGTCCAAATGCACTAATGCCGTATATTATGCCAAAATTAACAGCTTTTGCATCTCGGCGCATATCCTTGGTAACTTGATGTTCGGGAGTGTCAAATATTTTTGCCGCTGTTATAGTATGGATATCCTTGTTATTGCGATATGCGTTGGTTAGCACCGTATCACCCGAAAAATGCGCAAGCAGCCTCAGCTCAATTTGTGAGTAGTCGGCACTTATTAGGATGTTGCCCTTGTTGGGGATAAACATCTTTCTTACCTCTCTCCCCTCCTCTGTTCTTATGGGAATATTTTGGAGGTTTGGCTCGGTAGATGATAGCCTGCCCGTAGCGGTAAGGCATTGTTTAAATATCGTATGCACCTTGCCCGTACTTGGGTGAATTACTGCCCGCATACCGTTGATGTAGGTTGATTGCAGCTTTACCAACTTCCTGTAACGCAAAATTAGCCTTATTATTGGATGCTCTAATTCTTCCAACACATCTGCCGCAACCGAATAGCCCGTCTTTGTCTTTTTGCCGTGGCGCAGTCCCAATTTTTCAAACAATATTTTTTCTAACTGTTTGGGAGAATTAATATTAAAGGTTTCTCCCGCTGTTTCGTATATTGCACTTTCCAAAGTATGGATTTCTACTACATATTTTTCCGAAAGCTCATCAAGAACCGCAGTATCAATATTAAAGCCCGCACTTTCCATATCAAACAGCACCTTGATAAGTGGCAATTCGATTTCCCTATAAAGCCCGTCTAGTTCCAAAGACTTTAACTTTTGGTCAAGCTCTTTGTTTGCTAAAAAGCTTTCGCTTGCAAGAAACTTGCCCTCGGGCAAAATATCACCCAATGATTTGGGAATGTTTGTGCTGTCAACCAAGTAACTTTTTAATAACAAGTCCTCGTACGGCATTACTACATCTATCCCGTATGGAGTTAAGGTGCGCATCAAACTTTTCACATCAAACAACACTTTTTTTATGTTTGGTGAGGAAAAGACACCTTTAAATGCAAGTATTGCCTCATCAAACCCAATGCCAAAGTCAATTAGGCTCTCGCCTGTCGTTACCGAATATTGTCTTTTATCGTCAAAGGCAAAGCTAATACTTTCTCCAATATCAACGGCAATAGCGGTATGACTTTCGGCTAGTATTTTTTCAAGAACCTCAATTGATTTTATTTCAACCCCCTCTATTTTTAGGGGTTGTTTTTCTTTAGGGGTGTTATCTGCTATATCCTCTAGGTAAGAAAATTTAGAAAGCAAACTCTTAAACTCAAGTTTTGTTAGTAAACCGTAAAAGTTGGCGGCATACTCTCCCGTAAACTCCATACAGTCAAGTTCGCACGGCAGAGGAACATCTGTGTTTATTTCAGCAAGCTTTTGGGAAATATACACATTTTCTTTGCCTTCAATCAAACGCTCTCGCAACTTGCCCTTTATTTGGTCAATATTTTCATACACGCCGTCTACACTGCCGTACTGTGCCAAAAGCCCTGTTGCGGTCTTGTCGCCAACACCCTTTGCCCCGGGTATATTGTCTGACGCATCTCCCGCCAGCGCTTTGTACTCGATAACTTGCTTGGGAGTAAAGCCCTCCTCACGAAGTCGCTCTAGGTCATATACCCGAATATCGGTTACCCCTCTTTTAGTATTGAAAATCTTGGTAGTACTGTCTATTAGTTGCAATACATCCCTATCGCCCGACACAATTATGGTTTCATCATCAAACCGCTTTGCAATAGTGCCAATAATGTCGTCCGCCTCGTAGCCCTCTAGCTGCAATATTTTAATATTCATTGCCTCAAGAAGTTGCCTAAGTATTGGCATCTGCACCGCTAAATCATCGGGCATAGGCTTTCTTGTAGCCTTATAATTGTCGTACATCAAGTGGCGGAATGTGGGAGCAGGAAGGTCGAAAACAGCGGCTATATGGGTTGGCTTGTGGTCGGCAATAAGTCTTAACAACATTGTTGCAAAGCCGTATACGGCATTCGTGGGAGTGCCGTCCTTAGTACTCATATATGGCATGGCATAAAAAGCACGATTTACCAAACTATTGCTATCCAAAAGGATGATTTTATTCATATTACCACCTTAAAGGGGAAGTTTTTGGTCGCCTGGCTTTATCCAGCCAATCTTTCTTAATAGCTCCGATACGCCAAAGGATATCAACGCAGGAAGTACAAAGAACAAAAGCACTATGCCTGTGATTAGCACCCACGGCTCTAGGTCGCCGGAGTTGAAGTAAGTTTGAATCACTCCTACCAACCCAGAAGTACCCATACCGCCGCCCGTGCCGTCGCATTTTAGCTTGAAAACGGTGGTGGACAGTCCGCCAACAACCGCACTTGATACAATTTGAGGTATGAGGATTTTGGGATTTTTCATTATATTGGGTATTTGCAGCATACTTGTACCCAAGCCTTGCGCAATCAAGCCGCTAACCTTATTTTCCCTAAAGCTTGCTATGGCAAAGCCTATCATATGCGCGGCACAACCAACTGCCGATGCGCCGCCTGCAAGCAAAATGGGAGCGGACGGGTTAACCCCTGCAATAGACATCCAAATAGCCGCACTTGATATTGGGAGAGTGAGTATCAATCCCATAACCACCGATATAATTATCCCTGTAAGGAGCGGACTCCAAACAATAGCGGCAGAAAGCCCACTTGCAAGTAACCTAATTAAGTAATTAATAGGCTCGCATATGGTAAGCACACAAATGGCGGCTATTATCATACCTACAAGAGGTATAATTACAATATCCACCTTAGTTTTTCCTGCGATTAGCATACAAATTTCACAGGTTATTAGCGCAGTAACAAATGCGCTCAACGGGTTTCCCACCTTGATAACAATGGGGTTAAAGCCCGAGCCGTTTGCGCCCAACATACCCGCAACAACGCAAGTAAAGATTGTAAGCTTATCCGCTTTGAGTGCATAGGCAACTCCTGCGCCTATTCCTGCGCCTAGCAAGACCTGTGCGACATTGGCAACATTTTGTATAAATGAGCCAATTTTCACTGCGGTTTCGCTGTCAATACCCTCAATTAACCGCCCTATTTGCGCAAGTATAGTACCTGCCACCACCGTGGCAAACAACCCGAGTGCCATACCTGTAAACCCGTCAATAAACCACCTTTTAGAAAGTTTTTTAATCACCGCTACAACTCGGTTTGCAGAGGTTTTTTTATTTTCGGTAGAGGCTTGCTCGTTTGTAGTGTGGGACATTGTGGTATTCTCCTTTAAATATTAGTGTTTTCCATAAGTACTGCAAATATTTGCCAAAGCACGGCATCTATCTCTTTGGATTTGTCAAAGTCGGATTTATTAATTTTATTAAAGTTAGCTTTAAGCTCGCCAAGCATCTCTTTAAGACTATAAATCTTAAATCTTTCCAACCCGCAAGCGGCGGCAAACGGCTCTAACAAAGCAGTAAAGGCACGGTAGTCGGGGTGGTCGCTCTTTACTACGCTATTGATGTGACGGGTAAGCGTGATAATTATCCGCTCTTTATTGCCACGAACTTTAAGCAGCTCCGCCCACTCCTTAAATAATGGAACACCGTATGCATTTTCCAAATACGCACGAAACTCACCGTCCGTAAGACTTTCAAAGTAATATTTTTTACCCGACAGCCCGTCAGTAAAGCGTAGTGCATCGTAGTAGCCAAGATTAAGGTTGTGGTTTAGCCTTTCGGAGGAAAACGAAAGGGTGTTGCCAAGCGACTCCGAGGGCGAAATGTAGCTTACTTTAATAGACCTATCTATAACTTTGCTGTGCGGCATATTGCTCATTGTCCTAACAGCAATTATATTGTTGTACCCCCGCCTAACTAGCGGATTTATGGGTAGATTATCATATATTCCGCCGTCAATAAACCGTTTGCCATTTATTGTACTTCTTTTAAAAACGGGTAAATATGCGCTGGCAAGTATATATTTTACCATCATACCTTGCGGAATTTCCTCCTTAAAGATTTCTACCGGCATCCAGTCATCGCTTGTTGCAACGGTGACTATGCCAAAATCTATGGGGGAGTTGCGCAGTTTTTGCTCATCAACATAACCCTTTAAAAATGCCTCCGCCTTATCCATAGGCAAGCCCCTATTTGCGATAGAGGAGCGCAAAAACCTAAGAAAGTACATCACGGTGGAGCGGTCATATTGACTGTTAACAAGATTAGCCACCTTTTCGTCGTCCACATCAAAGAGCATAGAGGGCGTAACGGTTTGCCACAATTGATAGCACTTATCAAAATCACCCTGCGCAACCAGAGCGCCGTTGATAGCGCCTATTGAAGTGCCGGCTACACCGTCAAAGTGGTATCCTCTTTCAAACAAAGCTTTTAGCACCCCTGCGTGAAATGAGCCTTTTGCGCCCCCGCCCTCAAGAACTAACCCTAACATCTTACTTCACCATAAGACGGAATTTAAGCGAGTGTGCTGTATTGGGACGAATTTTATATTGCGGCTTGATAGATGCAAGCGCAGGGACATCTCCTCCCACTCCTCTTTGTTTGCCGTCTATATTTACTGTAAGATAATTAAGGCTTTCTAGCTTGTGCAAGTGCGTAGCGCTATCTAGCATCTCTTGGGTGTAGGGATGCACGCTCATAGTAAACGGTTTTTCGCTTGCAAGCACGGTGATGCCGTTGCCGCCTCCGCCTACCGTGAGCCAACGCACCTCGGTATGTGCGCCGTTTTCCTGCGGATACAAGTAGTCGTGCAGGAAGTCCTCGGCAGAGCCTTGGTACATCATAATATTTGCCGCCGATGCCCTATCGCAATAATTTTCAAACGGACCTTTGCCCAAAAATTGTATGCCGTCTATCCCTTCTCTTAGCCCGAAAGTAAAGCCATAGCGTACCATATGCACACGGGAAACAACCGTCATTTCTATATCAATATTGCCGTTGCCGACAAATTTATAAATTGTACGCATTTCCCTAAGATACGGCATAGCCCAACTTATCGCTACATTTACTGCGCCGTCTTTTGTGTACACATTGATTTTTTGCGGTTTTAGATGCTCCATTGCTTTTTTAAAGCGATTTACCCCGTAGAAAAACTTTACAATTTTCAAATCGACATGCAACATTCTATCGTTGTCTATTGTGGCACGGTGGAAGTTGGGGCGGAGCGGCTCTTTTAGGCGCTCATCGCCGTCCTTATCTATGCTGACAATATAACCCGACTGTTTATCCACTATCGCACGAAACCCGCCTGAGCTAACAACAATTTCTAATTCATTTTCATAATAGTTGCATTCGGCGGTAATTTCGGGCAGCTTTAACTCCATATGCGTTATGATAATTTGCTCATACGCAACTATATGCCCTTTGGGTGCATATGAGGTATCCTCTTTTAGCATAAGCGAAACAATGAGAGTTATTTCCGAGCCGTCCGTGGTAAAGTCTTTGGGATAACTAGCGTAGCCAATGGAAAACGGCTTGACCGACGGCATAGCCATAACCTTTTCTTTTATTATAGCTCCGTCGGAAGTTAGTTGAAGTTTAAGGTCAAAGTGGTTAAGATTGGTAAACATATGGCGGTTGTAGAAAGCTATTTTGCCGTCTATAAAGCTGATATCCGCCTGTTGATATTGCTTTCTCACCTCATACAAAGCGGGATTTGGACTTCTGTCTGCCCGCACTATGCCGTTAAAGCAAAAATTAGTATCGTTGGGCTTGTCGCCAAAGTCGCCGCCGTAGCGCCACTCCACCCTGCCATTATTTTCAACTTTTATAGCTTGGTCGGCAAAGTCCCAAATAAAGCCGCCGGCAAGTCTGTCATATTTTTTAAACATATCCCAATAGTCGCTAAAATTGCCTAAACTATTGCCCATTGCATGCGCATATTCGCATTGCATAAACGGTAAGTCACGGTACATCTCGGGGGTATAGCGTGTGCCAAAAGGATTCCAAACTGCCACACAGTGACGAATTGGCTTGTTTTCACCAATAAGTGGCATTTTTTCTAGCTTTGCATACATTTCGGATAACACATCGCTCACCTTTGCCGTGTTATCTGGCTCGTAGTGGATAAAGCGAGAGGCGTCAATCTCAAGGGCGGCGGCTTTCATAGCGGCAAACGCTCTGCCCGTACCCGCCTCGTTGCCAAGCGACCAACTTACTATGCAAGGATGATTTTTAAAAGAATTTACCATATTGCGCATTCTGTAAATACA
>JBAZCO010000084.1:0-7387 GCA_041654915.1 Clostridia bacterium | reverse complement strand
TTATTTATTCCAAAAGCAAATTATGCTTTTAAGGACACTTTTTGTTGTCTTTTACTTATTTCATTGTAAAGACTTCTATTGCATTTGCATTCACTTTCATTAGTGCGGCTGTTGCTCTTATTAGGTTTAGCTTAACCCTTATATCCGATGCTCCCTCGCTTACTATGACAATCCCTTTGATTGGAGGGAGCTTTTCTTTTATGATAATTAGTTCGGATTTGCCATTTGCGGTTACCACAATAGGAGTTATGGTTTCCGTTAGTGTGGATGTTGAGCCGTTATCCGAATTATAAGTATTGGTGTTCCTATTGGTGGTTGCAGCGGTTATAAGCTCTGGTTCACCGTCATAAGTTATCATCACTTTTACCCGTCCTGCGCCCTCTATCTCACTAAGTATATTTTGCAGCCTTTCCTCTGCAAGAACAGTTACCGAGGCATACTCCTCTTGCGCTATATCGCTCTCATCTTTTTTTGCGGAGGTCTTTACACCCGTCACAGTAGAGTATATTAATGCTACTATGCAAATTATTACTATACCGATTATAATTTCTATATTTTTTACCGTTTTTAATTTGGCAAGAAAGTTTTTGACTTTGATTTTCCACCCGTCCATAACAAACTCCGTTTAAGATGTAAGAATTACCTTGTATTCGGGAATATTCAACCCTCCCGATATCGTGCTAATAATTATCCTATTAATATCTATATTCTCGTCTTTTGCCGTTATAACTAAAGCGGATATATCTGCCGTAACATTAACAATTTCTACCTGCCCTCCTATATAGGCAATGTTTATCCTAACCGCAACTCCATCTAGACCTTCTGCCTTTAGTTTATTTTGTAAAGATAACTCATACCCTTTATATCTTTCCATATAAATTCGGTTAAGGTAAGTATCACGACTAAAGTCTGTATCTTGAGTGCTGTTTGTGGGGGGAGAGGTAAAATTAAACTCAAAGTTGCTGTCTAAAAGAGCGGGAAGAGGCGCAACAATCGCCGCTAATACCACAAGTGCCGCTATTCCCTTTATGTACTTCTTGCTCTCCCCCTCGGCTAATATCACATCTATTAGCGTGGTAAAAACAATTGCAGTAACTATCCCCATTAACCACGATGCCATATGTCAAGCCACTCCTGGATTAAATGTATAAATTATTAGCATCAATAACCCAAATACCAAAAATGCCATACCAAGCACAATGCTAATAAGGATAGATAAATTTTTGGACACGGAATATAGTAAATTGCTAATTCTGCTATCGGCAATAGGCTCAATTATGCCGGCGGTGAGCCTTAACATTAAAGTCAACACGGCAATTTTTATCACGGGCGCTAAAATAACAAGAAAAAGTATGATTACCGCCGCCAGTCCCGTTGCATTTTTTAACAGTACCGCCGATGCCATAACAATGTCAAAGCCGTCCGACAGGTAACCGCCTAATATTGGCACATAACTAGATAACGCAAATTTGGCAGACTTTACACCCACTGTATCTATACTTGCGCCCACTATGCCCTGTGCGCTTAATAATGTAATTATCAATCCAAACATTATCCCAAGCGTCCAATTGGCTGTGGACTTTATTGCCGATGTCAATTTTTCCAACTTGATATTTGTTGTGAGGTTGCCTATGATAGAAAAAACTATCGTTGCGTAAAACATTGGCATTATTACCAACTCAATAACCCTTACCACCACATTGGTAAAGATGAGTATGATTGGCTGGTAAGCCGCAGCGCTTGCCGCTCCCCCCAAGGCGGTAACAAGGGTGAGCAACACGGGAAATACAACCTGAACAAGCCCGGAAACAGAGCTTATTACCGCTTTTGCAGAGATTATCGCCCCGTTTACAATATAGCAAAGAGTGGCTATTATAGCACCGTAAACCGCATAATATATAACTTGAGAAGTGCTTTCTTTTACAAACCCAGAGCTTAAATTCTTTGCCATTCCATAGAGTATGGATAGCGTAATTATGCTCACCAAAGAGGCAATAATTGTGGCAATATTCTCTTTAATAGCGCCACTTATCAAATTGAAAAATATTTTTGAGTCTATGGGGTCGCCGTTAATTATTCTCTTTACCACTTCTTTAAAAGTTGTTCCAAAGTTATATTTTGCGGCATTTTCCAGAGCAGCAAAAAAATTTTCTATGTCGCTTGTCACAAGGTCGTTCAATCCCTTCTCCACTTCCTCGTTTATCTCTTTTTCGATGTCTTCTTCTATGCTTTTTGCGTGTGCTGTACCGCTAGGCACTAAAATAACAGCAGTCAAAAAAAATAATAGAACTAAAAGAAAAATAAAGCGTTTCATTTTAGCAATAGCCCCACTGCATCTATTATGCTAAGAATAATGGGTATAGCCAATCCAAATATACTTACCTTGCCCGCAAGCTGTACCTTTTTTGCTATTGACTGTGAGCCGTAATCCTCGCAGATACTTGCCGAATACTCAGTGATATAGCCAATGCCAATTATTTTTGTAATTGACTTGAATATGCCGTTAGTAACCTCTCCTCCTTCACCCACTCCTTGAAATACACTAATAATTTGAGTAACCTCTCCCATAACCTCCAAAATTATCACAACGCTTGCGGCAACCCCCGCAAAAATTGCAAGCTCGGGCTTTACCTGCCGCAGCGCAGTAACTGTAAGCACCCCAATTAGGGCTATCCCGATAACTTTGAATATCATTTTGCTTACCCTATGCTAAATATCGCTTTTAATGTATCGAACAGCCCGGATACCATATCGACAACCATCATTAGGACAATCATAAGTCCTGCCAATGTGACAAGAGTGGCAATTTCTTTTTTGTCGCTTTTTTCCAAAATATTATTTATTACCGCAGTCAACAGCCCTACTCCGGCAATTTTAAAAATGATTTCTATATTCATTATATAATCACTATCATAAGTCCCACTCCAGCAAGAATAAAGAGTTTCTTTATGAGTTCCCCCTTTTCCTTTTTTTGTTTTATTGCGACCTTGACACTCTCGTTTGTTTCCGCCGCTGTTCGCTTAAAAAGTCGCTCTTGCTCTTGAAAATCACTCTTTTTTATGCCGTTAAAGAACTTTTTTATCAAGTCTTTATCGCCAGCGGTTAAGTATGCGTTATCAAAACTTAGCGGCGTACCCTTTTCAAAAGCTGTTTTTACTTCGGCAAGCATTTTTTTAAACGGTGTTGTGCCGTCCTTTATAAAACTGCCCATTACGCTTAAAATATCCGTTTTTAAAAAGGAAATTTCCCGTGAGGCATAGGACAGGAAGTCGGCAAACTCCACCACACAGTCCGCTCGTTTTTTATAGAACCGCTCAATGGCAATCCCAATATAAAACATCACCGCCATTAGCATTGCGCCGGCTATGAGTTTAATCAAATTTAAACCTCACAATTGATTTTATGCTACCCGCACACGGTTTATAACTTAATAGAATGCCATAGGTAAACAGCCTTGCCAGTCTGGGATTGTTATTGGTAAAGCTATCCAAACTATCCCCGTGCAAGCTTGCTAAAAATTTTATGCCTGAGGCAGCAATAATTTCCGCTGTGTGCAAATCTCGTGAAGGGAAAAGTTCGTCCAAAACAATAATTTCGGGGGACATTGCCCTAATTATCCCCTCTAAAGCCAACCCTTTGGGAACACCCGATATGATATCTGCCAATGCTCCTAGCTTATATTCGCCCCGCCCGCCTATCTCCTCCCTTTCGTCTATGATAGCCACATCATAGTTGTTTGACAACAAGCGTGCCATATCCCTTATGAGAGTGGTTTTGCCGCCAAAGGGCGGAGCGATAATAATTGTACTTTGGTAGTCGTTTAAGATATTTTTTAAAGGGTGCGCCGCTCCGATAATTTCGTGGGGAACACGAATATTTAATGAAGTGATTTCCTTATAGGTGATAATTTTGCCGCTATCCGAAACACCCCGCCCTGCTATGCCTATCCTAAT
This sequence comes from Clostridia bacterium, assembly GCA_041654915.1. GTDB lineage: Bacteria > Bacillota > Clostridia > Christensenellales > DTU072 > JBAZCO01. Next base: position 3,434 of record JBAZCO010000084.1, on the reverse strand, counting down.
GCCGCCAGAGCAGTGAATATATCCCGAGGCTATCTCGTCTTGGTATGCATAGAGCGAATATTTTGTTGCCTTGGCAATAACCTCGTCTATCATTGAGCGGGTGGCTTTGGTGGGAAGAATATGCCGCCGCTCCCTGTCCCGTACGGCAATAGGACGGTTTAGGCGGAGGCGCACCTCGGTAAGATGCGCCTCCGCCACATGGGCGGTTACTTCTTGATATAACTCTTTTCCCAACAAAAACTCAATCAAACACGCACCCCGTTAACAATATAGTACACAAGATAATTTTTTATGCAGAAAGCAAGCATACTCCTTCCTCATCTGAAAAGCAAACTATTCCCAAAAAAAACATACTGCATTAGCAAATTAAACTATATTTTTTCACTAGAATATAACTTTTAATTTAGGTTAGATATATAAAGATAAAAACCCCGCCTACCATTTGGCAAGCGGGGAAAATATTAAAAAAAATCTAAAAAGCAAGTAAAGTGATATGTATTTTTAAGCCCTTGACATATAAGTGCCGTTTCTTGTATCAACACGAATCATCTCGCCTTCGTTTATAAACAATGGCACTTGCAATACATACCCTGTTTCAAGCGTGGCGGCTTTTGTGCCGGGCTGTGCGGTTGCCCCTGCAAGCGCTGGCTCACACTCAACAACCTTTAAGTCCACAAAATTTTCTGGCTCAACCGAAAAGGGCGCACCTTTAAAAAACGCAACCTCTACTATGGAGTTTTCTTTAATAAAGCTTAGCGAATCCTCCAACATTTCCTTGTTTACTACGGTAAATTCGTAAGTTTCATTATCCATAAAGTTGTATAAATCGCCATCTGAGTAACTAAAGCTCATCTTTTTTCTTTCTATCCGTGCAAGCTCGAACTTTTCACTTGGGTTAAAAGTTCTTTCAATAACGCCGCCCGTCATAATGTTTCTAATCTTTGTGCGTACAAATGCCGCTCCCTTGCCAGGCTTTACATGCTGAAAGTCTACTATTACTTGTACCGTACCGTCCATTTCAAATGTAATACCTTTTCTAAAATCTCCCGCTAAAATGTATGCCATTTTTACCTCCTTGAGCGTTGATTTAATTGATTATTTATATGATTAACAAGTCTTTGGGTGAGGCTGTTAGCCTGTCTACGCTATTGTTGTTAAACAGCACAATATCCTCTATGCGAATGCCAAATTCACCCTCAAAATACACACCCGGCTCTACCGAAAGTACTGCGCCAACAGGTATAATTTCGTTTGAACGAGGACTCATAACCGGCTTTTCGTGTATGTCTACACCTAGCGAATGCCCCAATGAATGGGTGAAAAAATCAGACAAACCCGAGTCCTTTAGAACATCCCTTGCTAAGGCATCGCCCTCTCTGCCCGTAATCCCTGCTTTTAATGCTGATATCGCATTTTGTTGCGACTCCAATACACGATAGTAGGTTTCACGATACTTATCACTAACCCCGCCTACTGCAAAACTTCTTGTCATATCCGAGCAGTAGCCCTTATATTTTGCGCCAAAGTCAAGCAATACGCAATCACGGTTGTTTAGCACATTATCTGACGGGTGAGAGTGAGGCTTTGAGGTGTTTTTACCAAAGGCAACTATGCTGTCAAAGGCAAGTGTTGCGCCGTACCCGTAAATGAGAGAGTTAAGCTTTGCAGCAGTTTCTACCTCGGTTACGCCCGGACGGATAAACTCTAGCATTTCTATAAAAACCTTGTCGGTTATCGCTTGAGCGGCAACAATCTTTGCTATCTCGGCAGGTGCTTTTACACTTCTCTTTGCATTTATGGCTGTTTCGGCAGGAATAAGCTCTCTGTCTTTCCAATCGATTGCGTGGTATTCCCTGTATAATATACTTTCGTCCTCATAGCCCAACTTTTTTATGCCCAAATTTGCAATAAATTGGGATGCGGTAAAGGCATATTCTCCCCGCTCCACATCCACCATAGTAAAACCAGTTATAAGTTCCCTTGCCTCCTCCATTGAGCGGGCATCGGTAAAATAATAGTTTTCTTGTGGGGTAAGCAGAATTCTTGCATCATCATTTTGCAATCCGCTAAAGTAAAATAAATTAGAGGGTGAGGCTATATATATCCCCTCAATGCCGCCCGAAAAGATATTACCAGTCATAACGAGGTTTTGTGGGCGGTGGTGTTTGGGGAACAAGTTGTTCTTCGGGTTCGCCTTTTTTCGTCCTGCGATAGGATATTGCAGAGCTGATTTTGTAAATAATAATTATCAATGCCCCAAGACCAATAAACCCTGCAACAAGATATGTTAGCAAACTATAACGGTAAATAACTATTCTGCCCTCCACATGGAAGTTGAAAACTATCGTGTTGTCTTTGTAGACATAGTTATCAATCTTGTGGTAGTTGCCGCCTTTGTCTACAACAGCTATATTATGCTTAAACAGAGGAGATAGTTTGACATTAAAAATAGATGCTTTATACTCATTTGTGCCGCTCAAACCGCCTTCGCTAAAATTGAAATTATAAGCGCCAACAATATCGCTATTAAAGTAAATTTGAGAGCGGTCTCTAAGTATTGAGGAAAGTCCTGTAAAGCTTTCGCTGTCTTTATCTATCTTTGAAAAGTTGATTGCCGAACCCGGATGAAAACTGCTTGTCACTAATACTTTAATATCGGAGTTTTGTAACTCGCCCGTCACGGAATGTTGATTTACCGTATAGTTTCCCGGCATATAATTAAAAGTATAGTTTTTTGCCTCGGCATCTTGGGGGACAAGTTGGTATACGCCTGGCTCTGTGGGTCTATTTGTTAAGCGGGGAAGCGCTGTTAGCACTTCACTGCCCTCGCCCTCTACAAAACCAATATAGGTATAGGTAATTTGAGCGTCTTGTCCCGGCATAATAACTACATTGTTAAGTCTTATGGTAAGGCTTGCTTTTTTGATGTCCATTTTTAAATCTGCTAAACTGTATGTAAGATAATAGTTTGGATTATTAGCAGACAACGCAATTTGATAAACACCGCATTCTATACCATAAGGCTCACCATCATATGTAACATCTATTACTAAATCGGATGGAAACGCATCTTTATCGTACTGCAAGGTGCGGGAATGAGGTTTGCCAGTGTAAATATATTCCCATTGGGGGTTGAATGCAACAGGTATTGCTTTGGGAGCAATTATTAGCGTACCCTCTGTTTGGCGGGGCAGATAATTTGTACTTCCTTCAAAATGCGTGCTAATAGCATAACTGCCAGCATTGGGCTGTTCATCGGCAAACTCGGTTACAACGGAAATTTCTTGATAAAACCCATCACCAAAAACGCCTCCTGCATAAGCAATAATAGGAGTGTAGTGCGAATAAGTTTGGGTGAGCGGGGTGAGGGATGAAAAACTTATTTGCGGCAATATCCTATTGATAGTCATTTGGGCAGATGCGGTAACCTCCTC
>JBAZCO010000083.1:0-7423 GCA_041654915.1 Clostridia bacterium | reverse complement strand
AAACTAAACACAGGGGAAACTCTAAACGCAGATATGGCACTAATATGTGCAGGCGTTGCCCCCGATACCCATTTGGCAAAGAGTGCGGGTCTTGCCCTTAACGCAAGGGGGGCAATTATTGTAGATGAATATCTTAGGACATCCAATAAGGATATATATGCGGTTGGTGACGCCATAGAGGTTAAGCATTTTGTTAGCGGTATGCCCCGCCATATCCCGCTTGCAGGACCTGCCAATAAACAAGGGCGGCTAGTTGCCGACAATATTTGCGGGCTGCAAAACGCATATAAGGGTACGCAAGGCTCGGCAATCTTAAAGTTTTTTGATATTGCGGCAGCCTCAACAGGGCTTAACGAGGCAAGCGCAAAAGAGGCGGGAATAAACTACGATAAAGTACATATATATTCTCTCTCTCACGCATCCTACTACCCGGGAGCGGCGGACTTGTACTTGAAAGTATTGTTTCAAACAGACAATGGGCGGATATTGGGGGCGCAGATTGTTGGACAAGAGGGAGCGGACAAGCGTTGTGATGTGCTTGCCACAGCGATAAGGGCAAATATGACGATATATGACTTGTGCGAATTGGAGCTTTGCTATGCGCCGCCGTTTTCATCTGCAAAAGACCCCGTAAATATGATTGGGTTTGCGGCAGAAAATATTCTTACCGGCAAGCTCAAGCAGTTTCATTGGCACGAAATAGATAGGATACGCCAAGATAAAAATGCGATAATTTTGGACACACGCACCGATTATGAATATCGTTTTGGCGCTATATCGGGCGCTAAACATATCCCTTTGGATTCCCTAAGAGCAAGAATTAAAGAAATTGATAAATCTAAAACAGTATATGTTTACTGTCAAAGCGGGCTAAGAAGTTATCTTGCATCTCGCATACTCATCCAAGAGGGATACGACTGTTATAATCTATCGGGAGGGTATCGCCTATATAGCACTACGGAAAAAGATAGTCTTTACGACCCCTCACCCTTGCTACCTTGCGGAGCAAAAGGGTAACCGTTAATTATGTTAAAAATTGCCAATGAGGCATTAAATTAATAAAAATAAAAAAACCATAAAGGAGAAAATGAAAATGGACGAAATCAAAACAACCAGAATGCCATTGATAGGAGATGACGCTCCTAGTTTTCAGGCAGTAACCACCCAAGGGATAATAAACTTTCCCCAAGACTACAAGGGAAAATGGGTAATACTCTTTTCCCACCCTGCGGACTTCACCCCTGTATGCACAACTGAGTTTATGACTTTTGCAACAATGGCGGAGGAGTTTGCGGCACTTAATACCGAGCTTGTTGGGCTTTCGGTAGACTCGCTGTATGCACACATTGCGTGGCTTCGCAAGATTCAGGACCTCGAATGGAAGGGAATGAAAAATGTAGAGGTTAAGTTCCCTCTAATAGAGGATATCAGAATGGATGTTGCAAACAAATACGGTATGATGCAGCCCGGGCAATCCAACACACAGGCAGTGCGTGCGGTGTTTGTGATTGACCCCAAGGCAAAAGTGCGTACAATACTGTACTATCCGCTATCTATGGGGCGCAACTTTGACGAGATTAAGCGCATCATTCTAGCTCTGCAAAAAGCAGATAAAGACGGTGTTGCTACTCCTGCCGACTGGCGTCCCGGCGACGATGTTATCGTTCCCACTGCGGGTTCTTGCGGCACAGCCAAAGAGCGTATGGACAATCAGTCTGACGACCAATACTGCTTAGATTGGTTTATGTGCTTTAGGCGGGAAAAGAAGTAACTTTAGGGTTTTCTAACAGGAAATCTTGACTTTACATACAAAAAGACCTTATACTATTTAGTATAGGGTCTTTTTTTAGGAGTTAATATATAAAAAAATGCAAGATTTGAATACTGTTCCCAAAAGTTTAGAGGAAATATTCCCACGCTGGAAAGACTTAACTTCCGCCGAAAGGGAGGAGATAAAGGGCGCAACAAGAGAGCGGTTTTTTAAAAAAGGGCAGGTACTGCACCATGGCGGAGAGGATTGTGCAGGGCTCTTTTTGGTAAAAGAGGGGCAAATTCGTGTTTTCCTCGTGTCTGATACGGGTAAAGAAATCACACTTTATCGGTTATTTGGGTGGGATATATGCCTATTTTCCGCCGCTTGCGTGATGAAGAACATAGACTTTGATATGCACATAGAGGCTGAGAAGGACACCGTTGCCTATGTAGTTCCGCCAAGGCTGTACGAAAAGCTTATGGCAACATCACTGCCCATAGCCGACTACACGGGCGGGCTTATGGCGGCACGGTTTTCGGATGTTATGTGGACGATGGGAAAGATGCTTTTTGCTCGGTTTGACAGTCGTTTGGCGCTATTTTTACTTGAACAGAGCGTGATAGAGGGCGGCAGCATTTTAAGATTCACCCACGACGAAATTGCTCGTCATATGGGCAGCGCACGGGAAGTAGTTACCAAAATGCTCAACCAATTTGCCAAGGACGGCTTAGTAACCCTATCCCGAGGCAAGATAATACTTAACGATATGGATAAATTGCGTGCCATGGCACGCTAATCATAATAGATGCTATGCTTATAGATGCTATGCTTTTTTACAGCATCTATTTTTTTAAAGATTATGTGTATTTTTAAGGTCGTAAAATAATCTCCTTGCCGCCACGGCAAGGTCTTTTTTCGCATTTTCTCTTATTTTTTCAAACGGCAACTTTTGCGGGTTGGACGGGTAAACCGCCTGTATGCCGCTTGTTGCGAGGGCTGTGTCGTTTAGGTCATTTACTCCGCACACAACATAGAGCGGCACACCCTTTTTCTTAGTATAGCGAGTGATGCCAAACACCACTTTGCCCAAAAGACTTTGTGTATCCAAGCGCCCTTCACCCGTCACTACAATATCTGCACCTTCTAATAGGGCATCAAAGTTTGCAAGACTCAAAATTGTATCTATGCCGCTGTTTAAACTTGCATTCAAAAAAGCCTTTGCGCCCATACCAAGTCCGCCTGCCGCTCCGCCGCCCAAAAGACCTAAATAATCCTCGCCTGTTGTTGCTTTTATTAGGGCGGTTAAGTGGTTTAGTCCGCTGTCGAGCAGGGCTAGGTCCTTTTCTTTAGCTCCCTTTTGCGGGGCAAAGATATAGCTTGCGCCGTTTGCTCCCGTGACTACTATATCCACATCACACATAGCGGTAAATGTTGTATCTTTAATACGCTTGTCAATATGCGATAGATTCAAGCGGGATATTTTATTCAAATCTCCCCCACGGGGCAAAAACTCCACCCCCTCTTTATTGTAACAACGCACACCAAGGGCTACTGCCATACCTATTCCGCCGTCGTTGGTGGAGCTGCCGCCCAAGGCGAGAATAATACTTTTTGCTCCTTGTTCAATTGCCGATTGTATCAATTCCCCCACTCCGTAAGAGGTGGTGAAAAGGGGATTTTTCTCCTCTCCCGCAATTGTTAAACCTATTGCCTCGGCTGTTTCTATCACGGCGGTGTGATTGTCTAGCATCAAATATTCCGCCTGCCTTTTCCTCATAAACGGGTCGCAAACAGAGGTGAATATGCTTGTCGCATTTTTAAAAGCCTTAAAAGTTTCAAGGCTGCCCTCTCCGCCGTCCGCTATTGGGAGCGAAATAATATTGGCAAGTGGAAAAGTTTTTATAGCCTCTGCCGCTATTATATTTGCAACTTCGGTTGCGCTCATAGTTCCCTTAAAACTGTCGGGGGCGATGATTATTTTATTCATATTCAAATTTTAGCAGAAAAAGAGCGAACTATCAATAGGTGTTTGCAAAAACAGAGCAGATTTTTTAAAAACAGCGCTGCCTTTTACTTATCTCGCAATGGGTAAAGGACCAAAGCCGAAAAATGCAAATACAAAAGTGATGTATTTGTGTTACGCAGTTATTTAATAATTGTATTATCTTAGCTTATTTGGTATAATATACAAAAAGCTCGGGAGGACAATATGTATAAAGCTGTTTATGAGATTTGGAAAAAGGGTGTTTCGGCAAGCGAGCGGGCAGAGCTTGACGCCATTGCCGATAATGACCTTGAGATAAAGGAGAGATTTGCCGTCGAATTACAGTTTGGTACAGCAGGTATGCGAGGCACGGTGGGGCTTGGCACTAACAGGATAAATATATATAGCGTGCGCCGTGCAACAGCAGGGCTTGCCGAATATATTGTGTCTTTAAATGCCGAGGCAAAAGGCGTGGTTATAGCTTATGACACCCGCAGGTTTTCCCGTGAGTTTGCAAAAGTAGTTGCCGAGGTTTTGGGCGGATACAGCATAAAAGCATATCTATTTGAAGATGTGCGCCCCGTGCCAATATGCTCATTTGCCATTAGGCATTTGGGAGCGGCGGCGGGCGTGATGATAACGGCAAGCCACAACCCCAAAGAATATAACGGATACAAGGTATACGGCGCAGACGGCGCACAAATGTCGCCCGAGGCAACAGCCGAAGTAGTCAAATATATCAAGGAAAAAAAGGACTACTTTAGCTTGCCCCGTCTTGAAATCAAGGAGGACTTTAAAGGGCTAGATAACTATCCTCTAAATGAGTTTGTCACGGTAATTGGCAGTGCGGTAGATCAAGTTTACTACAACACCATACAAAAACTTTCCCTCTCCCCAGAGGTGACTGCACGGCTTGGCAAGAGCATCAAGCTTGTCTATACTCCCGTACACGGCTCAGGCTATATTCCTGTTACAACTATCTTTGAACGCATTGGGATATCCGCTCACATTGTAGAGGAGCAAGCGCATCCCGATACCGAGTTTTCCACGGTTATAGCTCCCAATCCCGAGAATACGGATACCCTAAGGCTAGGAATAGCAAAAGGCAACGAGATAGGCGCAGATGTTGTGCTTGCCACCGACCCCGATTGTGACCGTCTGGGAGCGGCGGTGCGCTCCGCTGGCGGCGAGTTTATTCTCCTAACGGGCAACCAAATAGCGGTGCTACTTTTGGACTATATCTGCTTGCGGCTAAAGGAGCGGGGGGAACTTCCCAAAAACGGAGCGATAATAAAGTCCTTTGTTACCACCACGCTTGCAGACAGGCTTGCCGAAAGTTACGGCATAAAGGTATTTAATGTTCCAACGGGCTTTAAGTTTATAGGCGAAAAAATAAAAGAGTGGGAACAGAGCGGGGAGTACGAGTATATATTTGGATTCGAGGAGAGTTATGGCAGTTTGCGAGGCACTCACGCACGGGATAAAGATGCGGTGGTTGCAAGTATGTTGTTTGCCGAGATGTTTTTGCATCACGCAAGCAAAGGGCAAAGCGTGCTTGGACGGTTAAACCAAATATTTGAGGAGTTTGGCTACTATGCCGAGAACAATATTGCGCTTGAATACAAAGGCTTGAACGGTATGGCGGTTATGGCAGGGGTGATGAGCGCTTTGCGCAAAAAAACGATTGCCGAGTTTGCAGAGGAAAAGGTGGTTTCGACCACAGACTACAAGTATGGAATAGTAAAGTATCCTAGCGGAGAGGCAGGGACAACCGACCTTTCCCCTAGCGATACCCTCTATTTCACCCTTGAGGATAAGCAGTTTGTATGTATTCGTCCTAGCGGCACAGAGCCAAAGCTAAAGATTTATGTTTTGGTGTATTCGGATAGCGAAAAGAACGCAAGCGAAAAGGCGGAAAGAATTATGAATGCGGCAAAAATGGAGTTAAAATAATTTTATGAAAGCATTTATTACAGTTGTAGGCAAAGACCGTGTTGGCATTATTGCGGCGGTTAGCGGGCTATTATCCCAATTAAATATCAATATAGAGGACATCAGCCAGACGATAATGCAGGGGATGTTCACTATGGTTATGGCGGTAGAGTTAGGGCAAGCGACCCTTGCTTTTGAGGATGTTGCGGCAAAACTTTTGGCGGAAGGCGAGAAATTGGGGATAGAAATATCTATAAGGCACAAAGATATTTTTGAGGCGATGCACAGAATTTAACTTGAGGCAAATGCAAAATATGATAGACAATCGAGAAATTCTAGAAACAATAAATATGATACGAGATTACCACCTTGATATTAGGACTATAACAATGGGGGTATCTCTTTACGACTGCATAAGCGACAATGCGGACACGACTGCCGCCCGTGTATATGACAAGATAACAAGCGCCGCAGGTGATTTAGTTAGAGTTGGGGAGCGGATATCCTCCATATATGGGATACCCATAGTAAACAAGCGTGTTGCAGTCACCCCTATTAGCGCAATTGGGGCGGCTAGCGGAGGATACCTAAAGATAGCTAGCGCTATGGATAGGGCGGCGGCAAATATTGGCATTGATTTTATTGGCGGCTATACGGCGCTTGTGCAGAAGGGCGCAACTGCGGGGGAAAATCAAATGATAAACTCTATCCCCGAGGCGCTCTCCCAAACAAAAAAAGTTTGCTCCTCTGTCAATATTGCATCCACACGAGCGGGCATTAATATGGATGCGGTTAGGACTATGGGAAAAATTATAAAGGAAGTCGCATACCTAACAAGAGATAACCAAAGCATAGGCGCTGCCAAGTTGGTGGTCTTTGCAAACGCTGTGGACGACAACCCGTTTATGGCGGGCGCATTTCACGGTGCGGGCGAGGGCGACAGGGTGATAAATGTTGGGGTCAGCGGTCCTGGCGTGGTAAAGACAGCGCTAGAAAAGATACCCTTAGGCGACCTTGCGGAGGTGTCGGAAGTAATCAAGAAAACCGCATTTAAGATAACCCGTGTTGGGCAATTGGTAGCCCAAACAGCGAGCAAAATGCTAAACGCAAACTTTGGCATAGTTGATTTATCGCTTGCCCCCACCCCTGCGATTGGCGACAGCGTGGCATATATACTAGAGGAAATGGGGCTTGAACAAGTGGGCAGTACGGGAACGACTGCGGCGCTTGCGCTATTAAATGATGCGGTAAAAAAGGGAGGCATAATGGCATCCTCTCATGTAGGTGGGTTGTCGGGCGCATTTATTCCCGTTAGCGAGGATGCGGGAATGATTGATGCCGTATCAAAAGGCTCACTGACCCTGGAAAAGCTTGAGGCAATGACTGCTGTTTGCAGCGTGGGGCTAGATATGATAGCCGTCCCCGGCGACACTTCTCCCGAGGTGATATCCGCCCTTATTGCAGACGAGGCGGCAATTGGTGTAGTAAACAGTAAGACAACGGCGGTGAGAGTGATTCCCGCTTATGGCAAGAGCGTTGGCGATTTTGTTGATTTTGGCGGATTATTGGGGCGTGCGCCCGTGATGAAAATTTCCACCTTATCCCCTGCAAAATTCATCTCTCGGGGCGGGCGGGTTGCTGCGCCCATACACGGCAATAAAAACTAAACACAAAGATTATGAAAGAAAAACACAAAAAACTAATTAAACAACTTATTGCGCTAGGTGTGATAATCCTGCTAATTATTGTATTCA
>JBAZCO010000082.1:0-7526 GCA_041654915.1 Clostridia bacterium | reverse complement strand
TGACGGCAAAGCCTATTCCGTTTACGAATTTGATGCGCTTCCCGACAATGAGCGGGTGGGGTGCGAGCTTAGATATTACTATCTGCCCCACTCACACGAACTATATGTTGGCACAACGGGGAGCGGCAAAACAACGGGGTGCGTAGAGCCGCAACTTAGAGCGATATCCTCGCAAAAAAACAAGCCGCATTTGTTTCTAACCGACCCAAAGGGTGAGCTTTTTAATAGGAATGCAAGACATTTGCAAGACCAAGGCTATAAGCTGTTTGTGCTAAACTTCAAAGACCTAAGAAGAACAGATAAATGGAATCCCCTTTTGGAAGTTTATGACAAAAAGATGAAACTAAAAAACCTTGGCAATGACTGTATAATGCGCACAGGTTTGGTCAGCAGTGATTTAAGCATATTTGGCAATAAGGAGGACTTTTCTCCCTCGGGATATATTGAATATAGGGGATATGCTTTTGCCAACGGCACTGCTTGCGACAACTATATTCATTTTGAAGAAGATTATATTGAAGCAGAGGTTGATAATTTAGTTAACCAACTTGCCAATATGATGATTGATGTGCAAAGCAGTAAAGACAAATCTTGGGAATTCGGGGCGCAAGATTTATTGAAAGGGCTAATCCATTGTATGCTAGAAGATGCATTAGACGAGGACTCCGGCTTTACCCGTGATATGATGACCTTTCGCACATTACAGCAATACTATCTAGCGTTAAGAACTCCCATTATGGGTGAGGATTGTTCACTAAACAATCACTGGCTACTAGAGGATAAAAGCGCTAAAACCAAAGCACTAATGGCTACCGCTCTTGACAATGCGCCCAATACAATGCGCAGTTACTGCGGTGTTTTTGACGGGGCGGTAAAGGATTGGTTTCAAGGGCATATATTTGCGCTTACCACTGACAGCACAGTTAATCTTGAGGGAATAGGCGACCACCCTTTTGCTATTTTTCTCATCACCCGTGACTACGAAAAGAGCGATTTTCTTATTGCAGGGCTGTTTATTGATTGGGTATACAGGCAAATGCTAGAGCGTGCAGAGCAGTCCAAAAGCATTACTCGAACGCTACATTTTTTACTTGATGAATTTGGTAATATCCCTGCAATAAAAGATATGGAAAACAAGATAGCAACTTCTCGCTCAAGAAACATTTGGTTTCATCTATTTGTGCAGTCTTACAAGCAAATAGACTTCACATACAACGCAGAATGCTCTACAATAATTCGTGATAACTGTAACGCACAGATTTTTTTGGGCGCACAAAACATAGAAACAAAAGCTATTTTTTCCAGGGAGTGCGGCAAGCATTATATACCTACACTAGAGTCCAAACTCTCCACCTCTAACAATTCCATACACGAAGTGCCGCTCATTCCCGTTAGTCATTTAGACCAAATAAAGTCTGGGCAGATGTACACAAAGCGCCTAAATATGCCCGTGATAATGTCACAGTTTATTAGGAGTTATATATGTGCAAGACAAGGTACTTATAAACATTTTGCAGATGCAAATGGGCTAGAAACTTGCACACCAAACAAAATTGAGGCATACACTTCAGCTAGATTTACCTATGCAAAACTTGCTAAAAAGCGAGATAAATAACATCGATTTTTAATTTTTAAATAACCCCAAGGAGTTGCTTTTTAGGCTACGGGGAATATTACTAACAGTACCATTTTGAAACGCTCCTCGGCATAGACTGCGTGGGGGATGTTGGCTGGCATTACGATTGACTCGCCTTTTTTAAGCTGATAGTCTTTGCCGTCTATGGTGATTTTACCAACTCCGTCTAGGGCGGTTATCATAGCATCACCCGATGAGTCGTGGGTGCTGATTTCCTCGTCTTTGTCAAAGGCAAACAATGTTAAACTGTTAAATTTGTTTTGCGACAAAGTTTTGCTTACAATTTGTCCGCTTAGGTATTCCACTTGATTTTCTAGCTCAACTACCGTGCTGTGTTCGATATTTTTAATATATTTTTTCATTTTTGCCTCCGCTATTTGCTGATTTTATATTTGATTATCTTTCTTTTTGCTTTGTATCCTTTTGCCATTCTTGCACTGTTGATATAGCTTTTTCGGTGTTGCATTCGACGGTTTGCGCAGCGCCTTCTCCCTTTGAGTATGGGACGCAAAGAAAAATATCTTCTTACAAGCGCCTTGCCGCCCTCCGCTTTTATTGTGCCGTCTTTAAGCAGTATTGCCTTATCGGCAAGTGCCTCGGCGGCACGCATATCGTGGGTGATGGTTATCATTGTGTTGCCCGATTCTTTATGGAGCGCATTTAGTATATGTACAAGTTCGCAAAGCCCCTCATAGTCCTGCCCCACGGTTGGCTCGTCTAGCAGCAGCAGCTCTGGTTTGCAGGCGGCAACTGCCGCAATTGACACCCTACGCTTTTGCCCTTGCGACAGAGAATGCGGATGCCTTTCCGCTATTGCGGTTAGCCCGAACAGTTCGATAATTCTTTTTGCATACTCGGGTGACTCTGCCCCAAAAGCAATTTCGTCTTTCACCGTCTGCATAAAGAGTTGGTAGTCGGGGTTTTGATATACCACACCCACCTTATTATACCACGCTTTATTGCCTTTGTAATTCTTTTTAAATCGGCTATCTATATATTGTGTAATATTACCGCTAGTCGGCTTGTTTAACCGTGCTATTAACCTTAAAAGCGTGGTTTTGCCGCCGCCGTTTTCCCCTATCAAGACGGTTCTTGCGCCCTTGAGTATCTTGCAAGACACATCTTTTAAGATTTCTGTGTCTTTTATTTTAAATCCAACTCCGTCCAAATCTAAAAGGGTTTCATCTCCCGAAAAAGGCGGGCAGAAATCGTTTATCACGGTGCTTTGCTGCTGCAAATATAAGTATTTATCTTGGACTAGGCTAATCTTTTTTTCACCGATATGCCACACCCTATCCATATACGGCAAAACCACATCCAACCTATGCTCTACAACAATTACTGCGTAGCCCGAATAGGCAAGAGTGCGGAGTGTATTCATAAGTTCTGCCGCCCCCTCGGAGTCCAAATTGGCAAGCGGCTCATCTAGAATAATCACTCGCTGCCCCATCGCCAAAGTAGATGCGGTTATCAACCGCTGTTTTTGCCCGCCGGACAGCGTACGGGTTTTCCATATGGGGTCTAGCTTTAGCAATCTGCACACGATATCTATTTGCCTTTTTATTTTCTCTGGGGGAAAGGCAAGGTTTTCACAGCCAAACGCTATCTCGTCCCCCACAAGCTTATGCACAATTTGCTCATCTGCATTTTGCAATACCACGCCCACCCTGCGGCAGATGTCGCCAAGGCGCATACCTCTAATACTTGCGCCGTCAATTAGCACTTGCCCTTGAAGTTTCCCCTCGGTAACATTGGGAATAATGCCGCTAATTATAGATAGCAGCGTGCTTTTGCCTTCGCCCGATTGCCCCGCAACAAGTGTAACCTCGCCAAATTCGGCATAAAAATCTGCGTTATCAAAGACCTCTATATTTTCGTCATAAGAAAAGCTTACCGCTTTGAGTTCTACTGCTTTCATAAGACCACCATAAGAATTGCGCCTGCCATTAGACCGAATAAGAATATGATATCGATAAGGGCAATACTCTCCTTTTCATAGACAGTATAGGGGGTTTTGCTAAGGGAAAATCCCCGTGTTTCCACCGACAGCGCAAGCGTGTCCGATATTGCCACCAATCTTGTAACAAATGGGATTAGGAATGCACGATAGAATATTTGCGGACTTAAAAAACTGCCCGCTCCCCTTGTTTTCATTGCCTCTTGCACACGGCGAATTTCTCCCGCTAGCAACGGCGGAAATGACATAGCAATAAGCATCCCTAGCGTGATAGAGCGAGGCACTCTAAGTTGGGAGAGGTTGCGTGTCATACGCACAGGGCGAGTACCCATACCCGGCACTATGCCAAGCAGTATCGCCGCCAAGCGGTTTACTATATATAGGGCGCTGAGCGCCTTGCCCGTGGCAAAATAAAATATGAGAAAAAACACCGTTCCCACGACAAAAAACACGGGCAGAATGTGTAGGCACGCCCGTTTCCAACCAAAAATCCAAAACCAAACAAAGACAGCGAGCAAGAAAAAACTGCTTTCCACTGTCTTTGCCATAATCAACCCAAAAAGAAGTATGAATAATCCCGCTGCAATGGCAACTAAAGGATATATTTCTTTTTTCAACCTTAAAAAACTCATTTTTTCATCACACCCGACTTCTTAAGTTCTTTGGAGATAACCATACCTATGATTGAGCCGAAAAAGCAAAGTGCGATTACTGCAAGCGATATCCCAACGGCAAGCGCAGGGGACGAACCCACAAATGCGCTAACAGCTTGCCCCTCCTCGCCCGTCATGGTGTATATATATTTGTACCATATATATAAAAAGGGTAAGGTTAGCGGAAAATATATTGTACCTGCAAGCAAAATTGCCCCATTTTTTTTGTATCCACGAAAGATTGTGAGTGCAAGCGTTTCGGCAACTAACGCACAAAGCATCATACATAGGAACATCACCGTATTCATAAAGACCATAAGCGCCCCGCAAAATAAGGATATGAACATAAGCGCACCCGGCTTTCTAACTTTCATCATACCTATTACGGGGAATATGGAGAACTGCAAGCCAAGCGTAAGTTGGATGATTCCAAAGAGGGGAATTTGTCCTACAAGCGGCATTATCGCCCCTGTTATTAGCATTGCCGCCGACATCATTGCAAGAAAAACGATATCTTTTATCTTAAACTTGCGAAAAACTTTATTGTCGTCCTCGCCCTCGGCAACCGCCATATACTCGGTTTGTGAGCTTGCTTGCTCTGTATTGATATCATCAATATTGACAAGCAACTCTTCCACCATGGTAACCTCTTTATTTGCAGATACTACTTTATCAGGTACTTCTCTGTCCATTATGCAACCGCCTTCCGCTTAATTTGTTCAATCATACTGCCGTTTTCCACACGGTAAATCCTATCAGCAACCGCCATTGTCGACTCTCGGTGGGAAACTAAAATTATGCTCTTTTTATGTTTTTGGTCTACAAGCGCTTTTAAAATAATTCCCTCGTTTATACTGTCCACATTGCTTGTTGGCTCGTCTAGCAAGATAAGCTCGCTCCCCGATAAAAATGCCCGTGCAAGCCCTATGCGCTGTTTTTCACCCGCCGATAAATTATCCCCCAACATACCCACCCTTGTCTTGTATGCCTCGGGAAGTGTCATAATAAAGTCGTGAACAGAGGCAAGTTTGCAAGCCGATTCAAGCTCCGCCTCTGTTGCATCTTGCTTGGCTATTCTCAAGTTGTCCTCTATGCTCTCGTCAAATAGGTAGGTGCTTTGGCTAACCATTGTGACATTATCTATCAAACTTTGGGTGTTGATTGCATCTATATCTATGCCGCTGTAATTTATTTCGCCCCCATCCTTTTGCCAAAACCTTAGCATAAGTTTGAGCAGTGTGGACTTGCCCGAACCGCTTTCGCCAACAATCCCGATAATTTCGCCCTGCTTGGCGTGCATAAATACATCTTTTAGTACGGGCTTGCCTTGCTCGTAGCTAAAGTTTAAGTTCTTAACTTCTATGCCGTCATAGGAGAAGTTTTTGCCGTCCACTATCGGCTGTACGGCGGGGGTTTCTTTTAAGAGGTCAAGCACTCTGTCCCCGCTTGCAAATGTTTGGTTGAGGTTGCCGGGCAGCGCCGCAACAGCCAAAACCGGACCAAAACTATTAAAGACCGCCACAAGCCCAATTATCATTTTACCCAAGGTTAGCGGAGTGGTAAGCACTAACACCGTGCCAACCGCCGCCGCTATAAGGGTGAATGCCGCTATCACCACTTCGGTCATTGCCGATGAGCGGGTAATGATGTTTTTCATTTTTTTGGATTCGCCAAGCAGTATCTCCGAGCGTCTGTTTACTTCCTGCTCTCTTTGCTCACCCGCATTGTTTAACACGATATCTTTAATCCCCTTAATACTATCCAAAAAGTAAGCATTAAACGATGCGAACTCTGTGCGGTACTTCACGCCCGGCTCTTTTAATTTTGCAGAGGATATGTAAGGTAAAATAATCGCAAGGCAAACATAACCTATTGCCGCCGCAAGCGCCAAGTACCAACTTGACACAAATCCCACAAACAGCAACACTCCCACGGAAACAAAAAGGGCAATAAATACGGGGGAAACCGTGTGCGCATAAAAAACTTCAAGGGTTTCAATATCGGAGGTAATCATAGCGATAATGCTACCCTTTTTCTTGCTCTCCAACTTAGCGGGAGCAAGTGCTCTTAATGCACTAAAAATCTTATCCCTCAACACCGCTAGCAACTTGAAAGCAATGTAGTGGTTGCCATACTGCTCAAAGTAGCGCAAAATGCCACGCAATGCGCCAAACCCAATGGTGAGTCCAATAATCAATCCATAAGAAAGCGCAATAGGCTCACCCAAAGCCTTTGCCACCCCAACAGCGCCAAAAACCGTGATGCCTATGGACGACACAAATCCCAAGCTGCCATTGATAACGGCAAGTATCATAATATAACTCAAACTGCCAAGCAGCGAGATTAGGCTAGCCATTATTTTGCCGCCGCTCCGCCTTAACTTTTTTTCTTGCATATTCAAGCTACCACCTCCTGCGGACGGTTTTTGTAGCCTTCCTCCAATCTTTTCTGCTCAAGAAACAGCCTTGCATATCCCCCCTTAAGCTCCACAAGATGGATATGTGTACCCTGCTCTTTTACTTCACCTTTTTGCATAAAGTAAATTTTGTCGGCAGCTATAACATTGGCAAGGCGATGAGAAATCACAATCACGGACGCTCTTTGGCTAAGTTTTTTTATATTTTTCATTATGATAGCCTCGCTCTCTATGTCGATATTGCTTGTTGCCTCGTCAAAAATATAAATATTTTTATCGGCAATAAGATTTACCGCAAGGGCAAGGCGCTGTTTTTGTCCGCCAGATATATTGTTTGCGTCCTCGCTAATCACTTTGTCCAATCCGCCGTTTGTCTTGATAAATCTATCAAGATTAACTGCTTTTAATGTATCTATTATTTCTTGGTCACTGCAATCGGGCTTAGCCATACGGAAGTTAGCCTTTACCGACTGGTTGAATATATAAGTGTTGTAACTGACTACTGCAAGGCGAGAAAACAACGATTTTTGCGATAGGTTGCTTATCTCCTTGCCCCCAATTATCACCTTGCCGCTTGCGGCACGGTTACTCCCCATTATCAAATTGACAACCGTTGACTTGCCAGAGCCGCTCTCCCCAACAATGGCGGTCATTCCCTTTTCGGGGAAGGTCATTGTTACATTTTTTAGCACATTGCGGTCGCCGTTGTAGGAGAATGTGACATTCTCAAACGCTATGTCCTTGGCTACAACTTCACCCTCTCCCCATTCGGGATTTGGCAGAGCTAGCAGCTCGATAATCTTATGCCCTGCGCTTGCCCCGTTCATAGCCACATGAAAAGCACTGCCAAGACTGCGGAGCGGC
>JBAZCO010000081.1:0-8137 GCA_041654915.1 Clostridia bacterium | reverse complement strand
CTCGCCGACATTAAAAAACATTTTCAAAACAAAATCTCTTTAGAAGATAAAAGAAGGCTTTTAATCGAAAAAAAGCATACTATAGACCTTATGCTCATAGGTCTTGATTATATAAACGAAACGCATATGGGATATTCGGCGTACATAAAAAGCGAACCGCAAATTTGCGTTGTCCAAAAGTCGGTCAAAGCCGCCCATTTCAGGGATTTAATCCCAGCGTTCAGTGATTTTTCCGAAAACGAAGTTATCCCTAATTTCCGCATTAAGCTGCCCGAATATTATGTCGCCGAGTTTACAGACGGTGACTACCGTGAAACGGATTTAAGCGCAATTTTTAGGATAGGTGTTGTACCCAATCTGTGCCGTAATTGCGATATGCTACCTCCGCAAAATTACATAACGACTATTCATAAGGGCAATTACGATACCATTTGGCAAGCCTACGAATTTTTAGAAAACTATATGCGGATTTATAATATTATCCCTATCGGAAACCCAAGCGAAAGATACCTTGAAAACTACGGCTCACAAAGCAGCGAGGACGATTATTTAACCGAAGTGCGCTATCCTATATGTCCGAGAAACTAAAATTAAATCATATATAATTATTCTCCGAATGAAATAACTAAATATTCCTCTTTCTCCCAATAGCATTGCGACAGTTGTCGCTATTAGGTCGGAGAAAATAGGAGAGATTAATGTGTTAAATAAAATGAGAAACAGATTGTTTTGAATTATTTTTTATAGTTTTGTTGGCTTTTGGGTTATATGTGGTATAATTTAAAAAAGAGGTCTTTAATGGGAGGCGGGGTAAATGCCCGAAAGAAATCAAGTTAGCACTGTTAAGCGTATTATATTTGGTGATATCTTGCCTTTGAATATTGTTTATAGGGAAGGCTTGTATTACTTTTACTATTCGGTGGGGGCAAGTGTTTCTCGGTTGGTGTCTGCCGACTTGATAAGTTGGGAATATGACGGAGATATTTTAAAAGAGAAGTTTCCCTTTGGAGCGGGGACGGGTAGCGCTCTCTTTAGAAATGGCAGAGTGTATGTGGTGTATGATAGGACGGGGATTAGGTCTAGGGTGAATATTGTGTCATCTCGTGACGGGATGCTCTTTGAAAAATATCCGCTGCCCGCCATTAGCGGAAAAGCAAAGGGCGGCAACCCTAGGGTGTTTTATTCTGGCGGGGTATTCCATATGCTTGTTGCCGGCAAGGGGATACATTTGTATCGCTCTGACAACCTTTTTGATTGGGAATATAACATAGAAGTTTTTGGTGCAAAAGCGGGTGTGGTATATTTGTCGCCAAGCATTGTGCGGCTGGGGGGCAAAAATTTTATTGTTTATGGCGAAAAAGACAGCCGCAAGGAAAGTGCATTTATTACCGAATGCAAGATAGATATTGAAAGCAGATACTTTTCCCTGTGCGGTGAGCCTAAAGAATTGCCTATATTATTCCCACGCACATCGACTTTGAAAGACGGACGAGTGTTGTTATCGGGTTTTGTTAAAAATACGCCTAAAAAGATAACAATTTTGCAGGAGCTTGATTATCAAAACGGCATAGTTTGCCAACCTTTGAGGGAGTTAAGGGAAAAGCGCAGAGATAGCCGCTTGCTTACCGCAACGGTGATAGGCAAAGCAACCTATGCCGGATTTGAGGCAAACAACCGTGAAATTACAGCCGAAACCCTGCTAAATGCGGCAGATAGCCTTGAAATATCTTTAGGCGGCGCAATAACTGCGGGATACAAAAAGTCGCTTGGGCTGTTTTCGCTTAGCGTGGACGGCGAAAAGATTTCGGTTTATGTGGGGGCAAGGGAGCAAGTCAACTTTGACATTATAATGGCAAACGGACTTTGCGAAGTGTATTGGGATGATGTTTTTTTAGCCTTACCAATGCAAACTATGCCATCCCCTAGCATTGAAATTAAGGCTCAGGGCAGCGCTGTTGTAAGTCTTTGCGAATTTATACTAGATATAGAATAACAACAATAAGGAGTTTACTGTGGAACACAAGCAAGAATTTATAGAAATTTATAATGCAAATATTAAAAGAGAGGGGGCAGACAAGCTTTTGGAATACTTGCTCTCTAGCGATTTTTTTACTGCCCCAGCAAGCACAAGGTTTCATCTTGCGGAAGAAGGCGGGCTTGTTGAGCATAGCTTAAATGTTTATAAACGCCTAAAAAAGCTTGTGGAGTGGGAATACGGTGAAAATTTTGAGGAGCATATATCGGCAGAAAGTATTGCGATATGCGGACTGCTTCACGACCTGTGCAAGGTGGATTTTTATAGAATTGATTATCGAAATGTGAAAACCCCCGAAGGTGTTTGGGAAAAGCGCCCCTACTATACCATTGAGGAAAAACTCCCCTACGGACACGGCGAAAAGTCCGTCTATATAATAAACGGCTTTTTGCGGCTTACACGGGAGGAGGCGCTTGCGATAAATTGGCATATGGGCGGCTTTGACGACAGAGTGCGTGCAGGTAGCTATGCAATAGCAGGTGCGTATACAATGTATCCGCTATGCGTGTTTTTAAGCACAGCAGACCTTATGGCAAGCTACTTAGACGAATCTAGGGTAAGCTAATACTTAACACTCTATTGTCTTAAAATACAAGGAATAATAATCATAAATTTGCTTTAGCCCTGCTATATTAATTAATATGGCGGGGCTAAATAAATTAATGAGGCTAGACGAACTAAAAGAGGGAGAATCGGCATATATCCAAACGGTGGAAGGCAAGATGCGCAAGCGCCTGCTAGATATGGGGCTGATTCCCAAAACCAAAGTTAAATTACATAAAAAAGCGCCCCTTGGCGACCCATTGGAGATTGTTGTGCGGGGGTATCATTTGAGTATTTCGGCGGCGGAAGCGTGTAAAATTGCCGTGCAAAAACTTTGAAGCTTGTTGCACTCGTTGGCAACCAAAACTCAGGGAAAACCACGCTTTACAACCGCTTGACGGGGGGAAAACGAAAAACGGGTAACTTTCCCGGTGTCACCGTGGATGTCGGAGTTGCCCCGCTGGTTGGAGCTAAAGAGATTACCATTGCCGATTTGCCGGGCATATATTCACTCTCACCGTTTAGCGATGAGGAGGCGGCAAGCGTTGATTTTATTAATAACAACTCACCCGATATAATAGTAAATATTTTAGATGCGACTTCTCTTGTACGCAATATGTATCTCACATTGCAGCTTTTGGAAACCCAAAAGCCCATTATTGTGGTTTTGAATATGATGGATGAGGTGCGTGCCTTGGGCGGAGAGATAGATATGTTTTGCTTATCACGCATATTGGGCACACCCGTCATACCCATATCTGCGGCGCTCAATCAAGGGATAGATACATTGCAAGCGGCAATATCATCTTACTCCTATGGTGGGCAAAAGTTTTTCTTGCCGTATAGTGGCAAAGTATTGGAGAGCGCAAAAAAAATAGCCCAAATATTTATGCAAGATGCCAAAAACAACTCCTCGCTTGGGGAAATATTTAAGGATAAAAATGAAAAGCAAATTTTGGGTTTTGCCATACAGCTGATAGCCAAAGAGCTAACTTTGCCTCTTAGTTCTGCCGCTGCAATTGAGGTTGAAAGAGAGATTCTCCAAACAGAGCGTGAAGTGGGACTAGACAGAGAGGCGGCAGTTGCGGATATGCGCTACAAAGCGGCGGAAACTCTTTATACCTCTTGCGTAAAAGAAGGGGAGAGGAAAGCTACCTTGACAGAAAAATTGGACAAGGTGCTAACCCACAAATATTTTGCATTGCCTATATTTTTTGCAATAATGGCTACGGTGTTCTATTTGACCTTTGGCGTTTTTGGCAGAACTGCGGGGTTAGCGGTGGAAACATTGACCGCTTTCGGCATAGAAAAAGTGCGTACGCTTATGCTTGCAAAGGGGGTAGGACTAGCGACAACCTCTTTTGTTGCAGACGGCTTATTGGGAGGGCTGGGGAGCGTGTTTGCATTTTTACCAATGATAACTGCACTTTTTTTCTTTTTATCTTTAATTGAGGATACGGGATATATGGCAAGGGTTGCGTTTGTTACAGACAGGCTGCTGGCTAAAATTGGACTATCGGGGCGCTCCATTGTGCCTGCACTAATTGGCTTTGGATGCTCCGTTCCTGCATATATGTCACTTAGAACTATTTCATCTAAAAGGGATAAAAAATTGAGCGCTCTCCTCATACCCTTTATGCCTTGCAGCGCAAAAGTACCTGTTTTTGCGTTGTTTACCGCTGTGTTCTTTGCAAAGCATCAGGCGCTTGTTATGCTGCTGCTATATGTTCTTAATATTGCTATGGGTGTGGGGTATGCGTTTTTTCTTAAAAAAACGGTGGTTAAAGGTGAGCCACAACCGCTAATAATCGAACTTCCCAACTACCGCATACCTTCCCTTAACACAACAGCATCCTATTTGTGGGATAAGATAAAGGGATTTTTCTCCCGTGCCTTTTCTGTAATATTGTTAACATCTGTTGTTGTATGGTTTTTGCGCTCTTTCGGCACAAATTTTGCATACACGGAAAATCCCGAAAATAGCTTGCTTGCACAAATGGCAAAATTTATTGCCCCCTTATTTTCTCCGCTCGGTTTTGGAGATTGGCGAGCGGCTACGGCAATTATCACGGGACTTGCCGCAAAAGAGGCTGTTGTTAGCACTCTTGCCGTTTTGCTTGGCGGCGGCACGCAACTCTTTACTGCATTAAGAGGGGTTTTTACCCCTCTTGAAGCGATGTCTTTTCTTGTATTCTGCTCTCTTTACATTCCTTGCACAGCCGCTCTTGCCGCATTTGCAAAAGAAGTTAAATCGGCTAAATTTGCCTTGCTTTCTATGGCGGCGCAGACGGTTATCTCCTATATTGCCGCACTCGTTTTTTACACCTTGGGGCGGTTGATTATCTTTTTGAGCGGGTAAAAACCCCGCTCAAAAAGCGACTAGCCAGGCAAGGTTTTAAGCTATTTTATAATTTCTGTATCCACGCCCTCGTAATTTATGGCAAAGTCTTTGCGCTCTAGCGGAGTACCCCCCTCTACTGCGGCAATAAATTTTTCTATGTATTCCACTCCCTTTGCCAAAGCGGCATCCAAAAGTTCGGGGGCGCTGTGGTTTGCAAACTCCGCTCGGTTTCTTGCAATGCTGTAAGGGCGTTTTTCTAAGTTAAGAAAATCTATCTCCCCATAAAACTCGGGCGGCCGCATAAGGTTGCGCACTTTTTTCTTGCCTTGCTCGGGTGTTTTGCCCTCTTTGCAAGAGAAAAATTTTCTCTTGCGTCCGCTTTTGTCCGTGGCGAATGCGACAAAAGCACGGGTTAAAAATATCGATAAATTAAATTTAAAAGGTGTGACATCAAACCCTATAATTTTGTTTATTGCCCCAATGTATAGGCTTGCTATCGCCCTGCGTGTTTTACAAGTAGTTTTGATGTGTTTTGCGGGGTTGTAGAGGTTGCTCTCTTTATAGCCCATACGCTCGGTGACAACATATGCGTCTAGCGCACTTTCTATCATAGAATGTATACCTTGCTGTTGGTCGGCGGGCAAATCTTTAAATCGCCCCTCCTCTACAAAAAAATTGACAAAGGGATGCATATGAAAGTCCATAACATAGTGGCACAACAGCCCTAGCGCATAGGAATATTCGGCTTGCGTTCCCTTTTCCCTTATATAATCAACAATAGAGGAAAAAACCTCAAATGTGTTGTTGTATTGCATTTGGTTGCAAAACTGCCCCGACTTATCGCCAATCTCTCGCAGTACAAAGAGAAAATCCGGACCAATACTGCCATATACAAAGGCATCTCTTTGCGCACTTGCTTTCTCTTTTGCGTGGGGAGAAAGTAAGTTTAATATTGCCTCGGCATAGTGTACATGGGTTACTAGATTTGCCACAACGCTAGCCCTCCTTTTTTACAGATTGTATTTTTTTGTTATTTCGCTTATCTTGATTGGGCGGTTTTTCTCAATAGACAGTTTGGCGGCAAGTCCGATTAGCACGGGCTTTAAGCCGTCATATACATCGACCTTTACAGGGGTGTCATTCGCAACCGCTGTGATAAATTCGGTTACCTCATTTACATATGCTTGCATATATCTTTCCAAAAAGAAATGTTGGGGTTTTTCGGACACAACACCCTCGGCATTGCTGATTACAGCGGTAGAGTCCGTGTCGTTTGCAATGGCAACTTGCCCCAAACTTCCAAACGCCTCTACCCTTTGGTCGTATCCGTAAGCGGCACGGCGGGAATTGTCTATTACAGCAAGTGCACCGCCCTTTAGCTTGAGGGTGATGATAGCAGTATCTATATCCCCTGCTTTACCTATCTCTTTATCTACAAGCACGCCGCCGACGGCATAGACTTCCTCGACTTCATCGCCAGAAATAAAGCGTACCATATCAAAGTCGTGTATTGTCATATCCAAAAACATCCCGCCCGAAACCTTAATGTATGAAACAGGGGGCGGAGCGGGGTCACGGGAGGTAATTTTTAGAATATTCAACTCCCCAATTTTGCCAGAAGACACTGCCGCCTGCGCCGCCATAAAGTTATGGTCAAAACGGCGGTTGAAACCCACCTGATATTTAAGGTCGGTATCCTTTAATGCATCTATTACTTCTTTAATTTTTTCCACATCGTGGTCGATTGGCTTTTCGCAAAAGATGTGCTTGCCGTGAGCGATTGCCTCAAGTGAAATGCTGCTGTGCGTGTCCGTTGAGGAACAAATTAGCACAATATCTATCTCCTTGTCCTCTAAAATCCGCTTGTAATCGCTGTAAACCTCGGCTATCCCCTGCCGCCTTGCCCAAGCTGCGCTCTCCTCGGTGATAAACGGGTCGGCTATTGCCTTGACTTCTGCATCCTTAACAAACCGTGTGATTGACTCTGCGTGTACTCTGCCTATGCGCCCTGCGCCAATGATGCCTATTTTTAACATAAATTTGTCCTCTTTTTATATTTTTATTATATTTTTGCTGTTTTCTTGATATATTTTCTTGCCTTTATTGCATACTCTAACGGGTTTGCCAATGCGGGGTCTTGCTCCGCCTCTACTAGCAGCCAACCCTCGTAGCCCGAATCTGCTATCACCTCGAATATCGGGGTAAAATCTATTGCGCCGTCACCGGGTACGGTAAATGTGCCAAGCCTGACACCCTCCAAAAACGAAAGCTTATCCGCCTTA
The DNA here is from genome assembly GCA_041654915.1 of Clostridia bacterium. GTDB lineage: Bacteria > Bacillota > Clostridia > Christensenellales > DTU072 > JBAZCO01. The sequence continues at coordinate 936 of JBAZCO010000081.1, read as the reverse complement.
ACCTTTGCAATCACTTCGGGACGGATATCCTTGAGGTGGATATGTTTGGTTCTGTCAATATATTTTTTAATAACAGCAAGATAGTCTTCGCCGCAATAAGCCAGATGCCCGCTGTCAAACAGCAGATAGACAAGGTTAGGGTCGGTTGCATCTAGCATCCTATCTATTTCTGCCGCTGTTTGCACCACCGTTCCCATATGGTGGTGATAGGTGAGCGTGATGCCGTACTCCGTTGCAATAGCTCCCAACTTGTTAAGCCCGTCTGTAAAAGTTTCCCACTGCTCATCACTCATAAAATACTTAGTTTCAAATACGGGGAGAAATGTACCCTGCACACTAAAGCTCTGCTCGCTAACCCCTATCCGCTTTGCACCAACAGCTTTGAGAAAACGGCATTTTTTCCTAAAGTCCTTTTCCACCTTTTCAAAAGGCTCTGTTATGATAAAGGACGAAAACCACGCATTTGCCACTTTTAGCTTGCGAAGTTTGAGCGCTCGCTTTAGCTCTCTTGGCTTTTGGGGATACTTATTGCCTATTTCAGTACCCTTAAACCCCGCTAATGCCATTTCACTAACGCATTGTTCAAAGGTGTTTTCCCCGCCCAAATCGGGCATATCATCGTTTGTCCAACCAATGGGCGCTATGCCTAGGGTTATCTTTTTTTTGTTTAACATATAGTTCTCCTTCAAGAAATTTTAAGGTTTGTTCATTTTATATTATCCAATTGTTCTTTTAGCGCTGTGCGCTGTTTGTCGTTCCTTGGCGCACGGGTGACCCCCGCTTGCCAAAAGCCGCCCGTGTAGCCGTCCGTCATTGTCTTTGGCAACACCTTAATGTCTATCAATACGGGCTTTAGGCTCTTTTTGCTTGCAACAAGCGCATCCTTTAGTTCGACCGCCGTCCTAACCGTATATGCCGTGTAGCCAAAGGCACGGG
>JBAZCO010000080.1:0-8214 GCA_041654915.1 Clostridia bacterium | reverse complement strand
GCTTTAATTCTGTTGCCGCAGTAAGCGTGTTTACATCTAGCAAGAAGTCGGAATTAAGGCGAAGTGTATGTACTGTGTTGTCAAAAGCGTAAGCGCCAACTTCAATAACTTCACGCATTACTCCGTTTACTTCCAATGTGTTTTCAAGCACTACTTCGCTTTGCCCGCCTATGTATTGCAAAATACTCAACTTGCCCGCAGAGTCACCCGTAAGTATCACTTGGTATGCCCAATCTTGGGTAATGCCGGCTTGTTCGTACTCGTCATTAATGGGGAAAATCTTGCCCTGCTCACGAAGTGTTACCCAACCGCCCGTGCCGCTATTGTACTGCTGAAGGTTAGCAACATATACTCTAAAGAAGGATGAATGTCCCGCAAAAGTTGTGGTTGCGATACGAGGGGGAGCGGTTTCAACAAACTTGGCATACTTGAGGTTTACACATCCGGCAAACGCATATGCGCCTATATCGTTAATGGACTCGGGTATGACGATTGTTTCTAGGGAGGATGCTCCGCTAAAGGCACGCTCTCCTATCTTCTCTAAGGTAGAGGGGAATTCAATCTCAAACAGTGAGGATGCGTTATTGAACGCAAAGCTGCCGATTTCGACCAACATCGAATGCTCCCCAAAGCCTACCGACACAAGAGATGTACAGCCGCTAAACGCATTTTGGCTGATTGTAGCCACGGTGTCGGGAATTACGATTTCCTCAAGGGCGGTACAATTAATGAATGCGGCAGGTCCGATAAAAGACAAGGTTTGAGGCAATGTTACCCGCTTGAGTTGGGTTAGATTTGCAAACGCATTATAGCCTATCGCCGTAACAGGCAACATTAAGCCGCCGTCCTTTGCGTAATAGTTAGCAATTTCACGCTCCTCTTTTCCGTCGGGAACAGACACTACTATGTAACCTGTGCCGTTTACATCAAGCGAATATTCTATATCGTTATCTCCGTAAACATAGTCCTCCCACCTTGCATAGATACTAAAGGATGCGGTAAGGCGCTCGATGCTTTGCCCGTTTTCAAATACATATCTTTTTGTAAATTCGGCATCGGTGTACCAGCCCAAAAATGCTTTGCCCTCAAATACGGGTTTGGGAGGCTCTGGCAGGAATGTATTATACAAGCCAGATACCTCTTGGGGTGTGCCAGAGCCGCCGTTTAGATGTATTGTAACCACATACCTTGCCATTACAAAAACAGCATTGATATATGTATTTTCTACAATTGGGGCTGACTGGTAGTTCCACCCCTCGAATATATGCCCTGTTCTTGAAGGGTTAACACCTTCGGGTACAGGGGAAACCTCGCCGTGTTCCACCGAAAAGACAGCCCAAATATGGTTATCGTGTTCGGAGAAGAATGTTACCGAATATTGATTTTTGGAGTACTGCGCATATATGTCGGTATGACCGGTAATGTTGCTGTTTATACCGTCTACAACACCGGACGCCGCCGCTGTACCCCAGCCAATAAAGCGCCAACCTAGGTGTGAGGGATTTTGCCTTGGCGCAGGGGCGATGCCGCCATAGCTTATTTCGGGATGACCGGGGTCTTCGCCGTGATGGAGCAGTATGACAGGCTCGTTCTCATTGAACGCATCAATAAAGCGCACTTTAAATGTCTTGGGCGCAAACATCGCATCAAAATATGTGTCCTCGACTATTGGGGTGAGGGCGGGGTCGATATTCCACCCTATAAAGTTATGCCCCTCTCTTTCGGGGTTGACAGCGGGAGCGGATATGATTTCATTATAGCGCACTTGCGCTCTTACTTCGTAATCTACGCCGTCACTGCGGAAAGTTACCGTGTATACGGCAGGCGCATACTGCGCAACAATATCGATTGCATTAAATACATAATAGGTGCTTAAATCAACCAAACTTCCGTTTATGTACCAACTGCCGTTTTTGCCGGGCAGCTTATCCATAACAGGCGCATCTTTAATAGTTTCGCCCTCACGCACTCTGCGCTCGACGGTGATTGTCGTAGTTTCGTCTTGGGCGGATGTGTATTGGAATCTAGCAATATGCAATTGCGTCCACTTGGCATATAGCGTGATATTCCCCTCTACCGTATCTTCCTCTACATTCCAAGGTAATAATCTTGTGACATCTTTGAACCAACCGTCAAAGTCAAAGTTGTTTCGTGGGGTGATTTCCAACATAGAGGCAAGCAGTTTATCGCCCGAATTGACTACAACTGCGGGCTTATCGCCGCCGTCGGACAAAAACTCTACCGTATAGCGTATAGGAGCAAACTCCGCTGCGATAATCATATTATCAATCACAACAGAGAAATCTGCGCTCCACCCTAAGAAATTATAGCGTTCCCGTTGGGGTTCTTCGTCGGGAGCAATTGCCGACTGACCGTAAGAAACAAGCTGTGACTCCGCTCCGTTCACCAATAGCGGAGTGTTATCAAAATTAACAAATCTTATTGTATATTGATTGGGTACAGGAGGTAAAGGATTAATCTCAAGGTCATCTTGCCTTATGTTTTCAAAGCTATCCCTATCCCATTGTGCAGTATGCCCCTCAGGAGCTTTTGCCGCAGGAGGAACAACATTGTCGCCCTCTCTTACTTTGAGCGTTATTGTATTGCCGCCATTGTCGCCGTCGCCGTCGTAGCCGTGGAATACCAATGTATATATGCGTGTCCATCTGGCATACAAAGTTCTTGCCGCATCAATTTTACCCGTATTAAAGTTCCATAAAATAGATAAAGATTGGTCGGCATACCAACCGTCAAACTCATAGTGTTGTCTTGCAGGCGGCTCTGGTCTTTGGCTTTGCGGCACGCTTGTGCCATAGGCAACATCAGTTTGAACGATATTTTCCTCTATATCCTCACCCTCGCCAAAATTGAAAGTAACCGTATACATATCAATATGATATACCGCCATTATATGCACATCAGATTGTATGTGGGTGATAAACGCATCATAACTCTCACTTTCGTCACCGGCGGCATCCTTTAGTTTCCAGCCAGAAATATGATAGTTGCGCCTTGACGGACGGGGCATTGTCCTTAAAAAATCTGCCGCATCTTGGTTTTCTAGCACATTTTCCCCATAGGTGAAAGTCATATTGCCGCCGCCAAGTTCTACGGATTCCTCGTTATCCGATTCATTCATAAAGTAAAAGACCACCCTATATTGAATAAGAGTGTACTCGGCGTGTATGGTTTGGGTGTCTACAAGGTCGTTCCATTCTCCGTTATAGTCCCACCTTGCAGTATACCCGTCACGCACGGGAACAGGCGGACGGTTATTATAGGTTTCGCCCTCACGCACATCATTTTTAACAATGGGCGCAAAAAGATGCTCCAGCCCTTGCGGGGGTGCAAAAGTGACGGTAAGCAGCTTGCCCCACTTAGCATACAGTGTGGTTTCCTCAACAATTTTTTCTGTATTAAAATCCCAAGGGTTGGTAAGCGAGTCCTCTTTATACCAACCTACAAAATACCAACCATCCCGTTGAGGGTCAATAACAGGCGCATTTACTGTGGTGTAGGCAAAAACCTCAACATCATCTATGGCAGAGCCTTCGCCCGTATCAAATTTTACCGAATATTTAATTGAACTATTAATTGTGGACAGCACTCTAACGGTGAATTGAGCGGATTGTCCTTGATATGTAATTGTAATTTTAAGAGCGTTTTCTTCACGGGCATTGTTAAACCCTAGCACGGTGATATCTTGACGGATATCCTGTACCGCATATTCTGCGGTGGTGCTATCGGAGTACTTAACTTTTATTTTCATTCCTGAAAGGTCTAGCTCCTCTCCCAAATTATAGAGGGTGATATAATCACCGCCTATCTCAATATCGGTTACCTTGGGCGGGGTGGCACAAGCAAAAAGGGTAACCGCAAGCAGACATATAATAATCGCAATTGGGAGCAGCAGCTTGTTTCGATTTAGCATAGAATAAACCTCTTTGGCGACATCTTAAACGGGTGCGCATCTTTATACATATTTATATTATAACAAATAAAATTAAAATTGCAATAGTTACAAAAAATAAATAAGTAAAAATTATCTAAAAAAAGGGTGATTCATACTTGTAAAGCAAGTGAAAATGAATTATCATTAATATATGCAAAAAAACCGCATAAAAGGAGCGCCTTGTGCAAGATAAGATTTCCAAGCTAAAAGAACTTCACAAATTGGTGTTTAAAGACGGCGATAATTACATTGAATTTTTCTTTGACAAACGCTTTACTCCCGAATATTGTTGGATTCACGAAGAGGACGGGCAACCCGTGGGCGCAGTTTATGCAAAGAGCGTTCCGCTGCGGCTTGGCACAAAAGAACTAACCGTTCCTTTTGTTACAGGGGTTGCAACCCACCCCGACTATCGAGGTAAAAAAATAGCATCAACATTAATGAAAAAGGCGCTTGCCTACTTTCAAGAAAAGGAATTGCCCTTTTCACTATTGCATCCATTCAATGTTGATTTTTATAGGAAGCTAGACTATGAGGCAATTAACTTTGCCAGCGAAATAATAATACGCTACTTACCCGCAGCAGAGGTTACCTGCCAAGAGGTGACGACCGCTAGCTTGCCCCTTCTCACCACCCTTTACAACAACACAACAAACAAGCTGTTTGCAGCGGCTCTCCGCACCTCAACACATATTGAGGACATTTGGCAAGAACACAGCAAAGACGGCGGTACAGGCTACATAATTTTCAAAAACGGCATCCCAAACGGCTATATTTTGTGCGGAGAAGGAGAGGTATTTGAAAGCACTTGTGAGGACAACTCCATACTTTTTGCAGTAAAAGAAATTGACGGATATAAGTTCAAAGAATTGTTTGGAAACCAGCCTTACTCTATGGCGGCGGCGGGCGACATTGCCGCTCTTCTCACTTCAATCCCACTTGCGGAAGGAGCAAAAGGTGAGTGGGTATTTGCCATAGAGGGAGTGAACTACTCTTTGCAAGTTATAAGCTCTCCCGACGGGCAAAGCATTGCCACTTGCAATAAAACAAGCAGTCCGCCAGACTTTCACATCACAAAAAGGCAACTCATTTCCGTTGCTCTTGGCGGCGGAGAGCGATATGCAGAGGGTATCTCAAAGCTGTTTTTATCTCTCTTTCCCAAGTATGAGATATTTATTTATGATAGATTTTAGTATATTAACCATAAGATAATTAAGGGAGGCATATATGCAAAAAGACACACGAACACCAAAGAAACACGGAAAACTCATCACCTTAGTGATAACAATAGTTCTTATATCGGCAGTAGCAAGCAGCGGGTTGTTTGCTTACTTTTATCTTACCGACTACGGTGTTCGCCCCGAAGTTAACGCCCGTGCGCACAATATTATATTGTTGATTGGTGACGGTATGGGTAAAGACCATATCAAGGCGGCAGAGGCTTTTGGCACAACTGCATTTGAGCGGTTTGATTATTTTGGCAATATGGAAACCCGTTCTTTCAACCTCTTTCCCACCGACAGCGCCGCCGCTGCAACCGCATTGGCAACAGGACAAAAGACATATAACGGCAGAATATCTTACTACAACGGCAAAAATTTAACTCACTTTGGCGAAGTGGCAAAGTCGCTAGACAAAAAAGTGGGCATCATCACAACCAAGAGCGTGACAGATGCAACCCCCGCCGCCTTTAGTTCGCACAATAAGAGCCGCTCCAATCAAGATGACATTGCTTTGCAGCAAATACGCAAATCAGATTTAGATGTTTTGTTTGGTTTAGGGCAAGAATATTTTGACCCTTACGCAGGCGAAATAAATACCTCGGAGCGGGGATACTACAACGACTATCAGTCGCTTATGGCAGGTGAAAAGGAGCGTGCTTTTGCTATTTTTGGGGAGGATATCCCGCATTCGGGAGCGTTTACGCTATCCTCACTGACAAGCAAGGCGCTTATGATGCTAGAAAACGATGACGGCTTTTTCCTAATGGTCGAGGGCGCTAAAATAGATACATACAGCCACGAAAGGGATATGGATAAGATGCTAGAGGAGTTTTGGAGCTTTAATGATGCAGTGCGTGTGGCGCTTGACTATGCGTCTATGCCCGGCTCTAACACAACGGTAATAGTCACCGCCGACCACGAAACGGGCAAGCTCACCCTGCCAAAAGACATTGAGGCAAGCCAAATTAACGACTCTTACTTCCGCTCTTCAGGACATTCTGCAAGAGATGTATCCTACTACATTAAGGGCGCAGGGGCAAACGAAATACCCTCCACAATAGACAACACAGATATATTCTTTATACTCTGCCAACTGTTTGGAGGGTGATTTAGCTTGACAAGCCAAGCGCCAATAACTTATTATTAACAAAAGAAAATTTAAATGAGGAACTCAAACAATTTATGGACAAACTTATGGATATCACTATGGGCGAACTGTTAGAGACTATCGCCAAAAAATACCCCACCCGCCCTGCGGTAAAGTATATCGAAATGGACTATACCCGCACTTACTACGAATTTAACCGTGATGTGGACAGGTTTGCCAAAGGTCTGCTGGGAATGGGATTTAAAAAAGGCGACCATGCGGCGGTATGGGCAACCAACTATCCGCAATGGCTTATACTTATGTTTGCCACGGCAAAGATTGGTGTGGTGCTGGTAACGGTAAACACTAGCTACAAAGAGGCGGAACTTGAATATCTCCTGTTCAATTCCGACAGCAAAGCGCTCTTTATTTGTGACGGGCTAAAAGATATTGACTGCGAAAAGACGATTTACGGTATTTGCCCCGAACTAAAGACAGCCAAACCCGGCTGCCTCAAAAGTAAAAGACTGCCCGCCCTAGAGATTGTTTGCAGTTTTGACAATTGGTACGACGGTATGTATCATTGGTCGCAGATACCCGACTTTGGCGTTCTCATCTCATATGACGAGTACAAGGCGGCACGGCGGGCGACAATGCCACACGATGTAATTAATATGCAATATACTTCTGGCACAACGGGTTTTCCCAAAGGTGTGATGCTCACCCATTATAATATAGTTAATAACGGGCAAGGGATAGGCGACAGAATGAAACTCACCCATAGGGACAGACTCTGTATTCCCGTACCCTTTTTCCATTGTTTTGGGTTGGTGCTTGGCATAATGGCGGCCGTGACCCACGCAACAGCTATGCTCCCCCTATTGTTTTATACTCCAATGAAGGTTATGCACACCATAGAGTACGAAAAATGTACCGCCGTACACGGAGTGCCCACTATGTATATAGCAATACTTGAACATAGGGATTTTGATAAGTATGACTATTCCACAATGCGCACAGGGATAATGGCAGGCTCACCCTGCCCTATAAAAGTTATGCAGGATGTTATGGAAAAGATGAATATGCGTGAGATAACCATAACATACGGGCAAACGGAGGCATCTCCTGCCTGCGCAATGACAATGGCGGACGACAGTCTAGAGGATAAAGTTGCCACGGTGGGCAAAGAAATGCCGTTTATGGAAACCAAGATTATCGACCCCGAAACAGGCAAGGAGTTGTCAGACGGTATGTCGGGCGAATTTTGTGTTAGAGGCTACAATGTGATGAAAGGCTACTACAAAATGCCCGAGGCGACAGCACGAGCGATAGACCGTGACGGTTGGTTACACACAGGCGATATTGCATTGCGTGACAATCGAGGCTACTACAAAATCACGGGGCGTATGAAAGATATGATAATAAGGGGAGGCGAAAACATATTCCCCAAAGAGGTAGAGGACTTTATTTACACCCACCCCGAAGTGCTTGATGTACAAGTAGTCGCTGTGCCGTCAGAGAGATACGGCGAGGAGGCATTTGCCTTTGTAATAAGAAAAGATAAAGCAACTGTGACCGAGGATGATATCCGTGCCTTTGTCAGCAACAACCTAGCACGGCACAAAGTACCGGGATATGTGTACTTTACCGATAAGTTCCCAATGACAGCAAGCGGTAAGATACAAAAATTCCGCCTGCGTGAGGATGCAAAAAAGCTGCTCAGGCTCTCTGCCGACACAATAAATTTTGTAGATATTGATGAGGACGAATTAAAACTCTAAAAACTATACTTTATAAATAATCGCCAAGCCGCCTTGTTTAGAGGCGGTTTGCTTTTGGGACAGCAAATCAAATGAGGGCGAATAAAAAGCTCTAAAAACTATACTTTATAAATAATCGCCAAGCCGCCTTTTATAGAGGCGGTTTGTTTTTAGGACAGCAAATCAAATGAG
>JBAZCO010000079.1:0-8525 GCA_041654915.1 Clostridia bacterium | reverse complement strand
CAGGGGGAATTGCGTCGTTAATAATGGACGGGGCAGAAGTTATACCCGTTTCCATAAGCAGCTTTTTGCTTTGACTGCCAGATAAGTACAATTCGTATACAAGCTTTTTGCCAATGGAGCGGCTGCGCTCTTTGCGGAAAATAGATGGGGTATATTGAGTGAGTATGCGTATAATTTCGGCACACTTTTCAATTAAGTACTCCGATGAGTTTTGAATAATCAAACCCAGCCCCTTGCGCTCAATATTAAGACTGCCCGACGCCCTTATCACTCCCGATAAAAACGCTCTTTTGCAACATTTTTTGTCTATTTTGCTATCGAGTATATCTGTTTTAAGTATTTCTGAAACGCTCACAAGCCCTTCATCCTATTATTTTTATTTCCCTCTCTAGGGTAATGCCAAAGCTTTGTTTTACCGTTGTCTGTACAAGTTCGGTAAGTGCAATATAGTCCTCGGCTGTGCCGCCGCCCATATTTATGATAAAGTTAGCGTGCTTTTCGCTAATCCCTGCTCCGCCCGAGCGTGTGCCTTTTAGACCTGCGCTGTCTATGTAGTAGCCTGCACTCATACCGCCAGGGTTTTTGAATGCGCAGCCAAGTGACGGAGCGGCGGGTTGGGCGGCTATTCGCATACGGCGCAGCGTACACATCTTTGATTGGATATCCTCAGTCTTTCCCAACTTTAGGGCAAGGCAAGCGGATATTATCACTCTGTCTTTAAAAAAGTCTGCCGTGTTTCTGTATCCCCAAGGAATATCAGCCCCAATGTCATTATGGAGTATGCCCGTCTGCAAGTCAAGCGAAGTTACACTTTGGACAACAGAGCGGGTTTCTGTGCCAAATGCGCCCGCATTCATACAAATTGCGCCGCCAAGGGATGCAGGAATATTTGAGATGCACTCCAAGCCCGATAGGGCATTGCCGAGAGCGGCGGCGGCAAGTCGAGGCAGTCGTTCTGCCGCACCTGCTTTTAGTACTGTTCCGTCCGCCCACACGCCCTTGAAAGAGGATGTGAATATCGCTAGCCCCTTGTATCCGCTATCCCTTACTAAAGTGTTAGTAAAGCCGCCAATCACGCAAAAATTGGTATCTGTTGCGTTTATTATTCCCGAAATCAGCCGTAAATGTTCAACTGTTTGGGGATAGACAGCGGTGCTTATCTCACCTCCGCCCCTATAATTGCAGTGCTTTTTGGCGGCAAGACCGCTTGTGAAAGGTATATTATTTTCCTCAAGCAGATTTTCAACTTCGTTCATAATTATACCACCTCCCGTGGGTTATTTCAAGGACACGAGTAATTATATTTTCAATTCCCTCTTTTCTTTGTAAGAGGAAATCAAGAGCCTAACTATTGCCGCAGTGCCAAAAGCCGCCCCCGCAACGCCGATTACAGGGTAGGCAAAGCGGACGATATTGGAAAACCCTGCAAGAGCAACAACAAACCCAGCGGCAAGAAGTATGCAAGCGGCAGTTTTTTTGCCGCCTGAGGCGATAACTAGCGAGCCAGACATACTAGTAATTATTGCGCTGTAAATTAGCATACTGCCAATAGCGGATAGCCCATTATTTTGGGCAAGGGCAAGGAGCGGCATCTCCTCACCAAGACGGGTGCGTACAGCAAGGTATACGGTGACAATGAGAACAGAGAGAACAAGCGATATGATCAGTGATATTTCCGCCGCTTGTTTTTTATCTATTCCCTTAGCCATTTTGCTTATTAAAAATCCGCCCGAAAAAATGTTCATAGAGGCGTACAATATGGGGGCGGGAAGGTTTAGCCCGCCGCTAATATTAAAGGACGGCTCTGCCAAATACAGCACAGCGAGCATAACGATTATAAAAGGAACGGCGATAAAATTTACAGTTTTTATTCTTTCAATCCCGCCTAAAACCGAAGTTAGGGCAAAGAGTCCGCTTATCAGCCCGCCGCCCGAGATGCCAAGAGATACCCGCAAGATATATTCGGATGCGGCAAGCATTGCGGCAAATACAACAAAGTTTTCCGCCATACAAATAAACTGCCAAACTTTATATGTTTTGGGAAAGATAAATGATAAAACATCCGCTCCGCTAATTCGCCCAAGTTCAAGAAATACAAAGGCAAGTCCTCCACACAAAAAGCTTGCTAGCAGAGGTGCGGCAACACCTGCTGTACCAAAATAAACGGCAATTTCCTTACCCGATGCAAAGCCCGCTCCAATAAGCATACCAATAAAGGTAAAGGAAATTTTTAAGTTAGTTTTCCAACGCATATTAAAGTATATGCCGCCCCTCACCAATTAAAGTACAAAAGCGAGGGCATACTATTAATAAAAAAAGGCGGCAAGTTAAGCCGCCTTATAGATAATAGATATATGAATATAATTAATAACTTTAAATTTAATACAACTTTTTAATTAAATATTCTATTAACGATACGGCAAAATACATTGCCGATGCAAGAATGCAAAGCAGCATAGTTGATGCCATAACGAGGTCAAGTTTGAATATTTGCGAGCCGTATACAAGCAGATATCCTATGCCCTCACGAGATACTAGGTATTCGCCCATAATTGTTCCCACCCAGCTTAGTCCAACATTAATTTTTAGCACAGAAATTAGCGTGGGAATATTAGCGGGAATGACTAGCTTGTACAGCACTTGAAATTTATTTGCGTTCATCGAATACATTAACTGTATTTTTTCTTTATCGGTGGACACAAATGCGCTTAGCATACTCATAATGGTTATTATTACAGAGATAAGCAGTGCCATTATGATTATTGCTTGCTTGCCCGCTCCCGCCCAAATGATAATTAGTGGTCCTAGTGCAATTTTTGGCAGAGCGTTTAGCACGGTAAGATAAGGCTCAGATATGCGCTTTAACATATTGCTCCACCAAAGAACAATAGCGATAAATGTGCCAATAAATGTGGATAGCAAAAAGCTAATCACGGTTTCGTTAAGGGTTGCTCCCATATGGTTAAAGAGCATATTTGTCGTATACAAATCCATAGTGGTTTTGTATATTCTAGAGGGGGAGCTAATGATAAACGGGTCAGCCCACTCTAAAAATGCGACAAGCTCCCAAATTGCAAAAAAGGCAATTAGTATCCCAAATTGCGATATACGGACTATTAAATTATGCCTTTTAATTTTTTTTAAATATTTCTTATGTTCTTCTGTCATTGTGCGCCTCTAACTCATCCCATATTGTTTTAAAGTAACCTGCAAAGTTAGGCTCTTCCCGCCTCTCTAGAGGGGTAAGGTTTTTGTTAAGGTCGATATTGATTATTCCTTTTATATTTGCAGGTCGTTCGGTTAGTATGATTATTTTATCCGCCATAGAGATTGCCTCGGATATATCGTGCGTGACAAAGACGGCGGTTTTCTTTTCCTCTTTAATGATGCTATAAACATCGTTGCATACATTTAGTCGGGTTTGAAAATCGAGTGCTGAGAACGGTTCGTCCAGCAGCAAGATTTCTGGGGATGTCACTAAAGTTCTTATTAGAGCGGCACGCTGCCGCATTCCTCCCGACAGTTCGGACGGGCGCTTTTTTATAAACTCCCCAAGTCCGTACTTTTTGAGTAGCGATAGTGCATACTCTTTGTTTTCCGCTGTGTTAGTGCGAGTGATTTCTAGTCCCAAAGTGACATTGCGAATAATGCTCCGCCACTCAAAAAGTTGGTCACGCTGGGGCATAAGTGACGCCTTGCCCCGCATTTCTTTTATAGGTTTACCGTCAATTTTTATGCTGCCCGAGGATGGCTCGAGCAACCCGGCAAGCAGGGAAAGGATTGTGGTCTTGCCAGAGCCCGAAGGTCCTACAATTGCCACAAATTCCTCTCTCTCCATACCGAAGGTAATATTGTCAAGAGCCGGCGTTTCGTTCTCAAGACTATGATATATAAAGGATACGCCCTCAAATTCCAATAATTTTGCCATAAATTTTCCTTTTTAATTATTCCGTTTAGTAATTTTTATTCGTTTAGTAATTTTTCCGCTATACTGTTGTCAATAATACTTGTGTAGGGTACGGTTTCGGTTATCACGCCCGCTGTCAATAGCACATCTAGCAGGTTGTCAAACTCGTCCTCGCTCATAACAGGCGTTGTCTTGTAGCCGTCTATTGCTTTGTAGGCGGCAACTGCGCTTTGCAAGGTTGCTTTGCTTGTTGCGGGGAATGAGGGAAGGAGTGCATCTGCGACTGCGCCGTCGTCATTGTTTGTTACAAAGTCCACCGCTTTGATTATGGCACGCATAAATTTGACTACCTTTTCATTGTTTTTATTGATGTAGTCCTTAGTTGCCATAAAGCAAGTGTAGGGCATCTCACCCGCTTCTGCGCCCACAGAGGCGATAATATAGCCCTTTCCCGCATCTTGGTAGGCGGAGGCTAGCGGTTCAAACAGGGTGCAATAATCTCCCGTGCCGCCTTCAAATGCGGCAGCGATAAGGTCAAACTGCACATCGTAGTTTATTGTCAAGTCGTTCTCTAGGTTGTTTTTCTTGATAGCGTATTCTAAGCTCATTGCAGGCATTCCGCCGTGTCTGCCGCCAATAATCTCCTTGCCTTTCAAGTCTTCCCACTTAAAATCAGGTTCGGGTGTGCGCCCAATGAGAAATGAGCCGTCTTTCTTGGTGAGCTGTCCAAACACCACGGGATAGTTGGAACTTCCGCCAAGCTTGACATATACAGCGGTTTCTGGTCCTAGCAATCCTATATCTGCTTGTCCGCTCATAATGGCTGTCATGGTCTTGTCCGAGCCGCCCCCGTTGGTAAGTTCAATGGTTAAGCCCTCCTCGGTAAAGTAGCCGTTGTTTATTGCCACATACAGCGGCGCATAGAACACCGAATGAGTTACCTCATTAAGGCGTATCAGACCGTCGTCCTTGTCATTGTCCACACAGGCGAGCAGTCCGAAAAGCAAAAGTGCGCTAATAAGTATGAGCGCAATGATTTTTTTCATAATTTTTTTGTACCTCCAAAAAATATAATCAATACATACTATGTTAAGCTGACGATTGAGGTTTCTAAAAATTTTTATAAGGAGAGGATTTTATCGTGTAAACAAATTTTTTTTATAGTTTAAGAAACGAGTAAACCACAAAATATTGACACTAAGCGCTTGGTGTGCTACTATATATTGTATATATTTTATATTTTAGTCGCCTTAAAATTCTACGGTTTTTGCGGGGAGCAAGGCGCTTGTTCAAAGGAGAAAATATGGCAGATAACAAATACAACTCGGAAAACATCATAGTTTTGGAAGGGTTGGAAGCGGTTAGGTTGCGCCCGGGTATGTATATTGGTACAACGGGTTCTAAAGGCTTGCATCACATACTTTGGGAAATTGTAGATAACGCAATGGACGAAGCCGCCAACGGTTATGCCGACACTATCAGTATTGTAATTAATGAGGACAATTCAGTATCCGTTGCCGACAACGGGAGGGGGATTCCTGTAGACATTCATTCAAAATACAAGAAGAGTGGAGTGGAGCTTGTCTTTACAGGGCTGCATACGGGAGGCAAGTTTGATAATGTCGAGTATAAGTTTAGCGGCGGTCTGCACGGTGTGGGAGCGGCGGTAACTAATGCGCTTTCTAAGTGGCTAACCGTGCAAGTTTTTAGGAACAAAAAAGAATACCGTCAAGAATTCCATAGTCCGAGGGGCAAGGACGGCAAGGTAAAGAGCGGCGAGGCAAAAACACCGCTCACCACGATTGGCGCAACCAAAAAGCAGGGGACAACCGTAACATTCCTTCCCGACAACGCAATATTTGGGCAGGAAGTTTTTAGCTTGCAAATTATTCGCAGGCGCTTGCGGGAGCTTGCGTTTTTGAACAAAGGCGTGAGGCTTAGCGTAGAGGACAGGCGGGTAACCGATGATGACGGCAATATAGTACGCAAAGAGTTTTACTACAAAGGCGGACTTGCGGATTTTGTAAAGTATATTAACGAAGCAAAGACTGTGCAGTCGCCCAAGGTGATATTTTTGGAGGCTGCTGCGGAAAACTTTGAGTTGGAGCTTGCAATGCAATACACCACCAACTATGGCGAAACCCTAATATCATATGTTAACAATATTCCCACCACCGAGGGCGGCACTCACGAAACGGGGTTTAAGTCGGCAATGACTAGGTGCTTTAATGACTATGCCCGCAAAAACAATTTGCTAAAGCCCAAAGACAGCAACATTATTGGCGACGACTACCGTGACGGTATGACTGCGATACTAAGTATAAAGATGCAAAATGTGCAGTTTGAGGGGCAAACCAAAACCAAGCTTGGCAACCCCGAGGTTAAGAGTTTGGTAGAAAGTCTTATAGGCGAAAAACTAGACGAGTTTTTAAACACGCCCAAAAACAAGGATGTTGCCAATCTTGTGGTAAAGGTGGGTATCAATTCAAGCAAGGTGCGTGAGGCAGAAAAGCGGGCAAAAGACGCCCAACGCCAAAAGAATGCAATGACAGGCTCTGTGCTTGTAGGCAAGTTTAGCGCCTGTTCGGGACGGGATGCAACCCGCAACGAACTAATTATAGTCGAGGGCGATTCGGCTGGCGGCTCTGCCAAACAAGGGCGGGACAGAAGTTTTCAAGCCGTGCTGCCATTAAGAGGCAAGCCCATCAATGTGGAGAAAAAGAGAAAGGAAACAATAATTGCCAACGACGAAATAAAGACAATCATCTATGCCCTTGGCACGGACTATGATAAGGATTTTAATATTAATAACCTCAAATACCACAAGGTGATTATCCTTGCCGACGCCGACCACGACGGCGCACACATAAGGGCGATATTGCTCACTTTCTTTTATCGATATATGCGCCGTCTTATTACAGAGGGGCATATATATGTGGGTATGCCGCCGCTGTACAAGGTGGAAAAGAGGGGCGAAGTCACCTATGCTTATGACGACAGCGAACTTGAAAAGATTTTAAGTGAAATCAAGGGCAGCTACACATTACAGCGCTACAAGGGACTTGGTGAAATGAATCCCTCACAGCTTTGGGATACCACTCTTGACCCCAAACAGCGCACGCTTATGCGTGTCACGGTAGAGGATGCGGCAGAGGCGGACTTAATGATATCCACTTTGATGGGGGATAATGTAGAGGCAAGAAAAGCTTTCATAAATGAAAATGCCAACTTCAACAAGACGGACACTTTCCAAACAAAATTCGGAGGATAATTATTTATGGCATCCAAGCAAATAAAATTTGAAATTAACGAAGATAATTCCATAGGAAATATCATAGATAAACCCATAGAGAAGGTATTGCCGGACTCTATGATGCCATATAGCGAGTATGTAATTATGGATAGGGCGTTGCCCCGTGTGGAGGACGGACTAAAACCCGTGCAACGCAGAATACTGTACGCTATGTACGATTTGGGTATGAAACCGGAGGGCGCATACAAGAAGTCGGCAAGAGTGGTTGGCGAATGTTTGGGCAAGTACCACCCGCACGGCGACAGGTCTGTATATGATGCTATGGTTAGAATGGCGCAAGACTTTAATATGCGTATGACTCTTGTGGACGGACACGGCAACTTTGGCTCAATTGACGGCGACTGTGCAGCGGCAATGCGCTACACCGAGGTTAAAATGGCGCCCCTTGCCATCGAGCTTTTAAGAGATATAGAGAAAGGCACGGTCAAGTGGAACAAAAACTTTGACGATACTTTAGAAGAGCCGGATATACTTCCCGGGCGGTTTCCCAATCTATTGGTAAACGGGGCAACGGGGATAGCGATAGGTTTGGCTACCAACATCCCCCCCCACAATCTCACCGAAGTAATTGACGGCTGTATTGCAATGATAGACGAGCCACGAATTAAACTAACCGAACTTGTAAAGATAATAAAAGGTCCGGACTTTCCCACGGGCGGCTTTATTGTTGGCGGCGATGGGATAGTGGAAATGTATGAAAAAGGTCACGGCAAAGTGCTAATGCGTGCCAAGGCAGATATAGAGAATACAGACGGCAACCGCCAAAATATCGTAATAACCGAAATCCCGTACAATGTCAACAAAGAAAACCTGCAAAAGAAGATTTTTGATTTAAAGGAAAGGAAAAAAGATGTTTTAGGCGGCATTACCGATGTGGCAGACGAGTCCGACCGCAACGGTATGCGCATAGTGGTAAAGCTCAAGAGAGGAGAGGATGCGGCAAAGATATTAGAGCAGCTTTTCAAGTCTACCGATTTGGAGTGTAATTTTAATGTCAATATTGTTGCCATAGCAAATGGGCGACCAAAACAGTTGGGTTTGATACCCATACTTAAATATTACCTTGAGTTTCAACGCAGCGTAGTATACAAGAGAAGTCAGTATGAAATCGGCATTGCAAAAAAACGGGCGCATATTTTAGACGGGCTTACCCTCATACTTCCCGCTATTGATGAGGTGATTGCTATCATAAGAAATTCGGCATCTAGGAGCGAGGCAAAGAGTAAACTAAGAGATAGGTTTACTCTCTCCGATGCGCAGGCGGAGGCTATACTTTCCCTTCAACTTGGCAATATCAATAAATTA
>JBAZCO010000078.1:0-8540 GCA_041654915.1 Clostridia bacterium | reverse complement strand
CATAAACACGGTTAAAGCAACTATAAGAGGACTTAAAGAGCTTAGAACTGCCGAGCAAATCGCCAAGATTCGTGGCAAAACCACAGAAGAAATTTCGGAGTAGGAGGCGCTATCTATGAGTAAAATTAAAGTCACACTTGTAAGAAGCACGATTGGTTGCATAGAAAGTCAAAAAGCCAACATAAAAGCGTTGGGGCTTACCAAAATCGGCGCAGAAAAAATCCACAATGACACACCTGTTATTCGTGGTATGATAGCTAAAGTTACCCACTTGGTAAGGGTAGAAGAAGTCAAGGAATAAGGAGATAGCTGCAATGAAGATTCATACTATAACTCCCGCCCCGGGTGCGGTAAGACCCGCTAAAAGATTGGGCAGAGGCATCGCCTCTGGCTTTGGCAAAACTAGCGGCAAGGGGCATAAAGGTCAATGGGCAAGGAGCGGCGGCGGTGTGCGTCCCGGTTTTGAGGGCGGGCAAATGCCTCTAGCAAGAAGATTGCCCAAAAGAGGTTTTAATAACCGCTTTAAAGCTGAATATACAATTATCAATGTCAGTGCGTTGGAAGCTTTTGAAAACGGCGCATCTGTTACTGCCGAAATCCTCAAGGATGCAGGCATTATAAGCAAAATTGAACCCTATGGTCTTAAAGTTTTGGGCGATGGCGCACTAACCAAAAGCCTCATCGTTCGGGCAAAGAAGTTCACAAAATCCGCCGTTGAAAAAATAGAAAAAGCGGGCGGTAAAGCAGAGGTAATTTAATGCTGCAAACTTTTAAGAATGCCTTTCAATCTCACGAGATTAGAAGGAAAATGTTGTTCACGCTTGCATTGGTGTTCATCTATCGGATAGGCTGTTATGTGCCTATTCCCGGTTTGGATGTTCAGGCAATGGGGTTAACAAACCTTATGCAGGATGTTGACTTTATGCGTATGCTCTCCGCCATAACAGGCAACGCTTTCCAAAACGGTACACTTTTTGCCTTGGGCATAGTGCCGTTCATTAACTCGTTTATTATTATGCAATTGCTCACACTCATTGTTCCCAAGTTGGAAAAGCTTTCCAAAGAGGGCGAGGACGGCAGAAAAAAGATTACCCAATATACAAGATATATGGCTATTCTTTTGGGAATGATACAGGCGATAGGCATTATGTTTGCGTGGGAAAGCGCAATTCTACCCGTGTTTGGCGCATCTCAAGCCAGCAAAATCTTTACTATGATATTTATTATCATAATATTGACGGGCGGCTCTTCATTAGTAATGTGGCTTGGCGAGCGCATTACCGAATATGGTATCGGCAACGGTACTTCTTTGATAATATTTGTGGGTATAACCTCCTCGCTTGGCAGAACGCTACTAGACGCTATGACAATAAGTATCCCCGAACAGGTGGGGCAACAGGACTACACCGGTGTTTGGTTCTTGTTTGCGTTTATTGTGCTTATTATTGTATTGTTCTTCTTTATTGTGTTTGTCGATATGGCGGATAGAAAAATTGGTGTACAATACGCAAAGCAAATCAAGGGCAACAAGATGTACGGCGGACAATCCACCCATATACCAATCAAGGTTAATGCAAGCGGTGTTATGCCGATAATCTTTGCTAGCTCCTTGATTATGTTCCCGCAAATGATTATACAGTTTGCCAATCTGGGTACAACGGGCTTTGGACTATGGTGGAGCGAGTGGATGGGCGCAGACGGTCACTTGTATGCCCCCGTTACCTTTGTGCTTATTATATTCTTTGCATACTTCTATGCACAGATACAGTTCAACCCCGACGATGTGGCAAAGATGCTGCAACAAAACGGAGGCTTTGTACCAGGTATACGACCGGGTAAATCAACAAGCGACCACTTGAGGAAAATCAACAATCGGCTCACGCTGTTTGGCGCATTGTTTCTCTCTATGGTTGCGTTAATACCCACATTGCTTTTGCAGCAGATAGATGGATTCTCCTCTATTGGAGTAAACACAGCGTTCTCTGCAACTAGCTTATTGATAGCGGTGTCCGTTGCGCTTGAACTGCAAAAACAACTTGAGTCACAGTTGTTGGTTAAGAACAACAAAGGATTCTTGAAATAGTGAGAAAAATAATATTACTTGGTGCGCCGGGAGCAGGAAAAGGCTCCCAAGCCGCCAAGATATCCGAATACTACCGTATACCGCATATCTCCACAGGAGATGCTTTTCGCTCGAATATTGCACGGGGTACGGAAATCGGAAAATATGCAAAGACCTTTATAGACAAGGGGCTACTTGTCCCAGATGATGTAACGGTCAAGATAGTTACGGAGAGGATAGCAGAGGACGACTGTAAGAACGGTTTCCTATTGGACGGGTTTCCCCGCTCCATACCTCAAGCGGAAGCACTTTCACAGCTTACGCAAATCGATGCGGTCATAGATATTCAAGTTGATTTTTCCCTTGTAATCAAGCGGTTATCTGGGAGAAGAATGTGTTCTTGCGGCGGAGTGTACCACATATCCACCTACCAAAAGGGCGAGTGCGAAAAGTGCGGCGGCAAGCTATATATCCGTGACGATGACAACGAAGAATCAATAAAAAAGCGCCTTGAGGTATATGCCCAAACGACAGCTCCCCTCACCGAGTATTACGAAAAACAAGGGATACTCTACAAAGTGGGCGGGAATGATACGATTGAGGATACCTTTCGTGAGGTTAAGGCGGTGCTGGGAGAATGATTACTATCAAAAGTAAATCCGAACTCAGTATTATGCGAAAAGCAGGTAGCATTTTGCGGGATGTGCTAAATCTTATACAAGACAATGCAAAGCCCGGAGTGACTACAAGAAGGCTGGACGCAATCGCTTATGACTACATAAAAAAGCAAAATGCAATCCCATCTTTTCTCGGGTACGGCGGGTTTCCCGCAACGATATGTACTTCTATCGACTCCGAGATAGTACACGGGATACCCGGTCACAAAGTGCTTGAGGAGGGTATGCTCCTCAAAATAGACGGGGGTGTAGGTCTTAACGGACTGCACACAGATGCGGCAAGAACCTTCCCCATAGGCAAGGTTAGCCCCGAAAAACTAAGGCTTATGCAAGTTTGCGAGGAGAGTTTCTTTGCAGGGGCGGCAATGCTAAAAGACGGTGTGAGAACAGGTGACTTAGGGCATACAATACAATCGTATGTTGAGCAGAACGGCTTTTCGGTTGTGAGAGAACTTGTAGGGCATGGAATAGGCGCATCTGTACACGAAGACCCAAGTATTCCCAATTACGGGGTACAAGGCAGGGGTGTGAGGTTCAAGGAAAATATGACGATAGCCGTAGAACCAATGATAAATATGGGTACACGCTATGTACGCACTTTGAGCGACAATTGGACGATAGTAACAGCGGACGGTATGCCGTCGGCGCACTATGAGAATACAATAATTATTCTCAAAGGCAAAGCCGAAATCATCACTCTATAATAAGGATATATATTATTATTATGGAAAAACAGATAGAACTAGGCAGTGTGGTATACTCAAAGGCGGGGAGAGATAGCGGCAGATTTTTTACTGTGGTAGAAATAACCGATGCCGACTTTGTTAAGATTGCCGACGGCAAACTTAGAAAGCTAGCCTCTCCCAAGAAAAAAAGGATAAAGCACCTCAAATCCCAAGGAGTAATTCTTGCAGAAATTGCAGAAAAACTAGTTGCGGGAGAGGAAATCAAAGACGCCGAAGTAAGAAAAGCGCTTTATTCCTACAACGGCACAAAGTAAGCTGTTAGGGCGCACAAATAAATCAAGGAGAACTTTATGTCAAAAGACGATATTATCGAAATTGAAGGCGTGGTAGTTGAAGTACTTCCCGGCACAAACTTTCGTGTTAAGCTCACCAACGGGCATATTATCACAGCTTACCTTGCGGGTAAGATGCGTGTTCACTATGTCAAAGTTTTTGAGGGCGACAGTGTGAAGGTTGCAATCAGCCCCTATGACCTCAATAAAGGCAGAATCGTTTACAGAAATAAAAATTAGGAGAAATTATCTATGAAAGTCAGACCGTCTGTCAAGCCTATGTGCGACAAATGTAAAATTATCAAAAGACACGGAAAAATTATGGTTATATGCAGCAAGTATCCTAACCATAAACAGACACAAGGTTAATTTCCGTCAAATTGTGCGAGTTTTCCGTTATTTATCGTCTTATATCGTTTACAACGGAAAACTAAATATGGTATACTAATTCAGTTAGCAAACCGCCTGGGGAGCGGCTGAACCTTAAGGTTAAGGTTTTTCCTCGGGATACTATATAGATTATTATCTTAGAGAACATTATTGGAGGTTACTAAATGGCTCGTATCGCCGGTGTAGACTTACCCCGTGAAAAGAGAGTAGAAATCGGTCTTACCTATATATACGGTATTGGCAAGACCACATCCGCCAAGCTGTTGGAAGCTTGCGGCATCAGCCCTGACACCCGTGTTAAGGATTTAACAGAGGACGATATTATCAAAATTCGTGACTATATCGATTCCCACCTTCATGTCGAGGGCGATTTAAAAAGAGAAACAATGTTAAACATCAAGCGACTTATGGAAATAGGCTGTTATAGAGGCGTGCGTCACAGAAAGGGGCTTCCCGTTCGTGGGCAGAACACCAAACAAAACGCCAGAACCCGTAAAGGACCAAAACGCACCGTCGGGCGCAGTAAGAAGAAGTAGGAGTTTGAATAATGGCAGTAAGAAGAACAGCGATTAAAAGAAGGAAAGACCTTAAAAATATCGAAAAAGGACAAGCCCATGTGCATGCCTCTTTTAACAATACCATAGTTACAATTACCGATATGAGCGGCAATACAATAAGTTGGTCGTCCTCGGGCAAGCTAGGGTTAAGAGGTAGCCGTAAGGCAACCCCTTATGCAGCGCAAATGGTGGCAGAAGATGCTGCCAAAATTGCTAAAACCCATGGGCTTAGGCGTGTAGAAGTTTATATCAAAGGGCCGGGACAGGGCAGAGAGTCGGCTATCCGTGCTTTGCAGGTGGCAGAACTTGAAGTTACCAAGATACAAGATGTATCTCCCATACCCCACAACGGTTGCCGCCCCCCCAAGCGCAGAAGGCTGTAATTTTAGGAGGATTAAGATAGTATGGCAAAATATACAGGACCTGTTTGCAAGCTTTGCAGACGAGAGGGAACTAAATTATTCTTAAAAGGCGACAGATGCTTTAGCAAGCACTGCTCACAAGAAAAGCACCCCGTCCCCCCGGGACAGCACGGTGCTGCCCGCAAAAAGATTACCGCTTACAGCGTGCAATTGCGTGAAAAGCAAAAAGCCAAGAGAGCTTATGGGCTTTTGGAAAAGCAGTTCCACAGATATTACGAAATGGCAGAAAAAATGAAGGGCGTAACGGGTGAGCAAATGCTCATTCTTATCGAAAGGCGCTTAGATAATGTTGCCTATCGTATGTGCATTGGCGCATCCAGAGCGCAAGCAAGACAAATTGTAAATCATTCCCACCTCACGGTAAACGGCAAACCCGTAAATATCCCTTCATATCTTGTGGAGGCGGGCGATGTCATCGCAGTAAAAGAGACGAAAAAGGACAAGCCTTTCTTTAAGGAACTAAAGGAAGCAAAAATATCCAACCTGCCCAAGTGGCTCACCTTTGACCCTGCCACCTTGAGCGGACAAGTAGTTTCGCTACCCACTCGTGAAGATGTTGACCTGTCGATTGCGGAGCATATGATAGTAGAGTTGTACTCCAAGTAATTAGCCGAAAGGAGGAATTTTTAAGATGATGGAGATGTTCAAACCCAAAATATTAGTGGAAGAAAATCCCAACAATGCAGAGGCGACTTTTACAGTTGAGCCTTTAGAGAGAGGTTACGGAATCACAATAGGCAACAGCCTTCGCCGTATACTTTCTACCGCTTTGCCGGGCGCTGCGGTAACAGGTATAAAAATCGAGGGGATACTCCACGAGTTCTCCACCATACCCGGCGTGCGTGAAGATGTTTCGGAAATCATACTCAACCTAAAAGAATTGGCTATCAAAGTACACTCTTATGAGAACTTTGAGCCAGCCTTAGTTTCACTAAACAAAAGCACTGCGGGTGTTGTCAGTGCAAGGGATATAGATATCCCCACGGGTATAGAGATTATGAATCCCGATGCCTATATCTGCACCCTAGACGAAAACGCAGCTATCAATATGGAGCTTATGATTGATGTGGGCAGGGGCTATATCAGCGCAAAAGATAACAAAAACCCCAAAGCTCCCATAGGCTACATTCCCATTGACTCGCTGTTCTCACCCGTGGTTGCCGTAAGTTACGAAGTGGAAAGCACCCGTGTAGAGCAATCTATTGACTACGACAAACTGCGTATCAATGTTCGCACCAATGCGGCATCCAGCCCAAGAGAGGTTATTTCTCTTGCCGCTAAGGTTATGGAAGACCACCTAAGGCTATTTATCAACCTTGTGGACGATATGGCAGATATGGAAACATTGATAAGCCGTGAAGATAACGAGCAAACAAAGGCACTATTTATGAGCATAGAGGAGCTAGAGCTATCGGTAAGACCGCTCAACTGCCTCAAGCGTGCGGGTATCTTTACCGTAGAAGACCTCATCAAGAGGACAGAGGAAGATATGCTCAAAGTGCGCAACCTCGGCAGGAAGTCACTAGACGAGGTAGTAAGAAAACTAGAAAGTATAGGTCTTGCCTTTAGCAATAAGGACGAGTAAGGAGTTAGTATGGCATCAGTAAGAAAGTTAGGAAAGAGAACAGACCAAAGGTTACAGCTTGTTTATAGCCAAGCGGCAGAACTTTTGTGGCACGGTTCTATTAAGACCACAGTAGAGCGTGCTAAAGAAGTGCGCAGAGTAGCAGAAAAATTGCTCACCCTTGCTATTAGAACATATGAGGACACCGTAGAGGTTACCAAGGAAAAAACCAACCTTAAAGATGAAAAAATCAAGGTTAAGTTTACCAATGACGGCGCTAAAAAGCTTGCGGCAAGAAGACGCATAATGGCGGCACTCCCCGATTTACAAGAAATTCAGGGAGAAAAGGAAACCAAAAGAGCATACAAAGAGCGCATTAGCGATATCAAGCATCCGCTAGTCGAAAAGATTTTCCGTGAATATGCACCCAAATATGCAGAGCGTGAAAGGGAACTAGGTCAAGGCGGCGGCTACACACGCATTATACGCACAGGCAACCGCCGTGGCGATGATGCAAGCCTTGCAATCTTGCAATTGATTTAAGATAACTTATTCCCAAAAAATCAACTACAAGGGCTTTTTCAAGAGAAATACTTGGGATAAGCCCTTTTTGTTTTGACTTTATCACGGGTTTTATGGTAAAATTATGCAAATTAACCATAATAATTATGCCCACGGGAGAAAACCATGGTAATACTTTTGGATGTTGGCAACACCAACATAAAAATTGGAATAATCCGAGATGACAAGCTTACCAACACTTGGCGTATCGCCGCCGACCACAGAAAGACGGCGGACGAGTTTGGTATGATTTTCCTTGACCTATTTAGCGCATACGGCTATTGTTTTAGCGAGGTGGAGGGAATTATTATCAGCTCCGTTGCGCCGGCGCTAAACTATACAATTGAACATATGTGCACTTGGTACACCAAAAAGAAACCTATTATGGTGCATAGTAAGTTAAACCTTGGCTTAAAGTTAAACTACCTTTTCCCCGAGGAGTTGGGCGCAGATAGAATTGTTACCGCAGTAGCGGCGCACAACCTTTACGGCGGTCCTGCTATCACTGTTGACTTTGGGAGCGCCACCACCTTTGGTCTTATCGACGACAAGGGTGTATTTTTGGGCGGGGCAATTGCTCCGGGTATCAAGTCAAGCGCAGAGTCACTGACCAACACGGCGGCAAAACTCCCACGCATAGAGCTTGTTAAACCTAGCTCTGTAATAGGGAGAACGACTATAGAAAATATGCAGGCAGGCGTGATATTCGGGTTTGTCGGCTTGGTAGAGGGCATTATTAAAGAACTTATCTTGGCAAGCGGCTTTGAAAAAGTTAAGGTTATTGCAACCGGCGGTATGAGCCAGA
This sequence comes from Clostridia bacterium, assembly GCA_041654915.1. Taxonomy (GTDB): domain Bacteria; phylum Bacillota; class Clostridia; order Christensenellales; family DTU072; genus JBAZCO01. Next base: position 484 of record JBAZCO010000078.1, on the reverse strand, counting down.
TTGTAATTAACGGCGGCACAAAGATGATAGATGTGGTGGATAGGTCGCTATCCCTCAAGGGATTAAAAATCCTTTACGACTTAAATAAAAAGGAGCTAAAATAATGAAAAAAGTTGGTGTAGCTTTATTGGGGCTAGGCACTGTGGGTTCGGGTACATACAAGATACTCACCAAAAATAAAGAACTTATAAAAAAAGCGCACGGGGTGGATGTTGAGGTCAAGCACATTCTTGAAAGAAATCCCGAGAGAGCGGAGACACTTGGTATTAATTCCGATTTGGTATCTACCGATATCAACAATGTGACGGGCAACCCCGAGATATCGATTGTAGCCGAGTTTTTTGGCGGAATCGAGCCGGCACGCTCCTACTTGATAGCCGCCCTAAAAGCGGGCAAAAGCATAGTTACCGCCAACAAAGAGCTATTTGCCAAGCATTGGGACGAGCTTGAGGCGGCGGCAAAAGAGGGCAATGCGGGGCTGTAT
>JBAZCO010000077.1:0-8633 GCA_041654915.1 Clostridia bacterium | reverse complement strand
AGCACCGCACCCTGCTCTTTAACAAGGCAACCATTTAGCCGCTTTATTGCTTTTATCACCGCCGCAGGAGTATAATCTGCCGCTGTGCGTACTGAATGCCCTACTAAGCGTGCCATATCATTTAGCACAGCAGGGAGATTATCCAACACATCCGCCGCCGTCTTTGTGTAGGGTGATGTGTAGGTGATTATTGAGTTTATATCTTTCCTTGCCGCATATAATTTGCTATGCATTAAGGTTATTCCCTCTGCCGCCTTATCGGCAGTAACTTTAAATATATCTTCTTCTCTAATCTCTTGCGGATGCTTTGCGGGGTCTGTCATTAAAAAGTCGTCACCCAACCTAACGCTAACCGTAGCGGGATAGTTGCCCGACTTGGCAAGCAAAGCACAAACAGCCGTCATTTCTAATATATGTTTATACTGCATATGCCCTCCTTCTGTAACCTAAACAAATACAGCTTTAGTTCTTTTTTGACTTCAATATTGATTTTAAGCAAGAGCTTTCTCTTTTTTAGCCAATCGCCCACGGCAATATCGTTACTCTTATAAAGTTTGTTTTAAGAATTACCTAGGAGGACCTATAATAAATTCTCTTGACCTTTCGCCGCTAATTTGATAGTTGTTGGATATCGTAGCGGTATATATGCCCTGTGATGTAGGTGCGCCGGGCAAGATGTTGCCTTGATTATCCGTATATATTATATCCCGTGCGAGTATTATGTTGGTGACATCGGTAAGGTAGTAGGCGGTAATATTTTTGGGATAGCCGTCTTCATAAAGTCCGCTAAGTCCAGTAAACTGTATTGTTTGATTTAACACTCGGCGCTGTATCCTAAATGTGCCAAGCTTAAAGTCTACTATGTAGCGGTCGTTTTGGTTGTTGGCACTTGGCGGCGCAAGCCTGCATCTTATGGCATAGCCCAATATCTCGCCCGTAGAACCAAACAAAACATCCTCTCCAAGGTCTCTCTCAACAATGATTTCAAGTTTATCCTGTACACCGTTATTCCAAACTAGCACGGTGTTTGTTGTTTCGCCGTCCACAACGACATCGCCCTCTGTCCAATAAGTAAATTGCGGGTCGGTATTTCCGTATATCTTGAGCGCATCGTTTGCCCTAATTTCGATAATCTTTTTAACAATAATAATATTTGCGCCCTCTACCGACAATGCCTCGTAATACTCGTTGCCAATAATATTTAGGCGGAGCGGATATGTTCCGGGTAGTTTGGGGTATATCCCTTGCGCAGCGTTAAGCTGCACCCAATGCCCCTCGTATAGGTAGTCCAGCGTCCACTGCGGGGTGGTAAAGCTGGGTATCGTTTCTATAATCTCTACGGAAGGCACTCTAACTGCGCCATAGAAGGATACAATATCCGAATAGCTCATATTGTCGCCCTCGCCCACTTTGAGTTTCCTGTGGGTGGTAAGCGAAAAAGTTGTACTGCGCCCTAAGTGTTGCAATGTGATTTGTTGCTCAAGTTGATTGATACCAATGCCGCCGCCCGCTAAATTGGCAAAAGGATTGGTGTTGTAGCCAGATGCCAAGACTTGCCCGTTTGTCATTGGCAAGATATCGTGCGTGCCGTCGGAAAAGCTTCTTCTAATCGTGCCGCCTGTAAGTTTGAGCGGCATAAGCTCTGGCAATATTCTCGTGTGAGGCAAGGTGTTTACGCTTATTGATACAACATCTCTATTGTATACAATATGTATCCACATTTCCGTCTGCTTGCCCGCATATCTTATTGTAACTTTGCGGCTGAGTATTGGGTTGCCGTTTTCATCTTTCTTTTCGTAACCCTTATCATAATCAACATAAGAGGATAAAAGGTCGATTTCGGCGCTTGCCCCCGTGCTATAATTGACAGTAAGGTTTAGCCCTACCGTATTAAGCTCCTCGCCCTTGCTGACAAGCAGCATACGGCGCATAATACCGCCCTCGGTAACTTCGTTAAGTTCGGGTTGGTTGTCATTAAAGGTAATAGCGGTTATTTGCGCCTCGCTATATACCCAAATGGGACACTCAACTGTCAAGGCTGCCGTGTTGGATGTGTAGGTGATTACCAATCTCTTTTCGCCTGCTGTCAATAAGGATGAGGGGTTACCCTGTGTATTTTTTATTTCAAAAGCCCAATGCAAGCTAGGGAATTCACGCACTTCTTGCGGAATGCTCGCATCATTAAAGTTTTTGTTGATAACCAGAGTGGAAACATCTAGTTCCTCTCCCACAACATATACCGACTTGGGAGCTTTGGTAATCTCAATAGAAGTTTCTCGCCGCCCAGTAATAGTTACCGCAAACTCGGCGGTAAGCCCTTTATAGCGCACAATCACCGCTTGATAACCAAGACGCATTTTGTCTGTGTTATACAAATGCGAGTTGTCTAGTGGGAATGTTTCTTCTGCCCCGCTAGGATAAACTGCCTTTAAAGTAATTAGGTTCAAATTGATATCATTAAAGCTAATATATTCGCTTTTTGAAGGAGGGGTAAGCACATGCAAGCTTTGGGGAACTTCAGCCTCGACAAAAACCGAATATTCGGCAAAGACACCACGATAAGTTAGCCTTGCTATATATTCGCCTTCCTCGGCAAAAGTATACACCCTTTCGCCCTCGTAATAATAGCCTAGCTCTACGCCATCATCACTAAAGCCTAGGGTACGGAAAGTGTTATTATTATATTCCGCATAGGCATAGCCGTTAGTATTTGCCGCCTCCGCCGCCATACCGACAGCATAATAGTTTTTAATAGGAGGAGTGACAATAAAGCTTACCACTTCTAAAGGATTAACTTCTATAATTATTGCCGCCGCTACATTTTCGTACTGATAATATATGGTTTGCATCCCTTGATTAGCAGTTATGTAGGTTGCGTTTAGGGTGCTTTCGGGAGAGAGCATATCTACCACACGGATAAATTCCCAACTCTCCTCGTCTGCCGCTATGCGACGGTCGTCGCCGTTATAAAATAAGTAGTCACCGTTATCATATAGCACATTGTACTTAACACGGTCGGGGTTGATGCGCTCACCCTCAACAAAAATTTTGCTCTCCAAGTCCTCTGTGCCGGACAATAATAGCTTGAACGGAGTTTTTTCTTTAACAATAATATTGAGGGGAACAGACCACTCAACCTCTCCGTACCAAAGGGCAATTGTGTAGTTGCCGGGTATAGTGGTGCTATAACCGGCAGTCCTGCCGTTTACGCTTGGATCGTTAAGGTAAATATATTCCGGCTCGCCGTACTCATAAATAAGCTTTGCTCTGCCTGTTGCCCAATTAATGTTGTCGCCCTCTAAAATAGCGTCAACACCGCTCTTATAAATTTCGCCCTCACGCATCAAACCATATGTTTGGGGTCGCCCGTCAATCTGCTCACCGTTTTCGTCGGTGAACTCTATCTCCATACCAATACAAAGTGGCGTTTTTATATTGACATTAAAAGTTGCCTCTTTATCCCCAAGATAAGTCACTCTTATTTGGGTGAGGTTTCGTGTTTGTGCAAATATAAAAGAATCCGACTCGAAAATTCTATTCTCAACGGATGAAAAGGCAAAGTCCTCCGCATTTTCTTGCGTGTAAGAGATGTTGTCTTGCGTATTATTATCGTATTGGATAACTAACTCAAGCCCCTCGGGTGAAAACTCCTCACCAACAAAATATTCTCTTTTGATTGGGGTGTCGTTCACCACAAAAACTGATTGAATAACTTTGGAAACAACGCTAACGGTAAACTCTGCGTAAAAGTTTTGGTAATTGACCCGTGCTTTGTATATCCCTGCCGCCATTGCCGCTGTGTATCCCGATACCATACTTTGCTCATCTATGGTTTCGATTAAAGCAGATTGTCCGTCTTGAAATAACAACCTAAGGCTGTATTCCTCTAAGTTTAGCAAGCCGCCTTGAATAAGTTCTATATGTACTATTGATGAGCCAGTTTCTTTGTGTTCTAGCCGCACGCCTTGCAAAATAAGTCTGCGTACTTCTACTTCCAGCGTGGCGGTGCTGCCTGCGTACTCTATAGTAATCGTTTGCTTGCCTACCGTGTCTTTATTGTAGCCCGACACCATATCCGATGTGATAGCTATGGTAGTTGAGGTGTTGTCTTTGTAATAAACATTTATCTCTGCACCCGCAATGCTTAACGGATTTTTTTCATAATAAAGAATTTTGGGGAAACTTTTAACACTAATTTCTTTTACTTCTTTGGGAGGCGAAACCTCGCCTGCGCACGCTGCCAGCGTGACAGCCGCCAATACGCACAATATAATAAGCAGTAGTGATAATTTATGTTTCATAGACAATGCGCTCCCATTAAGGTAACTTATAAATAATATTATTACACACATAAATTATATACTAATATAAATATTAATGCAATACTAAAAATAAATTATATACATTATTAATTGATTTTTTTGTAAATTATTCGGGGACAAGCAAACTGCTCCGCCTTTTATTTATCATTTATTCCCATTATTACATTTAATTCATTTGTTAATTATACCTTACTTAGTTTGACAATCATATTGATTTCAATGGATAATTTCTTTATTAAAATAATCACCTTGGGGGTAAGATAGCACAAATGCGCCCACACTACTCCACGCTTGCAAAAGAGAGCCTTGCGGGTGCATCGGTGCAAAAAATTCCACGGGTGTAAAGTTGTCCTGCTCAATGTTATATTCAAACCATCTGGTTAATGGATATTTATAATCCATACCATACATTAGTTTTGCATAGGCATACAGCGCCGACCAGTATGGCCAATCACCGCCGTTGTGGTAAGAATAAGGGAGAGTGGACTTGGCTACAACCGCATCCGCACGCTGATAAAATGGATAAACGCTAAGCACGCCAAAATCGCCCGCTGTTTGCAAAGAGTTGTTTTTACTCTCTAAAAACCGCTCCATATTTTTTAGCACAGATACCGCCCTTTCCCCTTCCGCAATGCCAAAGAGTACGGTTATCACCGTGTCTATTGAAAGATTATCCTCTTTAAAGTTTTCCGACTTATAGTTAACATAATATCCCCTTTCGGTATCCCAAAGTATAGTATTTATGGCAAGCTTAACTTTGTTAAACTTATCTCTAAAGCGGCTTGCATAGGTCTTATCCCGCCCCTCAAGCAGCTCGGATAGCGCATACAATGCCCGTGCATAAAGCGCCTCGTCATAGGCAACATATCCCTCACGAAAAACATTGTCTGCCCAATCTCGCCTATTGTAAGCGCCGCCTTTATAAAGCAGCCCCGTGTCGTCCTCATACTCTGCCAACTTATTGATAACCTTTACTGCGGCATCAAGAATTGTTGATTTTCTCCATTTTTCGTCTAGGATAGAAAAGTCGCCCGTCATTCTCACATAGTCATACAACATTATTGCAAAAAAAGAGGGACTGTCGTAGTGATTGCCCCACCAATTTTTAAAATTATAGCGAACAGCAGAGGGGCATTTACCGTCTTTATCTATGCCTTTAGAAAGGGTGATGATTTGGTTTCTAACCAACTCGGGGCGGTGCTTTAGCACAGCAAGAATAGTCCAATATGAGTCACGAAAATATGTTCTTGCCGGCGATTGATATACTATCCCCGCAAGAAAGCCCTTAAATTCCCCCACCTCTTTGTACATAGTGAGCGCTGTATTATATAGATTTTTAAAGTATGCGGTGACAAACTCGCCCTCCTCTTTTTCGGGTGCTGGCAGACTGGCAATATATTCCTCCGCCTCTAGGCGCTTATTGCTAAAGTCTTTTATCAGCTCCAAAACATTAGCGGCACTGTAATCTCCCCGAGTGCCAGCGCTAAACACGCTCTTTAATGAGCGGCTCTCACCTGCCTTTATGTCTGCACTCATTTCAAACTGATTAACAAAAAATGAGTTGCTCTCAAGCGGCTTGCCACCGCTAGACATTGCTATGTCAAGATAAAATTCGCCAATTGGGTCGGAGCGCACAGCGCTAAATTCTCCACTAGTTTCCACAGTTATCCGTCCTTTAGCCAAACCCTTAAGTGAGCCAAAAATAAGGCGATTAAGGTTTTTGAGAGAAAAGCGTGCGGTAAAAAAGTTTACTATATAGGATTGGTAATTGATTTCATAATTAGATACTGTTCTAAAATTAATATCTTCTTTGGCATAAATTTCATACTCTTGAAAGACTGCATTGGTAGCACTATCGGCAAACTGCACAATCTTGAGCCTTGCCGCAGGAGTTTCGCACTCTATTATCTGCCGCCGCCCTGCCATTGTCACCTTTTTGGGGGTGGCACTGTCTATTACATTGCCGTTGATTGCAATAATATTGTAAGAGTTTTGTATAAAATCCCACTTGTTTACCACCGAATAACCGCCGATTCCCCCTCGCCCGTCAAAGTGCGCCAAGAGTGTGTTGTTGGATATATCATAGCGCACAGGACGGTAAAAGCTGTCCTCTCTAATTATTTGTCCGTTATGATAAGTGGTTTTTTTCATTCTTTTCCTCTCTTGCAAGTTGCTCAATCATTGTTTCAACTTCCCCTTCGTCCAAGGGGAAACTTACCTTTTCCCCTTTATGAGCAGATAAATATATGCCGTTAATTAAAGAAAGCGCCTTTACTCCCTCCCCGCCCTCGGCAATCAATTGCTCTTTGCCAAGCAAAGCGGCGGTAAAGTTTTTAATAATATTTATTTGTTGTCCAATTGTTATGTCCCGAATTGCGTTTACTATCCCATAATTGTACTTATATAGCCGCCGCCAAGTCCAACCGTATCCACGCTTGGTTTCCTGATTAACACGGCGCTCGGGCTTGTTGAATTTATAATACTTCATTTGGAGTTGGGTGATTACAATTTTACCTTTGTCGGCGGCAATTTCCAGCCTGTTAGTACCGTGTAATTCGTGTCCCGATGCGCAAAACACACACTTGAATCCTTGAGGGTAGTCCATAATTGCCGTTGCCTCGTTTTCCACAGTGATTTTGCGGTTTACGGTATCTGCGTGAGCGGTAAGCGCTTGGGGCATACCTATAAGCCATTGCAAGATATCCAGCTGATGCACGCATTGGTTAATTAATATTCCGCCGCCCTCTCCTTTCCAACTTGCCCGCCACTCTCCCATATCATAATAATATTGGGAGCGATACCAGTCGGTAACAATAAAGTTTACCCGCTTTATCTCCCCCAATGCGCCGGAGTCGATTATTTGCTTAGCCCTTTTATACATTCTATTGGTGCGTTGATTGTACATAATGCCGTACAGTAACCCGTCTTTTTTTGCGTTTATCGCCCGCATAGCGTCACCAACCGTGACAGCGGCGGGTTTTTCCGACAAAGCGCTCACCGAATTTTGCAATAAATCTATTACAATCTGCGAATGAAAATAATGTGGGGTGGCAACTATTGCCGCATCTAGTTTTTCCGCAGCCAGCATCTCTTTGTGGCTTGTGTAGCATCTCACACGGGGGAATTTTGCTTTAAAAGCGTCAAGTTTTGCCTTGTCTGTATCACAAACGGCGGTAAGAACTGCATTTTTCACCCTGCCCTTAACAAGATTTACAGCGTGCTTTTTGCCCATTCGTCCAATGCCAATAACAGCATACTTAATCATATTATTATCTACCTTCTCCGCTCTTTAAGCTTTAACGCAACATCCACTATGTTTGTTGTGATATTGTCCACCTCTTTGGCTAGCAAGCGTGCCAAGACTTCTTTGTTGTCCACCGTGTAAACAGATAACCCCAGCCCTAGCGAATGTGCCTTATCTATTAATTCGTCACTTGCATTGCGATAGTGAATATTCAAGCCCTTTATGCGTGGATTATTAAAGCTATCCAAATAACTTTTTATTTGGGGCAAATTCTCTTTGGAAAGTGCAAACTTATCGCTATAAAAGCCATTGTTAACATACACTTCGCCTGCGGTAAGGTGAGCAATCTCAAAAGAGCGGACAGCGCCCGTAAAATAAATATAGTTTTCCGCATTAAGCCTTTTTGCAAGGGCAACAACAGGTTTTACAAGCCCTCGTCTTTTTACATCACAATTGACTTTTAGGTTGTGCTTTTTGCAGTACTCCAACACATATTCCAGCCGAATTGCCCGTCCCAGCCTCAGTCTTGGCATAGCGTGGGAAAGATACAAGGTATCTCCCCTGCTCCAAATATCCACTTCTATTGCGTCTACCTCGTACTTATGTATTTCATCAAAGTACTTTTGCGTGTTTCGTCCTGTTCGCATTGCGCCGCCGTGGGCAGTAATCATAACCATAGAGTGTTCCTCCCGTCTATTCTACAAAAAAAGGTGTGGCAATTGCAAGTTTTTGCCAACCATCCTCTAACTCACCCCAAACTATTATTTGCATATATCCAAGCCCCAATCTTAGCTTGCCCTCATATGAGGTACTATTTATATCAATATCATTCTCTAGCGCACTTCCCGTAAGCTGTATCGCACGAACCTTTAGGCGGTATTTAGTAGAATATTCTTTTGATATCTCCTCTGCCACACATTTAATTGTATATTCACCCGCACTTAAACAATTGCCGATATCGTATAGCTTATTGCCTAAACGCAGCGATACATCAAGCTTAACACCCGTACTTATGTATGTGCGCCTATTTGCTATTGCATCTAGTGCCGACTGCACTTCCATATCTC
>JBAZCO010000076.1:0-8686 GCA_041654915.1 Clostridia bacterium | reverse complement strand
TTATAGTTTTTCCATATTGCCCAAAGAAGTAACTGCCGATTGGTCTATGTCACCCTCACGCTATTTATACAATGGCGAAGTGCAAGTGCCTATGGTAGTTGTGAGAGATATATTTGGCAGTATTTTGCCGTCAACAGTTTTGGGTGGAGCAACCGACGCTAACGAGGGCGGTTATCCTGCAACCGTCACCATAGACGACCCCAATTATAGGCTGGAAAGAAGTTCTGCAACTACAAGATTTTATATTGATGCTCTACCCGTAGATGTCATATGGGAATCCCTAGAAATTTTATATACAGGCTCTCCCATTTCCCCCACAGCAACCGCAACGGGAATAAACGGTTTTGATATCCCCTTAACTTACACAGGTTCGGGCGTGGAGTCAAGCAATATAGCTTATACGGTGCAGGCAAGCACGCTAAACCCCAACTATTTATTGCAAGACGCTTTGCAAGATTTTTGGATACGCCCCCGCCCCGTAGAAGTAGAGTGGCTCTTGCCCTCGGCAGGATTTACATATAACACTCGTGACCAATCGGTAAATGTGCGGGCGCAGTATACCCGTCCGGACGAAACTTTTGCGCCCCTTAATATCCGCATAGAGGGTAATGTCGCATTCCGCAATGCAGGCACATACAATGTTGTTGCCGTTATGCCCGCCGATATTAACAACTTTGTACTTGAGGACGACGGCGAGAATACCGTTGAATTAACTATTAACAAAGCAAAACCCAATATTTTGGTTGGCAATAGGCGTCCTGTTTTTACTTATAGCGGGGAAAACTTTGCAATTGTAACGGATATCAATGCAGATGTAGAGCCAATCTTTACTATGGGCGAGAGTACTGTTAGCAATGCGTTTAGGGAGGCAGGTGTATACACCGTGCAAATAGCGACAAGGGAAACAGATAACTATATTGCTGCCGCACCCGTGACAGTGATACTAACTATTAATGATATCTATTTCCAAACTTCGGAAAGCACTCCTTATACAGCAAGCATTGTATATCAGCGTGGCAACAATCCGAATGCGGTGCTAAAGGTTAGACAAATATCCCCTTACGATATCCCTCGCTACGACAACCAATGGGGCAGGAGCGTAAAGACCGCTTTTGAAGTTACCTTTGATATTGATGGCGAAAGTACCTCTCTCAAGGGCAGAAGTGAATTGACATTTAAACTTCCCGAAAAATATGCCAAGGAAGAAACAATAAAAATCATATCTTACAGCAACGGCGCATACAGAGAGCAGGAAGTGGAAAACAAGAATGGATATGTGACAATCAAGCTTGCGCAAGACGGTGTTTATGCTATTGTGGAAACCAATGATAACTATATTTTTATATGGTGGACGGCGATAGCTGTAATATTCTTTGCCATAATAATAGGTACGGTAATACACTTTTCGCAAAAGAATAAAATTATAGGATAGCTTTTATCCTTAAAATAATAATTTGATTTACCAAAGGGATAGGGCGGCTTATCCCTTTTTTATGTCCCTTTATCATTGGATTTAAATATCAACAGCAAAATACGGCTGTCTTAAAGAGATAAAATTTATGCAAAGGCTTGATTAATATTGCATAGGCCACAGTGATATTTGCTAAAAAGCCAATAAGATTGACCTAAAAAGCTTTGGTTTATGTTAAGTAAATAGGATTGGTAAGGGTGTAGATAAACCTAGGTACAGGCGCAAAAATTTCCTTGTTGCCATACATAAAGAAAGAGATAATGCGGTATATCAGCCGCTCATATCCACCGGGCTTATATTTTATTTCTGCACGCACATACCCTTTGCCTCTAAGGGGTACTTCTAAAGAGTAATTTCCCCGTTTTTTTGCGGTAAATGTGTAAAATTCTCCCTCACTATCAATAAGGCGCAAGGTGTGGGAGCGGCGCATATCCGTTGCCTTTACAGTTACGGTTGCTCCTTGGGTGTACTCGGTTTCCTCTCCTATCATTGCTCCGTTTACAAACAACTCCACCATCGTTGCCTTGGGGGAACGCATTATTACTGCCTTGCCCGTTCTTAACCCTTCAAGAATATCTGTTGGCGATGCGGATGCGGTATACACTACGGTGGTAGGCACAGCAAGCAGGTCGGTTATAATATAGTCTTTGTGGAAGTCACTGCCGCCAACGGCTGCTATGCGCTTGCCCTTCTTTAGCATTCCATCCCAAAACTCCACCGCTAACAAGTTGTTTTTGCTCATTGGAGCGTTCCATACTTCGTAGCACTCATAAATAAAGTCGTCAAAGCCCCAATTCCACGGGCAGAGTGCGCATTGAGGGTGGCACAGCGATTGCACAGCGCCCAACTCGTGAGCCTCACGGTTTTTGCTCAGCAGGTCATCTCTGTTTTTGGGTGCAAATGACCCCGTGAATGGGCGTGCCAATCCCCACATATTTATATGCCCGTCAAAGGTTGTAAGCTCCAGCCCCCTTATAGGGGTAAGACCGTTTATAGACGGTAACTCCGCACCTTCGGTGTTTTTATTGTGGTCGGTATATATAAGGAAGTCCAACCCTTTGGCTCTAGCCTTTTTTCCCAACGCTAAACGGCTAAACTTCCCGTCCGAATGCGTGGTGTGGGAATGCGTATCCCCCTTTAACCAGCGTGCTTTCTTCTTGTGCAGAGTGACTATGCAGTTAACGGTTACGCCGCTTTGCTTTACAATGTAAGCGCCAAATAACACCGTCCAAGCGCCTTTGTTAATTTCCCTTTTGTCAAACCCATCGGTAGAATAAGAGGGCGATATTGTCATATAATTAATTTCAGAGCCTCGTGTGCCAACATCTCTGCCGCTCTCATCAATAAGCGCCATATCAATTACATTTTTTTCATTGCGTGTAACACGAGAGTTAAGTGCATCACCGTCATAGGAATAAAGTAGCTCCAACCGTTCAATGCCATCGGGAACTTCAAACGGGAGATAAATATAGCTCTTTTCCTCCTCTTTTGTGATAAATCGGGTGAGTTCAATTATAATTTTTTCATTGTTATTTTGCATATGCTTATCTCCTACTTAACATTATATATTAATGACAAGATTTGTCAACACAGCAATAAAAAAGCTTTCTAAATAAAAACAAAATTCAGATTGTAAATTGAATTGCAAGCACATTTTTCATAATCTTGTAATTTGTTTGTTATGCAGTTAGTTTGATGTACAACCAGTTAGGCGGGTATCCGCCTAACTGGCGACGAGAGTAATTATTAATGTAGTGTGCGATTCGGGCTATCTCTTGCTCAGTATAGTCAATCATTCATGACTATCTAATACTTTATTTCTCGGTGTTATTAGATATACTTTCATTTATTGATTTAACTTTCTTTTCAATATTGCCTATTAAATCATGAAGGGTGCTAATATTCTTATTTTTCCACTTTAAGAACTCTTGCATAATTGCTTTTTGTCTACTAATGATATATTCAGAATCTCTACTATTTAAAACAGCCATCGCCTTAAGGTAATCTAAATATGCATAAAAGTATTCGCATTGAAATTCTATCGCTATATAATCAGGAAATTTCTTATATATGACTTCATACCAATTTTTTCTTATACGAATAGCCTCAGCAAAATATCTTAAACAATTTTCCTTAGTTTCATTTATTTCGCTATCATTTTTATATTTCAAATGCCACATATATTTAAGTTCATATAATCTAGCACAGTCAAAAGATATATGTCCTTCCCAAAGGCGATCCCCAGGATTGTCAATTTTTTTCCCATAATTTTCAGCTATTTTGATGTATTCTATGCCTTTTGTAATTAAGTTGCTTAGCTTTTCCTTTCCATATTGAGAAAAACCCAACTGGATTAGCTTATGCGCAGTAAGTGCTGAATAAGTATATGCTAGCATTGGTATTAAGTTGTTGATTTTTTTAACTCCTTGCAACCAGTTAATATAGATTTCCCAATCGGAAAAAATGCTTTCATATTCATATATAAGATCAATTTCAATTTCCTCATCATATCTCTTTTTTTGAGTAACAGTAAGGTATCTTAAAACTGCCCCAATAATATTATTACTCATATCAATTTGTCCGCTATCATAAGTATCTCCAATATAATAATTAGAAATAGCCTCTCTGAGCTCATTTGAAAACATGCGTATTAGACTGGTGAATTTCATACGTTCGGCAATATAAACAATCTTTTTTTCATTACTCTCCAACCCTGCTAGTTCATTCATAAATTGATTTCGTAAATTGTCAAGATAGCCTCTCCTCGCTAAATCTGCTAAATCAGTCTTATATTCATCGTCAGAAAGAGGTTTAAAGCATTTAGCAAATTCATACCTATGTAAATAAGTCTTAATACTGTTCTTTATCCCATCTAAATCATTGGATTTAAAACTATGATACTGTATGCCATCTATATCAGATATCGGAATAGCATTATCTATACACATTATCCATATCCTATTAGGGGAGATACGATTGAAAAGCATGCCCATTTCAAGAATAACATTAGGTCGAGGTATAGCCATATTATCATAAATAATATCTGGTGTATATAAAATTATGGCGCCGTCTGAATTATTAATTTTTGCTGTTAGAGAATTCCAAATAATTTGAGCTCCCTCTTTCTCAAAAGTATCTTTGCTAATATAGGAAGGTTCTACGGGAATATTCTCATTTTCATAAACTTCGTTTATCTCATCAATTATGGCGTTTGTTAAATCATTGTATTTTGTTGAATATACAATAAAAATTTTGAAATTAGGTAATATCATAATTTGCCCCTTTACAATATAATTCTCAAATAAGCTCTATCATCATAGGATATAAATCCATTTTTCAATCCCTTAACTCCTTTATTTGTATATATGCATAAAGGGTCATTTATAAGGGCCTTTTCGAGCGCCCTCTCTGATTTTTCAAGAGTAGCCATTAGTTTAGGATACCCATCAGAAGCCAGTATAATTTCTGTTATTTCATTATTAAGTTGCAATACTTTCACACTTTTTTCACTGATATACTTGCCATCAATTGCAGTGTACGCAAATTCACCATATGTTTTTTTTATATGATTTTGGAAAAGAAATTGCTCAGTAAGGAGTTTTGCAATATAATCTACTCCTGGATCATTTTCAGATACCCAATTTATTGTATGACCCTTTAATATTTCTGCTTGATTTATAAAACTTCTTACGAAAGCAACATGCTCATCAATACCATTTTTATTGGAATAAACCTTGTTGTTGAAAAAACATTGGCAATCGCCAATCATCCAAATTTGATGTAAATTTTTGCTGTACAATACACATGAGGCTGTTAATACATCTGCATAATTTTTTATATCGATATTATTTTCTTTGTAAAATACATTGAATTCATTTGTTATTATATCAAGTGCTTCCCTTAGACTTGCTACGGGTGAAAGCTTTTCAATTGCTTTATAGGTAATTTCAGCAGCGGCTCGCCCTGAACTGACTCCGTTATATTTTCTTTTATTTCTTGCTGTTGCTCCATCAATAATAGCTGCATAGTTCGAGTTTAAAAAAATTATATCTTCACAATCATATTTATTACCTGTTTTAGATATTAGAAATTGTTCTTTAATAATCATTTGTCCTCCATGATATAAATTCTAGCAAAGATGAACTAAAACACAAAAGGCAATTATGTTTAATACAACTTTATCCTTTCTTGTATAACATTATAATACAACATCTAGTTAATTGCAATATCTATATAAGAAGATCTAAGCTTTCATTTTACAACTCACCTTAATAAAAACAAAACTTTAAAGTGTCTTTTTTCCAAACCATATTGCAATTTTTGTCGATTTGGTATACAATAGTTAAAGTAAAAAAGCAAGTAGCGGTTACCTGCTACTTTTATTTAAAATTTTTAGGAGCTGTAATGGACAATTACAAGAATGTAACAATATTTGAACACCCCCTCATAAGACACAAGCTTGCTCTCCTCCGTGATGTCAATACGGGAATGAAAGAGTTTAGAGAATTAGTTGAGGAAATTACCACCCTTATGACTTTTGAAAGCTTTAAGGATGTGCCCACCAAAAAAGTAATGGTACAAACCCCCCTCGAATTAACCGAGCAAACTATGATTATGGAAAATTCGGTTGCTATCATTCCCATACTTAGGGCGGGGTTGGGTATGGTAAACGGTGTGCATACGCTGTTTCCCACAGCAAGAGTGGGGCATATTGGTTTGTATCGTGACGAAACAACTATGCAGCCAATGGGCTACTACTGCAAGCTGCCCGACAATATTAGCGAAAAACTTGCCGTTGTGCTAGATCCTATGCTTGCAACAGGCGGCTCTGCCGAGGCGGCAATTAGGATACTCAAGGACAAGGGATGCAAAAAAATAAAGTTAATGTCTATCATTGCCGCTCCCGAAGGTATTAAAAAAGTTGCGGATGCGCACCCCGATGTAAAAATATTTGTGTCCACGCTAGACCGTGGCTTAAACGAATCTTGCTATATCGTGCCGGGGCTTGGCGATGCGGGTGATAGGTTATTCGGAACAAAATAACACTTAATTTTACTTAGTTTAGCCCTTGATAATATAAGAAAAAAGATAGCGTCCTGTTTTTAAATTGCTATTATTTTAACTATGAGTTATAATAAAAGTATAATAACAATTTGGAGATGGGATATGGCGGAATTTTTATCCGGCAATAGCGTGTGGCTGTATTTCTTGATATTCTTTGGTAAAATTACTGAGGTTACTATTGCCACGCTAAGAATCGTGCTTATCAATCGTGGGGAACGGGTGCAAGGGGCATTTCTTGCCTTTTTTGAAATTATAATTTGGCTATTTATTACAGGTACAGTTCTTGCGGGCTTTCAAAATAATCCGCTAAAGATAGTAGTATTTGCGCTTGCGTTTGCGCTTGGTAACTATTTGGGGTCTTGGCTAGAAAATAAAATTGCTTTGGGGCTGATTACCGTACAGGTGATTACATCGGAGGAAAGTGCAGATATCCTAACCAACCAGATAAGAAGCGACCAAATCGCCGTTACCGTTTTGGACGGTCATGGTATGGGGGGAGAGCGCAAAATATTGCTAATTCACCTTAAAAGAAACCGTCTTAATGCCACGGTAAAGCTAATTAACAGGACTTGCCCCGATTGTGTAATTTCGGTAAGCGATATCAAAATGCTTAGGGGCGGATATATCAAAAAATAACTACCAAAAGACCCACGCATAAAGGGCAATAATAAATGAAAAAAGCTGTATTAAAGCACACAGGTTATTATTCCATACTCACCGCTCTTTCTTTTTTAAGGGCGATTTCCACATATGTATTTATTGTACCCAATGCGTTTGCGCCGGGCGGCGTGGGCGGCTTGGCGTCTTTAATATATAATGTGACGCTAAGCTACAACGCAGCGCTTGCCGAAAGTTGGCTAAACCCGGCAGTGACTATTTTTGTGCTTAACTTGCCGTTAATTATACTTTCTTTTAAAAAAATTAATCGTTCGTTTTCAATAAACACTACACTATGTGTAATTCTTTATGCCGCCTTTATGGGGCTGTTTAGCTTGGTGGACTTTCCTCAATTTGCTGCACGGGATGCAGATAGCAGTGTGATGATTTTAGCAGCGATTGCAGGCGGTGTTATCGGCGGTGTAAGTCTTGGGCTTATGTTACTGCTCAATATGAGCGCCGGCGGTACGGATATCGTTGCCAAAGTGGTATACAAGCAAAACCCAACTATAAATGTGCAGTGGCTAATTTTCTTATTTGATATGGTCGTGGTACTGCTTTCGGGCGTGCTTGGGTTTATCTATGCCGAGGAGGGCGACGACAGCACAAAAATATTTGTTAGAGTATTGACTCCCATATTTTATTCAATAATATCAATGTATGCGACAAGCAAGGTTGCCGAAGTTATTAATAATGGATTTGAGTCTAGCGTGGTATTTAATATCATAACCGATAAATATAACGAAATTTCCGCTGCAATTTTAAGGGATATTAAAAGGGGGGCAACCATTTTGAAGGGTGAGGGAATTTTTACAGGTGAAGAAAGGCATATTGTTGTTTGCGTTGTACGCAAAAAACAGCTTGTCGCCCTAAAGCGCTTAGTGCTTTCAATTGATAATAACGCATTCCTATATATAAACAACGCTCGTGAGGTAAACGGCTTTGGCTTTCCCTCCTCACATAGTTGATATAGGATAAGTGAAAAAAGAAGAGGTGTATTATGGCAAACTTAAAATTTATGGGCTACAAGGTAAATGAAATGAGCTTTAAAGTTAACCCCGAGGCAAAAGGGGAGAGTAACTTTAAAATTATTCCTAAGATAAGGTTGGATATTAAGCAGGCAGAAAAAAACTTGCTACTTGCTGTAACTGTTACCATAGACAAGCACCAGCCCACCCCCACACCGTTTGAACTAAATATAAATCTTTTGGGCAGCTTTGTCATTACTCAACCCGCCGAGATTCCTGCATTGAGAGATGAGGCTATTGCAACTTTGTTCCCTTATGTGAGGAGTACAGTTTCGGCAATTACGGTAACAGCCAATATGCCCGCTTACTTTTTGCCGCCCCTTAACTTTGCCAGCCAACAGGACAACAAGGGTAGCGGCTCTGTTATAATCAGACCGCTAGACGAGGATATTTAATATGAAGTTAGCTTTAAGGACGCTCCTCTTTGCCGCACTCATTTTGGCGGCGGTTGGCATTTTCTCTTTGA
>JBAZCO010000075.1:0-8698 GCA_041654915.1 Clostridia bacterium | reverse complement strand
CGCTTGATAGAGGCGGCGGCAATCTCTGCCAACTGCTCTGCTGTTAGCTCCCTTAGCTTGCCTAGCGTTGCCTTAAAATAAAGTTCAAGCGCCTTGTGAACGATAATGCCAATATCCATAGCACGCAGCTGCCCAATCTCACGCTCTTTGAGCGCAATGCCATAGCCAAGGTGATGCCTATAAGGGCAAATAAAATACCTCTCTATTTGGCTAACGCTTGTAAGATAAGCCCCGTTGCTGTCCGTCTTAAAGTATAGGTTTGCAGGCGGAACATAGTCATCTTGCTTTTCAAATATCAGTCTGTCTGCCTTGGCTTGCTCTAGCTCGCTTAGCGTTGCATATAAACTTGACAATAACTTTATTCTAAAATTATCGCTTTTGGGTATCCTTTTTGCGTATGATAGGTATTGAAAGTACGCATTTTTATAACTTGCCGCCCCATATACCAATTCTTTTTCCTCCCTCAAGCCCGTAAGCTCGTAGCGGTTGTTAATGGAAGTGGGGACTTTGCCCAAAATAGCAGACAGTTCCTTTATCACATAGGACGGCAATGATACTTCTCCCTTTGGGGTAAAGGCAGAATAGCCAATATAAAAGTTTTCCGCCTTGGTTAGCAGGTCTAGAATTAAAAATTCCTCCTCTCTAATCAAGTCCAACGGGGTGGGGTATAGGCGAATCCCTTCTCCCTCTAGAATATCGCTGTCGGCGGCGGAGATTATCGCCCTAAAGCCCTGTTCTGACGGCAGCATTCCCGCTGATGCGGATACAACAAACACCGCCTTTAGGTTTTCATAGCGGCTTTCCCTTAGGTTGCCAATAAAAACACCGTCGGCAAATTGGGGAATAATAGATATCTCCGATGCGGCAATAGAGGACTTTAATGTATCCAACTGTTCGTCAAGGCGGCTCTCACGCTCGCCCAACAGCTCTTTTATCTCGCCAAGAATTTCCCGCACCTTGTCTAGCGACAAGCTATTGCTTGCGTATAGCGTTTCCTCCCCCTCAATCGCCTCAAGATACGCTTTAAAGTTGGGTTCTGCCTCGTCCAAAAGATTGTCCAAGCTGCCCGCAAAGTCCGCATATGTGTTTTTTGCAATGGCTTTTAAACTGCTGACAAGTTTTTTGCGCACTATTTCGGCGTTCTCATCAAAAATAAACGGTGAGGAAAAACCATTATAATTAATATTGTATTTAAGAATATAGTTTTCAAACAAGTCGCTCTCTTTGGGCGACAGCCCGAACAGCGGATTTTTTGCAAACTGCAATACCTTGTCTTGACGGTAGTTAAACACCAATACTTCTGCCGCTGATATGACAAAAGATGCCGCAGGCGTGCTTTTAAGGTTGTATTTTCTGTCTATAAAAAATGGAATGTCGTAGCGAACAAATATGCTTGCAAATATATCTTGATAGGCGGGGCTCGCATTGACTATGGCGATATCTTTAAAGCGAAAACCGTTTCTCACCAACCTCAAAATTTCCCGTGCAACACCATTAGCCTCCTCGTATACCGTGTTTTCTTTGTATAGGCGCACTCTATCTATATTTTCTTTCACTTGCGCTGCCGAATATGTGAACAGCTCCCCGTTCAAGACATCAAAGGGTTTGGGGATTTTTACCTGATAATCCCTCACCTCGTGCGGCGCTCCCGCATCTTTCCCTATTGCTTTTAATCTGTCCAAAACCACAGAGGGGTATCTGTCGGCATTAGCCCGTTTGTTAGTTGGGGTGAGGGCGATATCCACGCTCTTAGCTGTTTTTATTAGTTTTTCTATCACCGCATATTCTTTTGCCGTGAATGAGTGAAAACCTGCTATATAAACACAACTTCCCTTTATCCATTGGGAATCCTCAATTACAGAGGCAAGTTTTTCTAGGCGGGAAGTTGCATCTTCGTAGCCATCCTCAAGTTCCTTTAGGTACGCATCATACAAAAGCGCAATATCCTGTGTTTTACTCCCCGTGCCGCCTTGCAAATGTTCTCTTGCAGCTAGCAAGTCCTCGGGAGCATAGCCCCCGTTCCGCACGGATGCGATAACGGCAAACATCTCTTTGGCAAAACTCATTGAGCGTGCCGCACGAGAATACCGCACCAATTTGTCCTTATTTTTGTCTATCGCTCTTTTAAAAACAAGCACCGCCCCTTGTTTGGTGAGCGTGCCTCGTATTTTGCCCTTTAGCTCCCTTATTGCAAGCCGCATAAAGGATACCACATCAATATTAGCCGCCCCCGGCAGGGACAACTGCTCAAATATTTCCCTCTCGAAAGACAGCGAAAACCTATCGGGAACAATAAAAATATGTTGGCTGCCCAAAGTGTTTTGTTTGCGTATCGCATCTATAACCGCTGTTGCGGCGGCATTTGAAGTGTTGGAGCAATGCAGTACAAGTTTCATAACCCCATTTTACCACAAAAAACTCTATGCGCAAGCCCTTTAATAAAATACTTGGGGGGCAAGGGTGGGCAAAAATGTCAAACACTCTTTTGCTTGTTTTAAAAAATCTCTTTTTTGCTTAGGTTACAAGGGCTTTTAGCGTGCCGCCTCTTTAAAAATGCGGGCGGCAAGCACTGAGGCGTCATCTCTGCCGCCGGATAGCCTAGCCGTTTCCTTTATCACAATCTCTGCAACGGTGTCGGGATTGTTTGTTGATATTCCCGACAAGAGTTCGGTAAGCGTCTCCCGCCCGATTACATCTATAACCCCGTCGGAAACCATAACTATAAATGAGCCAGAGGATAGCTTTTTGTTTTCTATTAGCGGGACGGCGTCCTCTATTATTCCCAGCGGCAAACTGCCACACTCTATAACTTCTACCCCGCCGCCCGTGACAATAAAACTTTCCCGCCCGCCAAGCTTGATAAAGTCCGCATAGCCGGAGGAAGTGTCTATCACGACGATGTCTATTGCATTGAACTCCTCTCTCTCCCTTAGCGACAACAGCTTGCCAACCGAACTAAAGATTGTTTTGTAGTCAAACCCTGCACGGTAAAAACTTTCTATCAAGCTAATCGCATAGCCGCTGTTTAGGCTTGCCCCCCTGCCAGAACCCATACCGTCGGAAAGAATTAGCATAACCTTGTCACGGGCAATCCTTATACCGCTGTGGCGGTCGCCGCTCGTACTATTGCCTTCCCTTGCAATATCACGCTCCCCATAAACAACTTTATATACGGGCGCTTTTTCAAAATGCAGCGCAAGGGTTGCGCCAACCGTCTTTTCTGCTTTTGCAAGCTGCATTTGGGTTCCCATTATGCGGTTTAAAGCTTCCTCAATCTCAATTTTTCCGTAATCTGCCTCGGGGATTGTAAGCATCGCCGATACTTGGGAGCGCTCGCCCTTATAAATCACGGCTTCTGTTGCCCCAATATTAACCGCATTAAGCTCCTCTATAAGCTTACTTTCCGTGCCAACATCATAGGACAAAGGGCACTCCACCTCTCTTTGCAGTTCGGTTAGAATTTTTGCCACCCCTCCCATTTGTCCGCCCACCATTGCCCTGCCCTCATCTATGCTTGCCTTGCTCTTTTCTCCCTCTAAAAACGCCTCCACAGCATCGTTTGCCGCTGTTATCAAGCCGTTTATCTTGCGGCAACGGGAGCTTAAAAAGGGCGGGGTATCCAATATTGTCGCCTTGCCCTGTTCCAATGCGGCAATTACTAGGTCGCTTACTATTAAATCTGTATCCGTTCCCAATGCCTCACGGCAACCCTCTAGGGATATACAGTTTTTGCAACAGCGGGCTGTAACCTCACGGGTTAGCAATTCTATATTTGCGCTCTCCTCTTTTTCTCGGTTTTCTATGTATAGGATATCTTGTATTTCCGAAAAGACACCCGACAGCATCTTTAGCTTTTCCGCTACTTGTCGGCGGTCACGGTTAACCAATGTGCGTGCGGTATGTCTTTCGGCAAAGCAACGCCCGAATATACTTAACCTTTCTTTTATTTTGTTTGGAACACAAAATACTATCACTACTCCCACGGCGGGAGATATCAAGCTAAAGTAGGAAAAGGGTGCGCTGCTTACAAAAAACGCACGGAATATTGTATCGGCGGCAAGAACGGCAATGCCTGCAAAATATTGAGAGTTCTTGGTGAAAGCCATACAGAGCAGCCCATAAATAACCGATAGCGCCAACACTTCGGGTTGCCCTGTTATTATAGCGCCGCCTATCCCGTAGGCGGCAGATACTATTAGGGCGGTCTTTCCGTCTATGAACATAGAAAGTAACACCGTTACCGCCAGCGCCGTATAGTAAGGTGTGTACCAATATATATTTATTGCGGCAAAGCCTGCGCCCAATATTGCCGCAATTGCGGAAAAGGCTATCACTTCTTCGGTATTCATTCTAAATTTAAGGCGCTTGACAAGGATAGCGTAAAGCGCAATAACTGCGCCGTACAAACAAATCTGCGCTCCCAATATCCCAATGACGGCATCGGCAATTTCCGATGTACTGTCCACCGAAAAAAACACCTGCGGCAAGCTTGCCAAAAAGGTGTAAAAGTTAATTGCGACAAGCTTTAACTTTATGCGGGCTTTATAGTGGATAAAGAGAGCGGGAGCGATTACCGCCGCTGGGGCAGATGCAATAATCAACATTGGGATATTGGGGGCGGCAATCATAGCGGCGCATATATACAAAGGGATGAGGATGAGAATATTTTGCTTGCAATATACAAGCGCCATAAAAAAAGCTACCGCAAATGGGCGTATACCCACGGCATCCTCAAGATAAAACAAAAAGATAAAAAACACAAAATACGCAGAGTATTTGTAAATTCCTAAGCGTTTCACGCTATAAATTTACCACATTTGGCAAAGCGAATTATCCCAAAGTTTGCCGCTTTTTGCAAAATTATCAAGGATACAAATTAAAGGTATGAAAATTGTTATGCACTCTTCTAATTATAATTAAAAATTAAAATAAAAATCTCCGACTTGGGTGATTATAAGTCTTTTAATGATATTTATATCTCGCTCCGAAGTATTGTAGCGGAGTATTGCACGCCCCATAATGCTATCTAGCCTGCCCATTTCTCCAAATCTGCTGTCGCCAGACACCCCTCTGTTATCGCCCATATAAAAAAACTCACCCGTAGGGACGGTAACTCTCTCCATCTCTTGGTACATAGGGCGCTCAGGGTTAATGTAGTCCTCTATTATCTTTTCACCGTTCCTGTAAGTATAGAGTTGACTGTCTTGCGGGTCATATTTTATTTCTATGGTATCACCGGGCAGTCCTATTATTCTTTTTACAAGGTAGCGGTCGTTACCCTCGGCATTTTTTTTGTGGGTATTGAACACCACAATATCCCCCACTTCGTACTTGCCCCTCTTGTATAAGATTATCTTATCGCCGTCAAAGAGGGTTTGCTCCATAGAGTATCCCTCAATAGAAATTGTGTCAAATACATACTCGCTTATACCATAAGCAAGGGCTAAGCACAATATGAAAAACAAGCAATTAAATAGGAGATTTTTCGTTTTTTTCCTCATTTCTTTACCCGACTTTTTAAATAAATAAGATATTCCCTATGATTATATCGCCCCCGTTAATCTCTATTGAGCGAATGTTACTCCAAGCGGCAAGCGGCATCATTCTTTCATCCTTGAAGTCGGATGCCTTTAGCTTGTTTCCTATGAAAAACCCCTTGGTGTCTGTAATGTTTATTACCGCCGCATATTTTTTTATACCGTCCTCCACCTTGTTTTGCAAGGTGATTGTCACTTCCCTAGGCTCGGAGGAGAACAGCTCCACCTGCAGCAAGCTTTCCGAGGGAATATTTAAGTGACGGTCTATATGATAGGTCTTTAGGCTGCCTATCTTAGAGCTGATGCCCTTGGCGCTGTTGGGAGCAACGATTTCCAGCGCATAATCCATCAATACTTCTCCCTTGTAACACTCCACAAAGACATCCTTGCCGTTGGACGGCTCAAAGACTATCCTGGACGGCTTGATTATCGGCTTTGCCTTTACAGGTTGCCCTGCAAGCTCCATATATTCGGGGAGAGAGGATAACGCAATACCGTTTTCATACCGCACTTCGGCAAATACAAAGAGCGGCGCATCAGGGTCGGATACCTCTATCGTTGCAATAAACTCATTGAAGGATACGGATATCCCCTCTTTTTTTAGCCAATCTCTAATTTCGTGGTTGTATTCCCCATAACTATAATATACTGTTACTTTCTCTATCATAGACGAAGGGTCGCAATCTATATCCACATATATTTTGCCCTCCTCATTAACCCGCACCATTGCCCTTGGACAGTCGGGAAAAGCTTCGCCAGAAAGCGTCTTTTGCAGCCACAGCTTAAAAGTACGATAGGTGTAAGGTAACAAGAAGTCCGATGTGCGTGGGCTAAAAGATGTATAAGTTCTGTCGCCGGGTATTAGGGCAAGCAAGTTTTCCACTCGGTCGATATCGCTTTTTTCGCTGTTTGTGCCTATGGCAATAAATGTGGGGACATTAATATATTTTGCATACGCAACAGATGCCACACCCGCAAGCCAAGCTATGCGCTCCTCATCCATAACAAGTTCTTTGCCGCCGCCGTACTTGTTGAGGCGAATATATTCTCGGTATCCTGCGCTGTTTAGGCAAGCCAGCGCCCCTACTTTTCCGCCCGAACCCGCCGCCTGCATAGCAACCTCTACCGCATCGCCAAGCCCAACTAATCCTATCGGATTGAGAGGCAAACTTTGCTTGATAAAAGCAAGCATTCTCTTAATTATGATTGTATATAGGTATTGGGATGTTTCTTTTGCGGTGGGTGTGACTCTTTTTATGTGGTCGCCCGCCTTGTCAAAATTGCCGTACTCGTACGCTTTGGGAAAAATAGTAGGGGGATGCGCAACCCCCGATAAATCGGGAACAACCACGGTAAAGCCGCTCTTTGCAAGGTCAAAAATAAGTTCTCTTGACGGCGGACGATGATATTCCGGCACAATCAATATAGTTTGCCCCACCCCTGAATCGGGTCTGTATATCTTTACGGCAACCAAAAGTTTGTCATCTCCCTCACTTAAAGCGGTGACAACATAGGTTTGCATATGGATGTTTTCTCTTTTATCCTCTGCAAGAAGCTGAGGTTCTAGCGCCTCCGCATCTGGGTCATAGCCCTGCCATATGGCAGAGGGTAAAAGTATGGTGTGTTTCATCTTTTATTTTGCCTCTTTTTAGCGTGCATTTTTGCCTTTAAGGGGCATTTTACCTATTTTTCCAAAGCTTTGTCTTTGTTATGACTTGTCCTTATATTAGGGATTTTACTAGTTTAGCGGTTTTTGCTCCTCTAAAGTGTTAGCGGTTGGCTTTCACACATATATATGATTTCCTTCAAGCTTTTTTTGCCTTGAAGTTAGCAATAAGTTTTTCAATAGCCTTTTGCGCCTCTACAAGAGGTATGATTATCACAGATATACCAAGCGCTATCGCCCATTCTGCTCCGCTCAATTTTTCTGCCGTGCCAAATACCGTAGGTCCAACACCGGGTATTACAATAACCATAATTAGGAGAGCCGAACAAATCAAGAAGGATAGATTTAAGAAACGGTTCTCAAGCGGGTTGGAGGAAAACAGTGAGTGGCTAGAGCGCATATTGTAAGAGTGAAATAGCTGTATCATACATAGCGTGATAAATGCCATTGTCATCGCCTCTGGGTCGGTTGCGTCGGGGTTGCCAGATAATACATAATGCCCTATCAAAAAGCTTGCAAGCACAAGCCCTGTTTGCATTATGCCCTGTATGATGATGTTTTTGCCCGTCTTGCCCGAAAACAAGCTTGCGCTTGACTTTCTTGGCGGATAGTTCATTATATCCGGCTCTGCTTTTTCCGTACCTAGGGCAAGCGCCGGCAAGCTGTCGGTAACAAGGTTTACCCAAAGTATCATAATCGGGGTGAGGAACGGCATTTTGAGAAACACCGTTGCTATAAACACGCAAAGCACTTCGGCAATGTTTGCCGATAGCAAGTACTGCACCGCCTTTTTAATATTGCTGTATACCTTTCTGCCTTCCTCTACTGCGTGTACTATCGTGGCAAAGTTGTCGTCGGCAAGCACCATATCGCTTGCGCCCTTGCTGACATCTGTACCCGTGATGCCCATACCAATGCCAATATCGGCAGACTTTATGCTTGGGGCATCATTTACCCCGTCGCCCGTCATTGCAACCTTTTTGCCCGCCGCTTGGAAAGTCTTTACTATTCTCACCTTGTTTTGAGGGCTTACCCTTGCATAAACATAATAGCGCCCAACATTGGCAAGAAACTCCTCGTCCGATAGTTTATCTAGTTCCGCCCCTGTTATCGTCAAGCCGTCGTCGCTCAAAATACCTATTTCAGATGCAATCGCCCGTGCCGTATCCATATGGTCGCCTGTTATCATAATTGCCTGCATACCCGCCTTTTTACAAACGGCTACCGCATCTTTAACTTCGGCTCTGGGGGGGTCAATCATACCTACTAATCCGACAAAAACCATATCTTTTTCTATGGTTTTCACATCCAATTCCCCCGTCTTGATAGCAATGCCAAGCACCCGCAACGCTTTGGTTGCCATTGCGTGGTTGGCGCTATGGATAGCCTCAATGTCCTCTTTGGTAATTGGACGAACGGCTGCGCCGTCCATAATATAGTTGCACTCACCTATGAGTATGTCGGGAGCGCCCTTGATATGAGCAACTGCTCCCTC
>JBAZCO010000074.1:0-8923 GCA_041654915.1 Clostridia bacterium | reverse complement strand
AATCGTACTTTTGGGAGTGGCATTTTTTATTGCGGTATTGCTTGTGCGTTTTGGGGCGGTGTTGTTAAAGAAACACAAAAGCGGAAAGTCTTAAAAAACTCCCGCTTTGGCATCGTAGTTGTAATAATATAAACTTTTTATTCCGCTCTAATTTTCCTTAGCAGAAATATTAATTTTGATAAAATCTATACTAAAAGTGACTTGCCTTTTACCTGTTTCCTCGTCCTCTAATAGGGTTAGCACAATATACGGCTCACCATTTTCGCCATGACTTCCCGCATATATTGCGGTGTAGCTGCCAGAGTAGGGCGACTCTAATTCAACAATATGGTATGTGGCATTGTATTCAATATATAGTGTGTCGGGCAGGCGGAAACCCTTTGGTAATTTGCCCGTAGCGGCAAGCTCATCAAATATTGGTTTCATCTCCGAATCTTGAAAGTCAAACCCGTTTATACCAAGTCCAATGGAGTTATTTGCCGCTGCTAGTAGATTTTCAAACTCTGCAATAGAGTTGCCGGGGAAGAATACCGAAGGCAAGTCCCAAATCATCTCATCGACATCCACCCCTTCCAACTTACTGAGGACATCAAACTGATTTAACAAAGCATTTATTGCCGCTATTTTAGTATCAAGCACCATTGTCAAGCTGCCGTCAGCACGGAGAATTATGCGTGAGGTGTTCTCTGCCAACAAGGATAAGGGCAGACCTAGCACCGAACTTCCCGCATAGTCTATATAAAAGGTTGTGTCCTCTTTGAGCGTTACTTTTTCCTCGCCGCCGCAAGCGGTAAGAACAAACAGCGAGGACAACAAGGCAACAACTACCAATAAAGAAACAAATATTTTATATGCTTTTTTCATATTCTTAATTCCCCCTTAGTTATAATACGACGGGGCTTTTCCCCTAATTGATTCAAAATATATTTGAGTGACTTCCTCGCAGCTTTTGGCTTTGTTTATCTGCCTTTTCACGGCTCTTACATCTACCGATTCTGAAAATAATCTGCCAAGCTGTTCAATTCGCAACTCTTTGTAATTTTGCAAAGCCTTGTGTTTGTCGGCAAGCCCCAAATCCTCAAGCTTGACCTGCATATAGTCGGCAAGCACTGCGTGACCTTCGGAGGAAGGATGTACCCAATCTGATGAAAAAAGGCGTCTGCCCCGCTCCTCGTCCTGTTGGTGAATTGCCTCAAATGCCTCCACTCCGTCCAATACATAAAAAGCGTCGGGGTGGTCTATCAAGTAGTCTTTAATTACATTATTAAACAACGCTAGCACATCGCTAGAGATATCCCTATAATCATCTGGATATATGCCAAGCGTGGCAAGCTGCTCACGCACAGGCTGGTGTATAACCAAAGTTTCGGGGTAGGCAGGATTGTATACGGTTTGGAAAAATAAAGTTGCTGTGGGATTGTATTCCCTAATGATACGGACGATTTCGGCAAAGTTTTCCCGTGCGGTTTCTATTATAGGATTGATGCGGGAAAAATCATTGTTTACAAATTCAAGCAGGGTGTCGCCTAGGCTTGTTTGCAGCAAGTCGTTACCAATAATTGAGGCGCAAATAATATCTGCCTCTTTTATTGTAGTGCGCACCATTTTGGCATCCTTATCATCTTGCTTTATATAGTCGAGCATATCCTTGGTTTGGTGACCGGATACCGAACGGTTTTTATAGATATAGCCGTTTCGTATCCCCAACACACCATAATAGGCATACCTTTCTCGCTCCGATAGGGGAGATGGACCAATTATTCCTTCCGAAATAGAGTCGCCTATAAATACTATTTTTAAAGGTTCGGACTTTACGCAAGCAACAAGTGTTGTTGGAATTAATAAAATGGCAACTATCAAACAAACAATCAACTTTTTAAACATTACCACCCTCCGTTTTACCATATTATTCTATATTATTTGTGCCTTGCTGTCAAGAGCAGCATTGAAAATTCATTGTAAGTTTTCACATATCGGGATAAGATACAGTAAAATCTGGACCATAATATGTGATGTGCAAGCGGTAAGGCTCAACTTCAACTTTTAGCTTTGAGCGTTCGTCATAGGTATCCGAATAGGTGGTGATGGCAGAAATCCTATCGTAAGCTATTTCGACTTCGGCATATTTTATTCCGTCGAATATAGAGGCTTTTCCATTCTTTTGTTGGTAGCTTGCAAGATAGCTGTTGGTTACAGTAAACTTAACTAGCGCTACTTTGCCCTGCTTTGTGGCGGAAGTGATAACGATATCCTCGGGAGTTAAGTCGGAAATAATTAAAAGCGCCTCCTCAAGAGAATACGGCTTAAATTCCTCGGAAACAAGATACTGTGCAAGGCGCATTTTTTGCGAAGTCTTTTTGCCGTTGTTATTTATTATAAGCCACTCTTCACTTGTGGCGATTGGCTTGCCGCAATACAAGTTAGAAACTATTTTTTCACCTTGCAAGTGTATAATATTAAGTTTATAATTTTGTATTATTCCGTTGGTGTCGGTAATCGGTTGGTAATCGCCGTCTATATCGCCCAAAAGATTCACCCTTGTTGTGCGTGCTTGTCCGTCTTTTAAGAGTGTTTCTTTGTAATAATAAAAAGGTGATGCCATAGAGTTTTCAATGCCATTTTTTATCAGCGCATAAGCCTCATCCGTATCCAAGTTACTGCTGCACCCAAAGGGGAAAATAATTAATACACCAATTAAAATTGATAAAATAAGGAGCTTAACTACAACTTTCATTTTTTATCATTCTCCCTACCAATAGTCGGTTTTTTGTGTTTTTTTCTTGCTAACTTTTCCCGCTTTAACCTCTCAATCTCCGCTTTTTGCTGCTCCTTTTGCAATCTATCCTGCTCCTCCTCTTGGGCTTTGAGCGTTGCGTATGCCTTGCACGCATCATCATATCCGTCTGCAATCTCATCAAAGCGAGAGTAGGCGACTCGCATATTTAAAAACTTCTTTGCATCAAGATAAACCGCTACCAACTTGTCATATCTCGCAAATTCTTTGTAAAGAGCGTTAATTTTTTTGCGTTTTTCCTTTTTTTCCGCCGCTGTTTGCGCCTCTGTATTGTTGAGGGTGTCAAGCCTGGTGTAGTCTGCCTCTGCCAAACCATGAGGATATTTTGCAATACTTTCGTGCATCTTTATTAATGCCTTTGCTTGAGCTATGCGCTTTTTGCGGTAAGATTTTTCCTTTGCCGTATGCGCAGGTAAAGCTTGCGCCTCTATTAAAAAGCCGCCTATGTCTATGGAGGTTTCATTGTTTAAACCTATCAAAACTATCCGCTCGGCAATATTAGCGTTTGCTATCATCTGGGGAGAATCGTATTTATGCAACTCATCTATCAAAATATGAGAGCCTTCAATTTGTTCGCTAAGATTGCGGTTTTCAATATATTCCTTAAACGCAGCTTTGCGCTCTCCCTTTTTAGCAAATAGAACCTCCCGTTTAAGCGTTTTTAGGTCTGCCATTGGCATTGCCGCATAAGTTTTTGCCTCTCTCACTATCTCCACACCGTTCTTTACCGATTCGGGGGAAAGGTCGCCGTTTATATAGTCTTCAAACATCGCCCGCAATTTAAGCACTTTGACAATATTGTCGTATTTGCCCTTGGTTAAATTGTAAAAAATTATCGGGATAAATGCAAGGATAGAGCCTAATATAGACACGGATGCGACAATATAAAATATTTGCTCTCTCACCATTGGGTCGTAAAGGATGTCATAATTTTTTGTTATTCCCTGCGACTCGTATATAAAGGGTATGAGTAGCCCCGAAGCAAGCGTGATTGGCAAAAACAGTGAGCCGGCAGTCCCCAAAGTGAAGTCCATACGCTTGCCGCTTATATATTGTTGATAGTCTTTAATTTCGCCGTGAATAACCGGGTCGATAATCACATTAAAGGCAAGCACAAATGTATTTAAGTAATAAAATATAAAGAAAAGCACAAAGTTTTTCAAGAATAATAGCACAAAAACAGAAAATATTATCGGCAAAAATTCCTTTAAAATATATGCTTTTTGGCTGCCCAACTTGTTTAAGAGCAGTGGCGAGAGAAACATTGCTAATCCCGAGGCAGTGCCTAGCACAGGGTTGAGAATTCCCATAAGCACCATATCCTGCAAATCATAAATAAACATCCAAGTCAAAATGAAAATATTTGCCGTTCTCAAGAAAGTTAGTAATGTAGAAACAGTACGAAGTACCCAATATTTATTTTTATAAATATCCTTTATACCCGTTACCAAGTTAACCTTTGGCACATAAGTTTTAGGTACAATTATGCGCTCTTTTGTGCCTATTGCGGCAAACAGCCCGAACACTACACCCACCAAGGCAAAGGGAACAACTACCCACTTATAGGTGGCAATGTTGGTTAGCCCGCCTGTAAAATTACTCAAAAGGGGTATCGCACTATAATAAATAGTGGGCGCAAGCGAATAGGCTATTGCACTTATGGCGATAACCTTTCCCCTTTCTTTGGAGTTGGGAGAAATCACCGTTCTAAGTTCGTTATATGAATCAAAATATAAGGGAGCAAGAGCGCCTGAAGGATATACACATAGGGTAGAAAAAACAAAGGCAAGTATGAGCTTTGTTGTATAGCCCAATTGCTCAAATGGCAAAAACACAAAAATTATCGCAATGAACACAATGGGAAAACCCATAAGTCCTATGTAGGGGCGGAATCGCCCGTACTTAGAACGGGTGTTATCCACCAATTGCCCTCTAACGATTGAAAACAACAAGCCAAATACCTGTTGTATCATTAGCATTAACTGCAAATGCACGGGTTGCAACCCTATGGTTGCGCCAAGCAAGGTGCTAGTAGCGGATAGAGAAAAATATGCTAGAAAAGGTAAGATAAGCTGTTGCCCAAATCCGCCTAAGCTATATGCGGCTATCTCCTTGTAAGAAACATAATTGCCTTTAGCGGGCTTTAACCAATGTGAGGTGACATCAATATATATTGCTTTTATCATATGGGCAAGTTTATTAAAAATTCCGCCACGCTGCGCCTTGACGGTATCTGCTAAACTTGCGTTTTCCAACCCATTGTTTGACTGGGACATCTTGTTCTCCGTAGTAGTTATTTGTTGTTTGCTCTTTGAAGTTTTGTTTTAATCTTTTGCCGCATCCTTATTCTTAACTAATTGGCGCTTAGTGTACTTAATGTTCCAATAAGCGTGCCAAGCTTTTTTTATCTTTATCATAGGGTCACGCTTGAACTTGTAACCGTCGCTTTCGTAGGCGGAAAGTTCGGATAAGTACGGCTCTAGCCTGCATTCCTCTATTACTAGGATAAGATTATTACAAAGGGTGGGGCGAAACACACAAAATTTACCAAAGCCAACGGTAGTGCCGCTATAAAGCTTGATGTGTTTTTCATCTTTTTTAGTGTATAGAGAAAAGCGCTCAATTCTTTGGGAATATTTTGTATCCTCTTTGATTACCAGCTTGTCAATAAGGTGAGGTTCTAAAAAGGACAGTTCAATTTTATAATCTTTGTCGCAAGAGCTAGGCGAGTAGCTTTTATGATTGGCTTTATCTATATATTCAAACCCTGCTTTGGGCGGCGGGGCAAGCATATTTGCAATAGATACTTCTTTTGAAAACACACTTTTTAGCCTATCCCCCAATGCTTTTAACACTCTTTCGTCCGGCGGCGCAATCAGCCCGTCTTTATTGGGAGGAATATTGAGTAGTAACAAGCAGTTGCCGCCAACCGTATTAAAATATAAGCGCATCAATGTATCTACGCTCTTTACCCGTTTGTCCTCTCGCTTGTGGTAAAACCAACTCGGGCGAATAGATACATCTGCCTCGGCAGGATACCAAATTAACTCTAAGTATCCCTCTAAAGCTTTTCGGCTACCCAAATCCTCTGTTATGTGACTTAATGCTTTTTTTAGCGCCATAGATTCGTCTTCGCTTTTTTGCGACTTTTCCGCAACGCTCTCTGGGGTAAACAAGGCTTTAGGCACAACATTAAATTCAGACTCTCGGGTGACCCCACCTTCGTTTCCCACCCAACGGACATCAGGACCACAGTTGGCAATAAGGCAGTTTGGTTGCAGTTCCCTTATAGTTTTGTATATTCTCTCGAAGTCGTATTCTTGGGCAGGCTTTCCGTCAAGGTATGAGCCACAAGCACCGTCTAGCCAAATGGCAAATATATCTCCATAGTTGGTAAGTAGTTCGGTAAGTTGCTCTATATAAAAATCGTTGTATCTTTCTGTTGCATAGTGCTTGCTGTTTCTGTCCCAAGGCGAGAGGTACAAGCCCATTTTCAAGCCGTATTTTTTGCAGCTCAAACTTAGTTCTTTAACAATATCTCCCTTACCGTCTTTATAAGGTGAGTGTTTTATAGAATAGTCCGTGGTTGCAGTTTGCCACAAGCAAAACCCGTCGTGGTGTTTTGCGGTTAATATCACCGCCCCCATTCCCGCTGCCTTTACGGCACGCACCCATTGGTCGGTGTCAAGCTTTTGTGGATTAAAAATTGATGGCAAGTCCCTGCCGTCGCCCCACTCCCTATTGGCGAAGGTATTAAGCCCAAAATGAAAAAAAGCGTAAAACCCCAATTCTTGTAGTTGCAACTGTCTTTTAGACGGAACAATTGAGGTATATAATTGTAATGCATCCATAAACTATCCTAAAAAACAGGGCGACAAAACCCCAAATCTATCTTCTATGATTATAACAATCTCAAGGAGTTTAGTCAATACTAATAATAAAAGCCGCCCTTCGGATGTGCAATTGATGTCTAAATAGTAGGAATTGCTAAAAAGATGCAAATAAATTATAGAAATAGTAGAAAAAAATAAAAAATGGTGATATAATGTAATAGCTAATTGTAGCTTAAATAGTTGGCGCAAAAGACACCAAAACACGGGGGTGTTTTGGATTCGACTTGTGTGAATTATGGAGCGGTAAGCACGCCGAAACCCCGACTTCGTAAAAACGGGACAAAAAAATAAAAGCTGAAAATAATAATTTTGAGCTAGCCGCTGCTTAAAGCGGCCGTCAGACCTACAACCTGCGGGTAGCAATCTGGCGTGGTTTAGCAGGGAAACGAGCGTTGCACTTGTTCCGAGCAACGAACGGGATTAGGAACTGTGCCAAACAAGGGTCTGCCTGTCGCTCCTTGTGAGGCAAGATAAAAAAAGACTAGGCTAAGCGTGTAGAAAACTTCTTGGTAATCTGCAAGGACAGGGGTTCAACTCCCCTCACCTCCACCATATTACAACGATAGGTATGATACAAGTCATACCTTTTTGTTTTTTTAGGCAAATAGGGAGATATTTCCTTTCCGCCAGAAGCAAATTAACAGAATAAGGCTTAGAAGTTGTCCATTTTAGATGATTTTCTAGGCCTTTTTATTTTGCTCATTTCTACCAAAAGGCTTTTTCCCTACTAAAAGGCTTTTTCTCTACTGAAAGGCTTTTTATATAAATAACATAATATTACGAAATTATTTGTGTAAATATTGCTCAACAGTTGTAAAATTGATAAAAAAGTGATATAATTGTCGCATAGTTGATTATTGGAGGTTTATAACCTATGACATATTCCGAAGCGATAAAAAAACTAAGGACTAAAATGATATTAACTCAGACTGAATTCGCAGCATTATTTAATGTGACATTTGGGACTGTTAATCGTTGGGAAAGTGGTAAATATGAGCCAACGACCAAAGTAAAACGAAAACTACAACCGTATTTTGAAAAACATGGAATAGAAGTGGGGGAATAATAATATGTCAGTTGGATTTAATGAAGCAACAAGAGTTCAAATGCCAGCGATGGTTCATTTGTGTAGGCTTGGTTATAAATATTTTGGTAAGATTTCTGAAGAGCAAGCTGGCATAGTATATGATCCAGACACAAATATTCTTATTGATGTTTTCAAAAGTCAATTTGCAAAGCTAAATCTAGGACTTGAAGGAAATTCTGAACAAGTATTAAGAGAAAGAAGACAAGAATTAGATAATGATGATTTAGGAAGAAGTTTTTTCAAAAGACTTCAAAGTGTATCACCAGTCAAACTTATTGATTTTGATAATATTAATAATAATATTTTTCATTTTACTGCAGAGTTTACATGCAAGAACGGTGAGGATGAATTCAGGCCTGATATAACTTTATTTATTAATGGGTTGCCGCTTGCTTTTGTTGAAGTTAAAAAGCCTAACAACAAAGGCGGCATTGTTGCTGAAAGTAAGAGAATGAATGATATTAGATTTCCTAACAAGAAATTTAGAAGATTTATTAACATTACTCAATTGATGATATTTTCAAACAACATGGAATATAATTCAGATGGAGGAATCGTTCCAATTCAAGGTGCTTTTTATTGTACTGCATCAAAGAAAGATTCTTTTTTTAGTGTATTTAGAGAAGAGAATCCTCGTGGATTAACTATTGCTCCTTATAATGCTTTGTACCAATATAATGAAATTGATACAAATGTGGAAAGGAAAATTTTATCTGACTTCAATTGTCAAGTTAAGGAAATTGCTACTCCTTATACAAAGACATCTAATTCTAGATATTGCGTAGATGTCATACTCTCCTAAAATCGTTAAGTGAACAAATTATAATATTTATATAAATCTTTCGTTAAAATCAATATACTAACTTGATATAGACTATTTCTTGTCCCCCCCTCTCTGTGATAAACTTTAGCTTGAGGGTACCGCATGGGTGGGCAATTAAAAAATGGAAGGCAGATTTTTTGAAAATCAGAAAAGAAATTTTTAAGTTGATATAGACTTTTCTATGATGATGAGTTATACTTAGATTAATAAATTAAGGAAGGAGATTTAAATGAAAAAAATTTACATGTTATTTATTCTTTTAGTTAGTATTTTTAGTCTTGCTGGTTGTGGTATTACTAATGATGATGTCGATTTCTCATTAATCA
>JBAZCO010000073.1:0-9000 GCA_041654915.1 Clostridia bacterium | reverse complement strand
AAGGTAAGCATAATGCACCCATACATAACAAGGCTTATATATTGCACGGTGGCTAGAATATCTCCTGCACTCAAGGTTTGGCTTGTGCTAAGGCGCATTGAGCCAACATATAGTACAACAATTATTGCAAGGTTGAACAAGAATGCCACAGACGGCATAACTGACCCGCTAAGCACATTTGCACGGATGATATTAGATGCCATTCTGCGGGTGGCAAAAGCCATTCTTTCGTGTTCGTGGTCCTCTCTGTCGAAAGCTCGGATTACCCGTATCCCCGACAGCCTCTCCCGCACAATTTTGTTTTGGTCGTCTATGTATTTATCTGCCTTTTCCCACAGTTTTCCCATTCTCCTTGTGATTAGCCAAACTATGAAAATTACCACGGGTGCTGCCGCAAAGAAAATTAACGCAAGCACATAGTCGTTTATCATAGAGAGGATAATGCCGCCTATAAAAAGTATAGGAATGTTTACACCAATAGAAACTATGTTGGAGGCAAACTCGTACAAAACATACATATCGTGGGTGGAGCGGGTGAGTAACCCGGAAGTGCCGTGCTGCAAAAACTCGTCCATACTAAAGGAATTTACCTTTTTAAATACCCCTTTAAATATACCGGCGGAAAACCCTGCGCTTATTTTTGAGTTAATTTTTGCCGCAAATATAGCTGTAACAACGCCTGCAAAAGAGAGGGAAAGCATAATAGCGCCCTCTGTAATGATGTAACGGATGTTGTTTTCGGCAATGCCAAGATTTACTATATTTGCCATAAAAAACGGCATAAGCAAAGCCGCTGCCGTGGTTGTTGCATATAGCGGTATGGCGGCGAGTATGAGTTTTTTATACGGCTTGAAGTAAGATAATATTAATTTCATACTTATAGAATATACATCAAAAACAAGCTGTTTGTCAATGATAATAATATTAATTATCAATAGTTTTTAATATACAATTATTCAAATTAATTTGCATTATTTTTGGCATACTGATTTTAAAATAAATAACCATATAAAATAGCGATAACTTTATGTTATAATGTTTATATGAAACTAGAACAAAGAAGGTGGTAAAAATTATGCCAAACACAAAATACTATTGTTACGATACAGTTATAGGCAAACTTTGTATTGCCGGCGACAGCGATTGTATCACCAATCTGTTATTTGAGGATGAACAAATACCGTGGGGCTGGACAGAAAAAGAAGTTGCGCTGTTCAAAAGAGCGGCAGAGGAACTAAAGGAGTATTTTGCAGGCGAGAGAAGGGAGTTTGATTTGCCGCTTTGTCCCAAAGGCACGCAGTTTATGCTTGCGGTTTGGGAGGAGCTTAAAAAAATCCCCTATGGCAAAACGGCAAGCTACTCGGATATAGCCGAGAGAACGGGGCGTCCCAAAGCACGCCGTGCGGTGGGGCTTGCCAATAATAAAAATCCAATCCCAATTATCATACCTTGCCACCGAGTAATAGGCAAAAGTGGCGAGCTTGTGGGCTATGGCGGCGGGTTAGAAATAAAAAAATATTTATTATCCATAGAAAAGGATGCGTTATAATATAAATGCCAAACAATATATTTGCAAAAAACTGTAACCAAAGAGAATGCGTTGCTGCTAACTTTGTTGTAAGTTTATGTTTGGCAAACGGAGCGCTATGAAAGGCTTACTTGTTGTAAATTCATTTATAAAAACAACGGCTTTTGACGAACTTTATTCCTCATTGGAGAGAGCTTTTTTTGAGCGGAATGTAGCTTTAACCATTAAGGGCAATGCTGAAGTGTTGGCACATATTGGTTTTGACGCTGGCACAAGGGAAAAATATGACTTTGTGCTATTTTGGGATAAAGATATCCTGCTTGCCTATCATTTGGAAAATCTGGGCTGCACCCTTTATAACAGTGCGGCGGCAATAGAGAATGCGGACGACAAGGGACGCACAGCAATTATCTTGAACAAAGCAAAGATTCCTATGCCACCCACAATTTTAACGCCCCTTACCTACCCTGCGGTGGGGTATGGGGATGATAATTTTATCAATACTGTGATAAGAACATTGGGTTTCCCTTTAATATTAAAGAAAAACAAAGGCTCTTTTGGGCTAGATGTCTACCTTATTGCTTCCCGACAAGAGTTGATAGGTAAACTAAAGGAATTTGCAGGCGAAAATATGCTTTTTCAAGAATATTTAAGCGGCGCAAGGGATATACGCATATATGTTGCAGGCGGCAAAGCTATTGCCGCCGCCGAACGACTGCCGCAAAACGGCGACTTCCGTGCTAACTTTGCGTTGGGCGGCAAAATGCGCTCTTATAACCCTTCAACCCAAGAATTAACCCTTGCAATAGATGCCGCCAATGCGTTAGGCTTGAGCTTTGCGGGGGTGGATATCCTCTTGCCTAAAGGCGGCGAGCCGCTTGTCCTGGAAGTCAATTCCAATGCGCACTTCAAGGGTCTTAGCGAGGTGAGCGGCAAGGACATAGCGGGGAGCATAGCGGAACATATTATAGAAGATGTAAAAACACGCAAAAAACTTTAACCCCCAAGTTTTGCGAAATGTATTCTCTTTACCTTTACATATAATAAGTTTTTTGTTAACATAGTATTCTAAAAAGATAATTTTTTTAAAGACTAATTTTTTAGATATTATAATAAAAAATTGTAGTTATAATATTTTAAGCAAAATATAAGGAGCGAATATGCTTAAACTTTCAGGCATCACCAAAAATTACTATGTAGGCGACCAAACAATAGAGGCATTGCGAGGGCTCAACATAGCATTTAGAGAAAATGAGTTTGTTTCTGTTTTAGGACCTTCGGGTTGCGGCAAAACAACGCTTATGAATATCATAGGCGGGCTAGACCGCTACACCCAAGGAGAACTCACAATAAATGGCAAGCCCACACAGGGTTTTAAAGACTCGGATTGGGATAATTATAGGAACAAAAGAATAGGATTTGTCTTTCAAAGCTACAACCTTATCCCGCATCTCAAGGTGCTAGATAATGTGGAGCTTGCCCTAACAATATCCGGCATTTCACTGCAAGAGAGAAAGAAAAAAGCCAAAGAAGCTCTGGACAAGGTTGGCTTGTCCGAACAGCTAAACAAAAAGCCCAACCAACTGTCGGGCGGGCAGATGCAAAGAGTGGCAATCGCACGGGCGATAGTAAATTCTCCCGATATCTTGCTTTTGGACGAGCCTACCGGCGCTTTGGACACAAGGACAAGCGAACAGATATTAGATTTGGTAAAGGAAATAGCCTCCGACAAGCTTGTGATTATGGTAACGCATAATGCCACACTTGCAAAGAGATATTCCACAAGGATAGTAAATATGCTAGACGGGCTAATAGTGGACGATTCTATGCCCTATAAAGGCGATACGGTAGCCCAAACGCAAGATTTAGTGAGTTCGCCCCAATCCAAACTTAAACGCATATTTGGCAGGGGAAGGGAAAAAACTTCTATGTCTTTTCTTACTGCGCTATCCCTGAGTATGCGCAACCTTTTCACCAAGAAGGGGCGTACCACAATGACGGCAATTGCCGGCTCTATTGGGATAATAGGCGTGGCACTTATTCTTGCAATTTCTAGCGGTATGAACGGCTACATTAACAAGATGCAAACAGACACGCTCTCTAGCGCTCCTATAACGATTTCCCGTGATGCAATAGATATCAATGCGGCTATGAATATGTCGTCATCGTTTAAAGAATGGGAAAAATACCCCGCTGCCCACAAGGTCTTTGTAGAGGAGGCGCTAAAGCTAACCGATATCATAAGTCGCAATATAATTACCGCCGAATATATCACTTATGTGCAGGAAAAACTTGATACTTCGTGGTACAACGATATAATTTTCACCAACGGACAAAGGCTAAACTTTTACGGGATAAAGGCAGGGCAAACAACCTATGATTCGCTAGGCTCTGGCGGCTCTGTAGGCAATATAATGGGGGGCGGCTCTTTGTGGCAGATGCTGCCCGTGCAAGATTTTTTAGATGCGCAATACACCGCACTCATAGGCAATATGCCCCAAAACAAAAACCAAGTTGTGCTTATTGTTGACGAATATAATAAAATAGGTGAGGAAACATTGATATCCCTAGGCTTTAAAGCAGTGGGTGATAACATTGAGGAATATACCTTTGATGAGCTGATAAATAGGCAGTTCAAGATTGTCTTAAATGACGAACTCTACACAATGAGCGGCAGTAAGTATGTGGAAAAATCTGCAATGGACATTGATTTTTTAATATCGGAAACGCTTACTATATCGGGCATTGTTCGTTTGAACAAGGGTACAGAATCGGGTATGCTTTCTTCGGGGATAGGTTATACCAAAGAACTTTACGAATGGGTGAGGAGCGAAAACGCTAACTCACAAATTGTAGAGTGGATGGAGGATAACCCCGCTTTAAACCCGTTTACGGGGTTGGAGTATAAAAGCACGCTCACCGAAACCAAAGAACAGCAACGGGAGAGCCACCTGCGTTCTTTGGGCGGGGTGGAATCTCCCAACTCAATAAGCATATATCCAGTAAACTTTGCGGCAAAGGAAAATATTAAGAATGTGTTAAACGACTACAACACGGGCAAAAACCGTGGCGATATGATAATTTATACGGATATGTCGGAAATATTGGGTACTGTGCTTAGCAGTATTGTAAACACAATAACCGTTGTTTTGGTGGGCTTTACTGCTATATCGCTCTTGGTTTCTAGTGTGATGATTGGGATAATCACCTATGTGTCCGTCCTAGAGCGCACCAAAGAGATAGGCATATTGCGCAGTATTGGGGCAAGAAAGAAGGACATAAGGCGGGTATTTAATGCCGAAACCGTGATTATCGGCGGCATTGCTGGGCTGATAGGCGTGGCAGTAACATATTTATTATCCATACCAATAAACCTCATTACCTCGGCACTGCTAGAGGTTGAGGGGCTAGCTAGTTTGAACATATTAGCGGCGGCGGGGTTGGTTGGTATAAGTATTTTCCTCACCGTTATATCTGGGTTGATGCCAGCCATAAGCGCAGCCCGCCGTGACCCTGTGGTTGCGCTAAGAACAGAATAATATTCTGGCGGCTTTATGACAAGTTAGTAAAAGCAATTTTCTAGGAGGTTTTTTGATTTGATTACTTTAACCAATGTGAGTTTGGGCTTTAGCGGTACAAATTTGTTTAGCGGAGTGAACATAAAGTTTTCCGCAGGCAATTGTTATGGTATTATTGGCGCAAACGGCGCAGGAAAATCCACATTTTTAAAATTAATATCTGGGGAGCTAGAGCCTTCTCGTGGCGAAGTTAATGTGAAAAAGGATAAACGGGTTTCTGTTCTCAAGCAAGACCATTTTGCTTATGATGAGTAT
Source organism: Clostridia bacterium (assembly GCA_041654915.1). GTDB lineage: Bacteria > Bacillota > Clostridia > Christensenellales > DTU072 > JBAZCO01. The sequence continues at coordinate 3,639 of JBAZCO010000073.1, read as the reverse complement.
AGTGTTTTAGACACTATAATTATGGGTAACGCCCGCCTATACCAAATTTTGCAGGAAAAAGAGGCGCTTTATGCCAAAGAGGAAATGACAGAGGCAGAGGGTATGTTGGTGTCGGAACTTGAGTGTGAGTTTGCCGAGTTGGACGGCTGGGAGGCGGAAACAGAGGCGTCACTGCTAATACAGGGTTTGGGACTTAACATAGACACCTTGCAGGCGCAAATGGACGAATTGCAAGCTAAAGACAAGGTTAAAGTGCTAATAGCGCAAGCGCTGTTTGGCAAACCCGATATTATACTTATGGACGAGCCTACCAACCATTTGGACTTACAGTCGGTTGCGTGGTTGGAGGAATTTTTAATTGAGTATGAAGGGACAGTAATAGTTGTGTCGCACGACCGCTATTTTTTGAACAATGTATGCACGCATATAGTCGATATTGACTTTACCGAAGTGCGCCTATATGTGGGCAACTATGATTTTTGGTACGAGTCTAGCCAACTGATGCAGCGTATGCAGCGTGACCAAAATAAGAAAAATGAAGAAAAAGCCAAAGACCTTATGGCGTTTATAGCAAGGTTCTCGGCAAATAAGTCCAAAGCCCGTCAAGCAACGGCAAGGAAAAAACTGCTGGAAAAACTCACCATAGAGGATATGCCCGCCTCATCTAGAAAAAGCCCGTATGTAGCTTTCCAAATGGGCAGAGAATTAGGTAAGGAAGTGCTTACCGTTAACAATCTTTCTAAAACCGTGGACGGCGTAAAAATGCTAAATAAGGTATCCTTTAGGCTGGATAAGGGTGACAAAATAGCGTTTTTAGGAAACGAAATAGCGGTTACAACTTTATTTAGAATACTTGTTGAAGAGATTAATCCCGATGAGGGCGGATTTAAGTGGGGGCTTAGCACAACGCAGTCATATTTTCCCAAGGACAACAATGCGTTTTTTGACGATAATGATATGCCGCTGCTCCGTTGGATAGGGCAGTATGCACGCTCCGAGGACAATGTGGAGGCATACCTTAGGGGTTTTTTAGGCAGAATGCTTTTTTCTGGCGATGATGTTTTTAAGCCTGTAAATGTGCTGTCGGGCGGTGAGCGGGTGCGGTGTATGCTCTCCCGAATGATGATGAAATATGCCAATGTTCTCATAGTAGACCAACCCACCAACCACTTAGATTTAGAGGCAATTACCGCTGTGAATAATGGCTTAATAGATTTTAAAGGAGTTGTGCTGTTTTCTTCGCACGACCATCAATTTGTCGAGAGTGTGGCAAACAGAATTATCGAGATAACCGACGACGGAATCATAGACCGCAGAGCAACATATGACGAGTATGTTAAATGGAAACTAACACAAAAATAGCTTGCCCAAAAAATTAGTAGTTGTAACGACCTTTTATTTGTGATATGATTAAATAGTGGTGATGTTTTTTGTATAATATTACTAGCTTAAAATCATTTACGGAAGGTATTATTTATGGTAGATTTTATTAACAAAGCTAAAAAGATAATGCAAAACGAACTGCTTTGTTTTGGCTCTATGCTTATCGCATTAATTTATGGCGTGTATTATTTAGACCTTTATGACCCGCTGCAATATTCTTTGAGCGAAATTGGGCGACTATCTCACACTAGTTTGTTTATTATTTGGTCTTTGCTTGCAGGGATTGCTTTGTTTTTAAATGTAAACCGTATGTACGACCGTGTGGGCTACAAAGCCAAACTTGGCAGAGTGCTACTATATTCGGGGTTGTTCTTTTTGGTAGTTACCTTTGCAAATATGTCCAGAGAGCCGTTTTGGTATTGGATGCATGTTGTTACAGCGGTATTATTTTCCGTATTCGCATTGTTTTCAGTTGCATTAGGATTGCTTGAAATGTGGAAAAAAAGCTTGCGCTACCGCATTCTTTCCATAGCATTTTTTGTACTATGTTTCATAGATATTGTACTTCTTGCAATATTCACTCAAATGGCGCTGTATGAATTTATACCGCTTGTACTTGTATATATAGTACTGTTTTTTGTAAACTTTACGGAAACATTTAAACCCAATAAGGATAACGAACATATAACTTATATAAAATAAATAAACACAATAAATAATCGACAAGAGGGAATTTATTCCCAAAAAACACCAAGGAGGTAATATATGAAAGAAAAACAAACTTTAACCACGGCATACGGCAGACCTGTCGAGAATGACCAAAATACTATAACAACGGGTAACCGAGAACAAGGACATGGGCTGCTAAACGACACTTATTTGGTAGAAAAACTTGCCCATTTCACAAGAGAAAGAATACCCGAGAGGGTGGTACACGCAAAGGGAGCGGGAGCGTACGGCTACTTTGAGGTGACCAACGACTTATCCAAATACACAAGAGCGGCATTTTTGTCCGAGGCGGGCAAAAAGACAGAATTATTTGCACGGTTTTCCACCGTGGGCGGTGAGATAGGCTCTGCCGACTCAGACAGAGACCCCCGTGGCTTTGCGCTCAAGTTTTATACAGAGGAGGGCAACTACGATGTAGTTGGCAACAACACACCCGTATTCTTTATCCGTGACGCTATCAAGTTCCCCGATTTTGTACATACGCAAAAGAGAGACCCTCGCACCAACCTTAAAGATGCGACAATGTTTTGGGATTTTCTATCCCTCACCCCCGAGTCGGCGCATCAAGTGACATTCTTGTTTAGCGATAGAGGCACACCGCAAGATTACAGACATATGGACGGCTTTGGCGCTAATACTTGGATGTTTTACAACGAAAAGGGCGAAACTTGTTGGTTTAAGTGGCACTTCAAAAACGACCAAGGCACAAAGAGCCTTACCGCTGATGAGGCAACAAGGCTAGGCGGCACAGACCCCGACCACGCAACCCGTGACCTATTTAATGCTATTGAGCGTGGCGAATTCCCTTCGTGGACAGTATATGTGCAAATTATGACGCACGAGCAAGCAAAAGAGTATCGCTTTGACCCATTTGATGTTACTAAGGTATGGTATCACGCTGATTTCCCATTAATCAAGGTCGGCAAGTTTGTGCTAAACCGTAACCCTGAAAACTTTTTTGCTGAGGTTGAGCAAGCGGCATTTGCGCCTAGCACATTAATTCCCGGCATATACCCGTCCCCCGACAAACTTTTGCAAGGGCGACTGTTTGCCTACGAGGACGCTCACCGCTATCGTTTGGGCAAGAACCACGACCTTATTCCCGTAAACTCACCCAAAGCCGCAACCCCTTATACCAATGAGCGCAGCGGTATGATGATGACGGGCGATAATTATGGCAGAACTGCCAATTACTATCCCAACTCCGTAAATGACTTCGCCGAGGCAAAGCACATACAGGATGTACCAGCGATTGCTTTGGGCGAGGCAAAGGCGGCACGCTATGCGTTTCCCGTTACCGACAACGACTACGAACAAGCCCGTGCGCTGTATGAGCGTGTTATGAGCGACTACGACCGTGAAAGATTGATATCCAATTTAGTAGGGCATATGTCGGGTGCGCTAGAGCGCATACAATATAGGCAAGCGGCTGTTTTCTACAAAGTCCATCCCGAATACGGCACTCGTGTAGCCGAAGGTTTAGGTTTGAACACCAAGAGAGTGGCAGAACTTGCCGCAATGTCCGAC
>JBAZCO010000072.1:0-9013 GCA_041654915.1 Clostridia bacterium | reverse complement strand
CCACCGCCGCTGCGACCATATAGGAGAGCCGGATTGTGCGGTTAGAGCCGCCTCGGAAAATGGGGATATTGACAAAGGGCGATACCAAAGATATAATGTTATATATAATGAACTAAAGGAGATGCACAAGAAAAAATATGGCTAATATACTTGTTGCACCGTCCATACTTTCGGGCGATTTTGCAAATATGGAAAAGAGTGTTAAAGATTTGGAAAAGTGGGGCGGCGACCTTGTTCATTGCGATGTTATGGACGGGGTATATGTTTCCAATATGACTTTTGGTATGCCCATGGTGGCGGCAATCAAGCGCATAACTAGCTTGCCACTTGATGTGCATCTTATGATAACCGAGCCGGAGCGGTATGTTGAGGAATTTGTTGTTGCAGGGGCTAGCTACCTTACCTTCCACCCAGATGCAAGCCGTGCGCCTCTTGAGGCTTTGAGAACAATAAGGCGGCGGGGGGTAAAGGCGGGCATAGTTTTTAACCCAAACATACCTTTCAAAGACTACGCCTATCTTGTTCCCGAATGCGATATGATACTTATTATGAGCGTATATGCGGGGCGGGGCGGGCAGAAGTTTATAGAGGAAACATTAGACAAGGTGCGGGAGGCTAAAGCTTATATAGATAGCTTGGGGCTAGATATCCCCATAGAGATAGACGGCGGAGTTACAGAGGAAAATGCAGAGCGGATACGCCTAGCAGGAGCAACAATTCTTGTTGCGGGAAGCAGCGTTTATAAGTCCCCCAACCCCGAAAGAACAATAAAAATACTAAAAGGTAACATATAATCTTACGCTTGAATATAATAGATTAATTTGGGAGGCGAAAATGAGATTTATATGTATTAATTGTCCTAATTTTTTAAAACCTATTTTAAGAAAACTATGCAAAAAGTGCGGTAAATAGTGTGCCGCACAAAGATTACCTAAATATTGCTAAAAAAAGCGGGGCATAAAAGTCCGTTTTTTTTATGCCTTTTTGGGGCGAAATTAGCTGTAAAAAGTGATAATATTGATTTTAAAGTCAAATTATTTTCTCTTAAATAATTTTTTGTAAGCGAGCATAAGCAGTTTGTTGGATTGGGTGCTTATGGGATAGCTTTCCTCTGCAACCGACTGTATCGCCTTTGCCGTAAGGGCGGGGATAACGCCTGCAAGCAAGGGGAATGGGGCATCAACCTTCCCCGATGACATTATAAATATTGCATCGCCGTCATAGGGGGTGTGTGCAGGGGACAAGGATAACGCATAGCCGTTGTGGGCAAGAGAGGCTAGCATATTTGCCTCCTCTTTGGTGAGCTTAGCGTTGGTGATTATGCAAGTGATTGTAGTGTTTTGATTTTGCAAAAAAAGTCCGCCTGCAGTAAAGACACTGAGGGCGTCCAAATATTTACCGTTTTGGTCACACGCTCCCGCAATTATTTTACCGTCCTTAACAATATCGCCCAAGGCGTTTACCACGGAAAAAACGGCAATTTCTATGTTGTTTTGTGAGTAAGTCTGTACACCTAAACCGCCCTTTACAGCCGCTCCCATACCTGCAATCTTGCTAATGGTTGCACCCGTGCCGCCTCCAATATTGCCTTTTTCAAAATTGCCCGTATATGCCGCTTTTGCGGCAAGGTAGCCCGCCGATTTGTCGGGATAGGCAAACTCTTTGTATTCCAAATCATATATAGATGCGCCGCAAACTATTGGCACACGGTATTTGCCCGCATTGTAGCCGATGCCATCGTCATACAGCGCCTGCATTACACCGCTTGCCGCCTCTAATCCAAAGGCGCTCCCCCCAGAAAGTACAACTGCATTTATTTTTTGTACGGTTTTGCCGTCTTGCAAAAGGTCGGTTTCCCGTGTGGCAGGGGCTGCACCTCTTACGCATACGCCAGCGATTGCTCCCTCCTCGGCAATAATCACCGTTGCACCCGTTCCCTTTTCCTCGTTGGTGTAGTGACCAACTTTAAAATCCTTTAGCATATCTCACCTCTTTTGTTCCCTCTAAAAAAGCATATTGCGTTTCTTATTTTGCCCCATAAACGCAAGGGCATTTATAGGCTTGCTCTCTTTAAACTATTGTAGCATATACTAAATAGGATTGGCAAAATTATTTTTATAAAACAAAAAGCTCCAAGCGTTTTACCCTTAGAGCTTGAGGTTTTTATTGTGGTTGTGGTAATTGCTTTGCAAAAGCTACCGCTAGTGTTGCGGTATTAACCTGCGGATTTTCTTGTAGTGCGCAGGCAACGAGTGCATAGATATTTGTTGGCAACAGAACCGTTGGGGTTGGATAACTTTACCTTATGCACATTGGCTTTCCAGCTCTTTCTTGTCTTTATGTTACTGTGGCTAACTTTGTTGCCGCTCATCTGCCCTTTGCCGCATACGCTGCATACTCTTGACATTGTTTGACCTCCTATTTGTCGCAGGAAATGTTTTTCCCTAGCCTCAAGTATTATACAATGTATTCTTACCTTTTGGCAACAGTTTTAGATTAATTTTTTAATATACTTGCAAATAATTTGATTATAATATATTATATAAACAGAAATAATCCCTAAAAGGCAATTTATGGCACTAAACACTTCTAATATATATGGCAATATCTCAATAAGTGACGACGCAGTAGCGATGATAGTTTCCCGTGTCGCCAGAGATTGCTATGGTGTGGTAGAGCTTGTTTCAAGGCGGCTTTCCGACAGTATATTAGCACTTTTCAACAAAGTTTCGGTATCCAAAGGCGTAAAGATTGTCACAATGGACAATCGGGTTTTTATTGACTTGTATGTGATAATAAAAGCCGGCATAAACAAAGAGGCGGTACTAGAAAGCTTAAAATCCTCTGTCCAATATAATGTTGAACATCTGACGGGTATGCGAGTAAAATCGGTAAATGTCAATGTAGTGGGTGTGAGGTTATAGAGGGGTTATTCTTCGAGCTGCTTGTAAGAAACTGCGGCTCTATTAAGAGGAATAAATGATAACAAATATAAATAGTAGTGATATATTAAGAGTTTTTAAAGGCGCAGCAAAAAACTTGGATATAAACAAGGCTCTAATAGACAGCCTTAATGTATTCCCCGTTCCCGACGGCGACACGGGTACAAATATGAGCCTTACGCTAAGCAGCACGGTAAAAGAGCTAGAAAGCGTAGAAACCGATGATGCAAAGGTGCTTTGTGACGCATTTTCGAGAGGAGCGTTAAAGGGCGCAAGAGGCAATAGCGGCGTAATTTTGTCACAAATATTCAAGGGGATGTCCGAAGTGATGGGCGAAGCCCGTGTGATAAACTCCCGAGTATTCGCCCAAGCGCTAAAACACGGCTCAGATGTCGCCTATGATGTGGTAACACAGCCCAAAGAAGGCACAATTTTAACAGTTATTAGGCTAATGGGCGACTATGCAATCAAAATTGCCCCCAGAAAGACAGATTTTTTAGAGTTTTTTGAATTAATTTTAAAAAGAGGTGACGAAGTCTTATCCGATACGCCCAATATGCTCCCTGTTTTGAAAAAAGCGGGGGTTGTTGATGCGGGCGGCAAAGGGCTTTTGGTGATTCTTAGCGGAATGTATAACACGCTTGCAGGCATAGAAATGGAAGAATTACCCCTCGAAAGTGGTGAAATTGCCCAAATTCAGGCGTTACAGCCCGATGTTCACAACTTAGAGGATGTTGAGTTTGCCTACTGCACGGAGTTTTTTGTAATCAACCTTAAAAAGTCGGCGACTGTTTCGGATATTGATAAACTTCGTGATAAATTAAGCGAAATTGGTGACTGTGTATTAGTTATTGGTGACCTTTCGCTAGTAAAAGTGCATATTCACACCAATAATCCCGACAAAGCACTAGGATACGCCCTAGCTCTTGGCGAACTTGACCGCCCAAAGATAGAAAATATGCTAGAGCAAGCAAGAGAATTCAAAAAAGAGGTGGAAAAAAAGAAAAACAAGCCAATGGGACTGGTTACTGTTTGCGTGGGTGATGGGATAAGCGACATTTTTAAAGAACTTGGAGCGGATGCCGTTGTAGAGGGCGGACAAACAATGAATCCAAGTGTGTCCGACATAGTAAACATTGTGGACAGCGTGTCGGCAGACACCGTTTTTATACTTCCAAACAACAGCAATATTATTCTTGCAGCGGAACAGGCAAGGGAGCTTACTAAGCCACATTTGGTAGTTATAGCTACCAAAAACATACCTCAAGGGATAGCCGCCGCAATAAATTTTAATACGGAAATTAGCGTGGAAGAAAATACTAGGGCAATGCAAAAAGCGGCAGAAGGTGTACGCAGCGGGCAGGTTACATATGCTGTGCGCAACACGGAGATTGACGGCTTTGAACTAAAAAACGGGGATATTATTGGGATATATTCTGGAATTGTGGCAAAGGGAAGTGATATAGATACAGTGACAAGCGAAGTTGTTGCAAAAATGACGGACGATACAACCTCTGTAATCACATTATATTACGGTGAGGGTGTGGAGGAAGAGGGAGCAAATGCGCTTGCCGAACTATTGCAGGGGCAGTATCCTTACCACGATGTTATGGTATACTATGGCGGACAGGGGCATTACTATTACTTTATATCGGTAGAATAGCTGTGCTTGCCCTTTCCGATATCAAAGGGGTAGGCGCTAAGACCCTTGAAAAATTACATACTTTAAACATATATGATATTGATAGTTTGGTTAGGTTTTTTCCTGTAAACTATATTGATATGGACTCCGTTTCCAATCTCGATGAGGCGGGAGAGGGAGTTTTTGTTTTGCTCAATTTGAAAATTATAGTGGTGTCCAAACCTTTTCGCCGTGGCAAGCTGTCTATGTTCCGTGCCGTTGGGCAGGGTGAGGACGGCAAGAAGGTGCGGCTTGTATGGTACAATATGCCCTATATGTCCAAGCTTATTGTGCAGGACAGAGAAATTCGCTGTTTTGGCAAGCTGCGAACGCAAAAGGGGTATGAATTAATCAACCCTGCATTTGAGCAAAGGGAGTGCGGAGAAAGCAAGTTTACAGGAATCAAGCCGCTCTACCCCACAAAAGGGCATATTAACCAAGCGGTTTTTTCCTCTATTATTCGCAATGCCTTGCAAGATTATCAAGCGGAAAGTATTATTTCGCAAGCGACAGCCAACAAGTACCGCTTGATGCCGCTTAAAGATGCGTTGATATCGGTGCATTGTCCAAATATGCTTTTAGAAACTGCCCCCGCATTGGAGCGTGCCGCACTTGAGGAACTTGTGCGCCGCATTGCAGCTTATAAATTGGTAAAAGAGAGCGGAAAAAGAGAGATATTTTATCATACTTCCCTAGATGTAGTGGACGAAGTTAGTTTGCCCTACACATTAACCGCATCCCAAGCCCAAGCTTTGAGCGGCATATCGAATATAATGCTGTCCGACAAGCCCTTGAATGCAATGCTTACAGGTGATGTGGGGAGCGGCAAGACGGTGGTTGCGCTATTGCTTGCATATTTTGCCGTGCGGGCGGGATATCAAGCGGCGGTTATGGCGCCTACGGAAATATTAGCAAGGCAACACCACAACACTTTTAATCAACTTTTGGAAAAATACGGCGTGCGTGCCGAGCTATTGCTTGGCGGTATGAAAGCAGCGGAAAAGCGTGCGGCGCTTTCACGGATAGAAAGGGGAAATGCGAACATTGTCATTGGCACTCATGCAGTGATATCTTCGGGAGTGCGGTTTGCAAATCTTGCTTTTTTGGTGATTGACGAACAACATCGTTTTGGTGTAGCGGAGAGAACGGCGCTCATTAGTAAGGGTATAACGCCGGATATTTTAACGCTGTCGGCAACCCCCATACCACGCTCCCTTAGGCTTACTATGTTTGGCGACATTGATGTTTTTAGTATAGATAGGCGATTTAGCGCATCCAACATTATCACGGCTACGGTAGAAAAGGGTAAAAGAAAGGGGATGCTAGATTATATTGCTGGCGAGTGCTTAAAGGGCAAGCAAGCATATATTGTTGCGCCAAGGGTATATGATGATGAGGGTATAGAATGCGAAACTGCCGAGGGACTTTATAAAGAGCTAAACAAGGCTTATGGCAAAGATATAAAAATATCCTTGTTGCACGGAAAAATGCGCCCCAACGAAAAGCAAAAGAGCATAGACGACTTTAGGGAAAATATATCCTCCGTGCTTGTCGCTACCACGGTTATTGAAGTGGGGGTGGATGTTCCCAATGCCTCATTGATGGCTATATTTGGGGCGGAGCGATTTGGGCTTGCCAGCCTGCACCAATTGCGGGGCAGAATAGGTCGTGACGGACAAAAGTCCTATTGTTTTTTGTACACAGAAAAAGAGCGGGAGGACGAGCTTGTGCGCCTTAATATTTTGTGTGCGGAGAGGAACGGCTTGGAGATAGCGGAAAAAGACTATGAGTTGCGTGGCGCAGGGGAGTGGATGGGAGAAAGCCAGAGCGGCAGGGCGGGATACCGCCCATCGGTAAGCTTGATGAAAACGGCAAGGGAAGTAGCCCAAGAAATAGATTTGCACGCACACGCAAAAGAACTTTTGCAATATGCCGCACGCTTAAAGTTGGATAGAATTACGCTAAATTAGCGAATTTTTTGCTTAAAATATAATGTTCCTACTAATTTACAAGAGCCTTAAAAAATCATTCCTTCAGCTGTTTTTGTAGGATTGGTTTACAAAACTTTGCATTACTAATTTGCAATATGCTTTAAAAAATTATTCCGTCAAATGTTTTGCAGGATTGGTTTACAAAACTTTGCATTACTAATTTACAAGAGCCTTAAAAAATTATTCCGTCAGCTGTTTTGTAGGTTTGGTTTACAAAACTTTGCATTACTAATTTACAATATACCTTAAAAAATTATTCCGTCAAATGTTTTGCAGGATTGGTTTACAAAACTTTGCATTAAACAAACGCTTTTTTGTTTACTTTAAAAACTTTTGGTAGCCGCCCGCTCCGTATTGGGTGCAAGCGGATACCCGTGAGAGGGTTGCCGAGGATGCGCCGGTTAACGCATTTACTTCGGCATAAGTCTTGCCTTGCAGCAGCAGTTTTGCCGCCCTTAAGCGTTGCGCCATTTGCAAAATTTCGTTTATTGAACAAAGGTCTTTTAGTAATATTTCCGCATCTTTTTCGCTTTCAAGCTTGGTGAATACCGCATACAAATCCGCAACCATTTCATCACTAATTTTTTCTAACATAACAACCGCCTAATATTATTATCCCAACAATATTATGCTTTATTAAACTAAATTAGTAAAGCGTTTTGTATAATTTTTTAACGGTTATTGCCTATAATTCGGTGCATATGATGCGTACTTTGTCTGTTCCTTGCATATAAAAGAGCATTACACGCTCTAGCGGAGTGCGTATGAAAATTCCCCTGTTGCCCGCTATTGTATGCACGGATACCGAGCCATCGTTTCGCAAGTCGATAAAGGAAAGGGCAGTTTCTGTTTCGGCAAGCATAAGGTAGCCGTTAGGGTAGCTGTGGCAGTCATAAATATCGGTAACCCCTTGGAAGTAGCCTGCGTTGCTTAGCGTGGTATTTAACGCAAGGTCTACAAGATATATGCGTCCTGTTTGATTTTTCAAAACGGCAAATATTGTTTCTCCGTTTATGTATATGTCTGCGCTTTCGGCAATTCCAAGACAGATTCTATCGTCGGTTGTGCGGAAGGAGGAAGCATATTTTGTTATATATACAGCGCCTCCCTCTTTTTCGGCAACAATGTACTTTTGGGTAGCGTTCTCAACTAACGGCATTACCTTGAGTACGGTTTTTTCGGGAATGGATACGCTGGTGTACCCGTTTAAATTTTTATCCAAATTTAGAACAGAGTAGCCATTCAATCCGTTTATAAAAATCATATACCCAGCGGCGGTTTCAAATACTTCCGCAACCTTGCCCGATTGTACAGATGTTTCTTTGGCGGCAATGCCATTTTTTATTAAATACATTGTATTTTCCCGCCCTTCTGCAAGCAGCATAAAACCCTCTCTTAGCGGAAATATGTGCGCTGCTGTTGCGTGGGGAAGTTCGATATATGGCGATACATCCAACTCATAGCCAACGGTATACAAGTGTGTTTTTTCTTTGCCTTGCACGGCTACGGCAAGTCCCGAGGCGGTAATTTGCGAGCCAAGATAGGCGGTTTCGCTCTCCAAAGAGAGATGCAAAGCCTTTTCCAAAGTACCGTCAGATGTCATTTTTATCACAGAAACGGATTTTTGCGTCAAGCTAAAATCTCCGCCCTCCGCTGTTGATGTAACGACGATATATATGCCAACAGTGGTGAGATGCACGGCGTTTAAGCTAAGTCCGCCCTTCAAAAAAAGCTCTTGTTCAAACAAGTACATTTCGCTTTCTAGAGCGGCTTTTGGGAAAGCGGTTGGCGCTATTATATCATCGTCATCATCGTCGTCATCATCGTCATCATTTGGCAAAGTGTCGTTGGGGGTTTGGTCGTTGTTGTCATTGTTGGGATTATTATTTGCATCGGCATGGGGGGTGTCTTTGGTGAAAAGGGTCTTTATGCTGTCACTTCCTGCTACAAGCATAAGAACAGCAATAACTATTAATAAAACTACCGCTAAAATCTTTGGCGCATTTTTGTACATTCTAACCTCTTTATAGTATGCCTATTATATCAAGCGGATAGGCTTATACAAGGGAGAAAACAAAAACAGTCAAAATCTGTCACATACAGTTTTGGCATTGCATTAGTTGACCGCTAGGTGAGTGCTATTTGAGTGCGGAGTCAAATAAAATTCTTGCTATTTTTGCGTTGGCGGCACTTTTTTCGGGGCGAGGCGACGGTTTGAATATAAGGGCATTTATTGCACGAATTAGCGATTCTGGTGTCAGTTCGCTTTGGGGCAATACTTCGGCAAGCCCACGCAGTTGGTAGCTTTTTGCGTTGTCGGGCTGGTCGCCACGACTCAAGCCTTTGGGGAGGGGTATGGATAGCGTGCGCTTGCCAAGCGCCGCTGTTTCGGCAAGGCT
>JBAZCO010000071.1:0-9479 GCA_041654915.1 Clostridia bacterium | reverse complement strand
CTTGTCCTCGTGAATATCAGACTTTATATTGCTGCTTGTAAAGTTGTTGTATGCTTGGCTCTTTCTGTCGGTAACAACCTTGTCTTTTATCACATCATATATGGTGTTGCACTCTAAGTCAATTACTGTATTTTTAATGTAACTTAGCATATCCTCATCGTTATATCTAAAATGGGTTTTATTTTAAAAAAAGCGCAAGTTTTTGTCAAACTTGCGCCTTTGGGGAATGCTATTTATTGATTAAGCCTCAAGCATTGGGTGCATAGTCTTCATAAATCTTTGCAAGCTTTTTCTCATTTATAACAACTATATTCTTGTCCTCGTGAATATCGGACTTTATATTGCTGCTTGTAAAGTTGTTGTATGCTTGGCTCTTTCTGTCGGTAACAACCTTGTCTTTTATCACATCATATATGGTGTTGCACTCTAAATCCTCATCGTTATATCTAAAATGGGTTTTATTTTAAAAAAGCGCAAGTTTTTGTCAAACTTGCGCTTTTGGGGAATGCTATTTGTTGATTAAACCTCAAGCATTGGGTGCATAGTCTTCATAAATCTTTGCAAGCTTTTTCTCGTTTATAACAACTATATTCTTGTCCTCGTGAATATCGGACTTTATATTGCTGCTTGTAAAGTTGTTGTATGCTTGGCTCTTTCTGTCGGTAACAACCTTGTCTTTTATCACATCATATATGGTGTTGCCCTCTAAGTCAATTACTGTATTTTTAATGTAACTTAGCATATCCTCATCGTTTAGGTCTAGTGCGGAATTGTCAAAGTCGGAGGAGAAAGGTTTCATACTGACCATAATTAAGTGAACACCGTAGTCGGTAAAGCGGTATCCTAGTTCGCCGTCACCAACAAAGGCATTGCCAACAGAGGGTTGATAGCTGTACACATCGTGGGCAAGGTCCACAAACGATTGGTAAAAACCGTTGGGGTCGTCTGTTCCCTCGGGGGCAATAAGATAGCCTGTTTTGGAGTTCATTATACCGCCGTCATCGTTGTAGCGGTACATATAGTCCTCAAAAGTTTCAAAGGCGGTCTTGCCTGTTGTGGATGTGCCGTCTTGTATAGCTTGTAACTCGCCCTCTAGGCGCTTAAATACTACGTATACGCTCTCGTCTATAATTTCGCCGTTTTCGTCTACATCAATGTAGGGGCGGGATATTTGCTCTGTGCCTTCCTCTATCTCTTTTGCCCATTTTTCTGCATCAAAATTGGGGTTGGACTGTTTGGTAATCATATGGTTTTTAAAGAAATAGTCTTGGTAAGCTGTTATTACCGCCTCATCTGCTCCTGCATTGTTGGTGATAAATGCCTTTTGCTCCTCGCTAAAGTTGAAAAGTATTTGATATACATATATATAGTCGGATAAATCTTGTATTGCAGGGTGGTAATAGTAGGCATCAAGGTTGGACTTTATGGAAGAGCCGAACGCCGCTTTGATTTCTTTTTCGTCCGTTAGGTTTGCATAGGTGTCCTTATTCTTTAGGTATGAAAACTTAAATTCTGCCAAAATATCTGCATCAAGACTGTCCTCGTCTATCTTGCTTACCTCTGCTTGCAGAGCTGAGGAAAGAGCACTTTCAAATGCAGAATTATATATATAATCCATTGTTTTATAGCCTTTTTTAAGGTTTTCGGCAAGACGGCGGTAAGCCTCTCTAAGTGTGTTGTTCTCGCCGCTTTCCAAAAGCTCTTGGTGCTTGGCATCCACATCAATTTTTGCAAGCTCGCCAGTTAGGTCAAGCTTTTCGGTTAGGGTTGCCAAAGAGTCGTATCTGCCAACGGTGACATCCCCTATCTTGATATCGTCGTCACCCAATTCTTCTTCGCTTACGGTTTTGGTTGCACGAGGCTCAATCACCTTGTAGGAGTGGGTGGCGGTGTGTTTTTCGTAGGAAACTTTGCCGTTTTCGTCGGTAATTTTTTCGTCCACGCTAATCACTATTGATAAATCTTCGCCCGCAGATTCAGAGGTAAAAGCGGTGTCATACATAGTGGCGGGAACAATGGGAGCATCTAGCTTGTTGCCGTTTGCATCGATATCGGAATAGGTGGGTTCGCCCCCTTCCTCGGCAGGTTGATAGACAACACGGAACTTAATTTTGTCGGTATCTAGGTTTTCGCCCTTTACGTACTCATCTTTGAGGTAGGCAAGGGTGTCCTCGGTAAACTCCAGCGCTTGCACATTGGTTAGGCTAACCGTATTGGCGGCTGTGCGCAAGGTGTCTTGGTAGACCTCGTCTATATAACTGTCTAGAGATTGTTTTATGGAGTCATTAACCGAGTGGACAGCCGCATAATATTCGGCATGCGTCAGTACATCATAAATATTATTGTGACTGCCGCCGCCAACTAATACGCTTGGCACTCTGCTAGGATATTTGGATGTGTTGATTAATTCGCCCATAGCTATTGTGAGCAGGTACTTATTTTTCACCTTGCTTTCGATAACAAAATCCATAGCCTTTTCGGGCGTATAGTTGTAATATTGGATAAGATAATAGGCATAGCTATTGTAATAGTCCAAAATTTCGTTTTGGGAGAGGGTAAGCGTGATGCCGCCCGCACCTTTGATTGTTATCACTTCTTGGTTAGCCACACGGTCGGGGTTTTCCCTTATGAATGTACAGCCAGAAAAAGAAAATGCCGCTACTGCTAACACCAAGATTATCGCAGCTACTTTAGCGATTGTTTTTTTTGCCATGATTGCTCCTTATAAAAAGGTTGTCCCAATATAGGGTTTTATTCGTAATATGTATTATACTATAATAAAAAGACAATTTCAACTGTTTAATTGATATAGAATTACTTATAAATATAATTTTATATTATTAGGTAGTATGCTAAGCTATCTAGCCTTTTGCATTTTGCTCCGAGGCGGCAAGGAAAAAGTCAATTAACAGCACAAGCCTTTCCCTTTGATTTTTCCCCTTATTATCAAAAATTATTACAGGCGGGTCGGAGGGCGCAAGCACTGCATCATTTTTAAATTGATTGAGCGCTCTAAACAGCCCTTCTTTTTTGAACATATCGCCGTTGTAAAAATGTATGCCAAGCGCATCTGCGGTAGCGACAATTTTTTTCACGCCTGCGGCAGCGGCAAGGTTTTTAACTAGTCCCACAGCGGCAAGGCAAAAAACGCTTTGGGGCGGAGTGCCGTAAATATCCTTTAAGCCATCAAGAAAACCATCCATTTCCGACTTAGAGGAGAGCAACGCAACATCCTTGTAAACCCCAACTCGCCTCTCCCCGTTAGTGATATATTCGGGCGGAAGTGAGATGTCGCCATCGGCAACTATCTCCACTGCACGGGTAGGTTCGGGAAGTATGCCCCTTAGTTCTCCTACTGTTTCGGTAAGGATTCGGCAATACATATCGTAGCCCACCTTTTCCATATTACCGTGTTGCTCCCGCCCAAGCACATTGCCAGCGCCCCTGATTTCTAGGTCTTGCATAGCTATCCTAAACCCGCTGCCTAGTTCGGTATTATTCAAAAGAGCATCCAAGCGTTTTTCCGCATTTTCGGTTAGCACCTTGCCCTCTCTAACGGTAAAGTAAGCATATGCAAGGTTATGACTCCTTCCAACCCTGCCCCTAAGTTGGTACATTTCCGACAGCCCCAACCTGTCGCTGTCGACAACGATTAGCGTATTTGCATCAGGCAAGTCGATACCGTTTTCGATTATCGTAGTAGAGATTAGCACATCCGCCTCTTTATTATAGAAAGCACGAATTTTTTCCTCTAACTCATAGCTTTCCATCTGTCCGTGCGCATAGATTACCGACACTTCGCCGCCCAATAGTTCGCTTATATGAGCGTGAAAATTGGCTATCCCTTTAACTCTGTTATACAAAATAAATGCCTGTCCGCCCCTTGCAAGCTCTCTGCCGATAGCGTCTTTTACCAAAGCATCCGAATATTCGATGACATAAGTTTCCACGGGCATACGGTTTTGCGGGGGAGTTTCCAGCGTAGAAATATCCCTAATACCCGACAGCGCCATATGCAGTGTGCGTGGTATGGGGGTTGCCGATAGCGCAAGCACATTAATATTATTTTTTAGAAGTTTGATTTTTTCTTTATGCTCCACCCCAAACCGTTGTTCCTCATCTAGAACAAGCAACCCCAAATCATTAAAAACCACATCCTTGCTAAGCAGGCGGTGTGTGGCGACAATCACGCTGGTTTTGCCCTCTTTTATACGGGTGAGAGCGGCTTTTATCTCTCTTTCGGGAACAAATCGGGAGAGGACATCAATTGTAATTCCAAACGATTGCAGCCTTGTCTTTACCGTGTTGTAGTGCTGTTGGCAAAGTATTGTGGTGGGGGACAAAATAGCCGCTTGCTTGCCTTCAATCACCGTTTTGAATATCGCACGGATAGCAACTTCGGTTTTTCCAAAGCCCACATCCCCGCAAAGCAGACGGTCCATAACCTTGCCTTTTTCCATATCCTCTTTGATTTCGGCGGCGGCTATGAGTTGGTCGTCGGTTTCGACAAACTCAAAGCTATCCTCAAGCTCCTTTTGCCAAACCGTGTCCGGCTGATACCTATGCCCCTTTAAATTAAGCCGCTTTTCGTAGAGGGAAACAAGGTCGATTGCAAGTTTTTTCACCGATTGGCGCACCCGCTCCTTTACCCGTTCAAACTCCCTGCCGCCAATTTTGTGCAGTGTAGGCACGCCCCCGCCCGAATACTTTTCCAAACTATCCATTTGGTCTACGGGCAAGTAAAGCTTATCTCCCCCACGGTAAAGCACAATATAAAAATCCCGCTTGCCCGTAAGCGTGTCCACCGTGACCACCCCTTCGGACAGCCCAATGCCGTGCAAGTCGTGTACGACAAAGTCGCCCTTGACGGGCATAAGAAAGTTTTGCCGCTTTTTTTGTGTACTTTTTTTCTTAGGCTCGGCACGGCGGATGATATCGTCCGTACCAATGAGGGCAAGGCGGTGCTTGGGATATATAAACCCCTTGGATATCCGCCGTGGAACAATTATTATATCGTCCTCGCCATCTCCTTCGTGGCGGATAGCGGATGCCAGCCCATTTTCATTTAGAAAACTCTTAATTCCCTCTGCGGCGCTGTCGCTGCCTGCGAATATAAAAACCTGTGTTCCGTTGGGGAGCATAGTCTTTATATCAGTAACAAATAGGGAGTAGTTTGCGCTATACTTTGTCACGGGCAAACATTTTATATTAAAAAGGGCGCTCGGCTCATATATGGGATTGGCGGCGGTCACTTGTTGGAAAGATAGAATAGTGCGCTCCCGAACTTTATCGTATATCGCATCTCGGGATATTAGGCTGTCGATATGGAGAAGGGTAGCCTCCCCCGCCTCGGCAAAACTCTTTACCCGTATATTATGAGCATTAATAAAAAGCTTGAGTTTGTCGTCTGCTGCCTTTATTTCGTCAAATACAACGACAGCGGTAGCAGGCAGATAGTCAAAAATTGAGGAAAGCTCCCCTTTAATAAAAGGTGTGACCCAAACAAGTGACGGGTCGGACGGGTTGAGATGCAGTTTGTTTTCCATTTCCGACACGATTTCTGCAAGTCGTGGAGCAGCGGTTCGTTTTATTGAAAGTAGCCGTTTTAGTATCCCTTCTTTGGCTTTTTGGGATAGTAAAATATCGGATTTGGGAGAAATCATATATTCCTCAATCTCCCTTATCGACATCATAGATTCGGGGGTGAATAGCCTTATGTTTTCTATTGTGTCGCCAAATAATTCTATTCTAACAGGCAATTCTTCGCTTGCCGCCCACACATCAACAATATTGCCCCTTATGGCAAAACTCCCCTTGCTCTCTGCCATTTGCTCTTGACGGTAGCCGCCTGCAATAAGCTTATCGGAGAAAGAGGGGGGCAAATCCTCTCCCTTTTTAAGGGTGATTACACTTTCCTCAAAGGCAGAAACCAAGGGAAAATATTGTGCTAGCCCCTCGGCAGAAATAACCGCTCCCCGTGCTTTGCCTGTATAAATTGCGGTGAGCGCACGCATTCTTTCCGACACAATCCCCGATGCAAATGCGTGGGCGTTTATCAATAAATCCTCTTTTTCGGGGATAAGCACCACTTCGCCGCCCGTCATTTCGGATAGCAAATCAGCCGCTGTTCGGGCAGACACTCTGTCGGGGGTGATATATAGAAAAAATCTGTCTAGCGCCGCCGTGACAAAGCATCTTGCGCTAGAAGTAGCGTAAAAGACGGCGGAGGATTTCCCGCCGTCCAGCGCTTTTTTAAGGTCGGCAATGTCGCCGTCCAATTGTAAAAATACTTTGGGGAGCATTATGCCTTTTTTATTCCCTTCAAACTAATAGTTATGCTGTCCTCGGGGGAAATATCTGCAAAGGTAAAGGTTAGCCCTTCTTGTTTGGGTGAAATTTTTTCGCCGTTTAACATAATCTCTATGCCTTCTGCCCCGCTAACATCCTTGAAAATTATATTATACTTGCGCTTTGCAGGAACAAGGGATGTGTCGCCCTCTGCTTTGTGCAAGGTAAACAATAGGAGGCTGCCGTTCTGCTCCTCTACACTAAAGCGGGTTTTTAAGCACACATTATCAAGATAGCGCTGGCTAACGCAGTCATCCTCATATAAGACGAACTCGCCGCTCCCCGAATAAACAAAAATATCCAACTCCTCTGGGTTGGAGGTATCATTGCCCTTATTGCAAGAAAAGGGTATTATAGCTCCCTCTTTGGCAAGAACGGGTATCCAATCTAAGGGTCTTTGCAATTTTACAAACCCATCTCCGTGATAGCTTTCCCCTGTGAAAATATCGGTAAATTTGCCTTTGGGCAGCCAAACTTCAACAGAGGCAAGCCCTGTTTCCTTGTCGATAGGCGAGGTTATTGGGGCAACTATCAAGTTTTCACCAAAGAAATATTCGTTTTTTACCAAATGTGCCTCATCACTATGGGGGTATTCGTAGTACATAGGTTCGGAGATTGCTCTGCCTGTGGAGAAGGCACGGTAGTAGGCAGAATAAATATAGGGAATTAATCTGTGGCGCAGCCGCAAATAATCTTTCACCTTGCTTTCGACAGACGGATAGAACCACGGCTCTTTGCTCTTTGCCGCCGAAGTGCTATGCAGGCGCATCACGGGACTAAACACCCCAAACTGCACCCAACGCAAATACAGCTCCTCTGAATCTTGGTTGCCGAGGCAATGCCCGCCTATGTCGTGCGACCAAGTTACATATCCTGCATTTGCCGCAGTTGCGGTAAAGTAGGGTTGGAAGTCAAGCGTTCTCCACAAAATAATCGTGTCGCCGGAAAAACCTAAGGGGTAGCGGTGGCTGCCAAGCCCTGCATATCGAGATAATATTAGGGGGCGCTCTCCGTTTTCTGCACGGTCTAGGGTATGGAGATGGTTTAATGCCCAAAGCGGGTCATAGCCCTTTATTTTTGTCTTTTTGCCCTGTTGCCAATCTATCCACCACGCATCCACACCGTCTTTTTCGTAGGGCTTGTGCAACACAGAAAAGTATGCGTTAATATAATTTGTGTCGGTAATATCAAAGGGGATTGTCTTTTTTTCGTTGGGGTTAACACCTAAAGCTTGGCACATACCCCCGTAAGCGTCCTCAAAGTCACGCACGCCTTGGGCAGGATGTAAATTTAAAATAGAGCGGTAGTTGCGCTTATTGAGTTCCAAAAGAAACCGCTTGTAGTCGGGGAATAAGTCGGTATTCCAGCTATAACCCGTCCAACCCGCACGCAGACCGTAAAATTTGTTGAACTTTTTGTTAACTTTTACCCAATGCCAATCCATATCGACCGTGGCAACGGAGAAAGGTATGCCCTCGTCTTGAAAGCGGTCTAGTAATGCAAGGTAGCTTTCCTCTGAGTAGGCATGGTAGCGACTCCACCAATTGCCAAGCGCATAGCGAGGTATCATAGGGGGAAAGCCTGTTACCATAAAAAATGCAAAGAGTGACTTTTTGTAGTCTTTGGATGCAAAAATATAAATATCCTTGCCGCCCGTCCGTGGCTTAACCGTTCCGTCCTCTTTTAGGATAAGTGATTTATCCTCCATAACGGCAACCCCGTTTTTGCCAATAATACCGTCTTGCAGCGGTATTTTGCCGGCGGTAAAGTCCAGAGTCCGTGCCGTTCCTTTAAGGTTCTGCTTGTTGTTGCAGGCAATCTTTTCTCCGTTTAGCACAACAAAGGTGATACGCTTTTTGCGTTTATCAAAGATAAACTCGGCATCAGTTGTTTTAATTGCCGCTTGAGCCGTGTTTTCCTCCACAGTAAACTTGCACTCGGGCAAATCTCTATACCAAACAATTTGCGTAGCCTCATCTACAAAATTATCTGTTTCTACACGGATGAGTTCGGGGGTGAGTACGGTAATTCTTGCCCTGTCCAAAAGAACTATTTGACTGTCGTTTGCCTTGGGGCGTGTCTTTGCAATAAGATGTTTATGCAGCATAATATTATCTCCTTGAATTAAAAATATTTTACCACATTAAGTAAAATTAGACAACCTTGAGCCTAATAATATATGCTTTTTTATTATTTTAATAATTTTCGCAATGTTAAAAATAAAAACCTTTTTATAACAGCTTGCAAAAACACACAAAGACCATAGAGTACGGAAAGAGTTAAAGTGCAAAGACGAAAAACTGCCGCAAACTTGAGTTAAAGTTTGCGGCAGTTTAGGGTTGCGAGTAAATTTCGTTTTGAAGGATATTACAATTTATTTTAAGCAGTCTTTTAGGTCGTCATCTACATTAGTGATTGGGGCGATACTAAAGTTTTTAACAAGGAAGTCAAGAATATTTGGGGATACGAATGCAGGCAGCGTTGGTCCTAACTTGATATTTTTAATGCCCAAATAAAGAAGAGAAAGAAGCACGCATACCGCTTTTTGTTCGTACCAAGACAGCACTATCGACAAGGGCAATTCGTTTACATCCACCCCAAAAGCTTCGGATAGAGCAATCGCCACTTTTATTGCGCTAAAGGAGTCGTTGCATTGCCCCATATCCATAAGGCGGGGCAGTCCCGCTACCGTGCCAAGGTCGAGGTCATTAAAGCGGTACTTTCCGCAAGCAACGGTGAGTATAATGGAGTCAGCGGGAATTTTCTTAACAAAGTCGGTGTAATAGTTTCTTCCCGGTTGCGCTCCGTCACAGCCGCCAACAACAAAAAAGTGCTTGATTAAGCCGCTCTTTACCGCATCTACAACCTTATCCGCAACAGAGAGTACTGTGCCGTGTGCAAAGCCTGTGGTGGTCTTTGTGCCGCCGTTTATGCCTGTGAATTGGGTATCCTCAGGATAGCCGCCAAGCTCTAGCGCCTTTTCTATCACGGGGGTAAAGTCCTTGTTTTCGTCTATATGCACCGAGCCGGGGTAGCGTACTACTTCGGTGGTGAATACTCTATCTGCATAGTTTTCTCTAACGGGCATTATACAGTTGGTGGTAAAGAGTACTGCTCCTGGCATATTCATA
>JBAZCO010000070.1:0-9514 GCA_041654915.1 Clostridia bacterium | reverse complement strand
GGCAAAAGTCACATCTGCATTTGGCGATTTCAAGGTGAAAGGCAATGTTTTTGCGTGGGACTTTAACTTTTTTAGAGATAATGTCGCCGCAATGACGATTAGCAAAAAAATATTGAGAATTGCCGACTCTTATGCCGTCGATGTCGCTCAGGGCGAAAACGACGCTTTTATGCTTGCGCTTGCTGTTATTGTTGACGCAGTATATCAAAGAAAAAGATAGCGGGATAAATCTAGAATAATCGTTGGTTTTCTGCTCCCGCAAATAAACATATATAAGGAGTTTTTTTAGCGTGTCAAAAATTAAAGTTGGAATTGCCGGTTACGGTGTTATTGGACAAAGGCTTGCAGACGGTGTAGCCTTGCAAAAAGATATGCAGCTTGTTGGAGTAGCCGATGTTGCCCCCACCCTTGCGGTTAGGGCGCTAAAGGAAAAGGGTATGCCATACAAACTCTTTCTTGCTACTCCCGACAGGCGTCCCGAGTTTGAGGCGCTTGGGATAGAGGTGTCCGGCACAATGGAAGATATGGTAGCGGAGTGCGATGTTATTTTGGACTCCTCACCCGGCGGAGTAGGTATAAAAAACAAAGAGCTTTATGAGCGTCTTGGGAAAAAAGCTGTGTTCCAAGGCGGCGAAAAAAACAGCGTTGCCGATGTGTTTTTCCACGGGTACGCTAACTATGAGAAAGGGTTGGGAGCAGATTTTTTAAAACTCACATCCTGCAATACCACAGGGCTTATCCGCAGCGTAGATTGTTTGGATAAGGATTTTGACATAGAGCGTGTTGCTATCACAATAATTAGGCGGGTAGCCGACCCGGGCGACTATCACCGTGGATTAACCAATGCGCTCCAAATGGAAAAAGCGCCCTCCCACCAAGCGATAGACCTTATGACGATTATGCCCCATGTGGATGCGACAGGGATTCTTGTCCATACTCCTGTTACGCACGGGCATATCATTACGGTGCTAGCAACGGGCAAACAAAAAATCACCAAGGAAATGGCGCTCAAGTCCTTTAGCAAACATCCCCGTATCCGTGTAGTTAGCATAGATGAGGGCTTTTTGGGCAATGCCTCGCTGTTCCGTTACGCTCGTGATTTGGGCAACCCCCGTGGCGATATGTACGAAATAGCCGTTTGGGAGGACAGCATTGTAGAAAGCGGTGACTCCATAATGTTTGCTATCAATATCCCGCAAGAGGCGGTGACTATTCCCGAAACTATTGACGGTATCCGTGCGGCGACAAGAATGCAGCTAACTTCCGATGAGGCAACGGCAAAAACCAACGAATACCTCGGGATGGGAAAATGGAAATAGGTATAAAAAATATAATAGGGCAGGATGTAAGGGGCAAGCGTGTGCTTTTTCGCCCCGATATCAATTCTCCGATAGATAAAAACGGCAATATTGTCAACGACAATCGCTTGCGAGAAACCGCCCCCGCTTTGGAGTATCTGCTAAACGGCGGGGCTAAGCTTGCTATTATCGCTCATCAAGGGGATACGCTAGATTATCAAAACCTTATACCGCTAGAAAAACACACCCAAATACTTTCCCAAATCACAGGGAGAAATATTGATTATATAGATGATGTATGCGGCGACGGCGCAATCGAAAAAATAAAGGCGCTTAAAGAGGGAAAGGCAATACTGCTTGGCAACCTAAGGTATCTCACCGAAGAAGTAAGCACTTTTGAAAGGGATGTTAAGCTCACCCCTTATGATATGCGCAATACCTATTTGGTAAGACGGCTAGCGCCGCTATTTGATATATATGTAAATGACGCATTTAGCGCCGCTCATAGGAACTGCCCTAGTATGACGGCTTTCCAACGCTTAATGCCTTCTTATGCAGGTCCATTATTTTTCAAAGAATACAATGCCTTGAACAAGATTATCAACGGGGCGGCAAAGCCGCTAGTCTTTGTGCTCGGCGGCGCTAAGATATCCGATGCCTTCGGTATGATGGAAAAAGTGCTAAAGGACAATGTGGCAGATTACATTCTTGCAGGCGGCGTTACGGGAGTGGTGATGTTAATTGCCAAAGGTTATCAAATAGGGGCGGACTATAATAAATGGCTTGCCGACCGTGATTTGCTTGCCTTTGTACCTGCCGCTAAAGAACTGCTTGATAAGTTTGGTGATAAGTTTGTGCTTCCCTCCGACCTTGCCTATGAAAAAGACGGCAAGCGTCAAGAAACAGATGTTTTTGCACTTCCCATTGATAATGCAATGTTTTTGGATATAGGTGCAAATACCGCAAAAGAATTTGCAAAACATATAGAGTCTGCGGCAACCGTATTTGTAAACGGACCGTCAGGTGTATATGAAAATCCGTTATTTGCTCACGGTACAAAAAGTGTTTGGGAGGCACTTAGCCGTACTTCTGCCTATACGGTAATAGGCGGCGGCGACACAACAAGTGCGGCGGCACGGTTTATTGATACCAAGACAATAGACTATGTTTGCACTGCGGGCGGGGCAATGGTAAGGTTTTTGAGCGGCAAAAAACTTCCGCTTATAGAGGCGATGTTAACAGCGCTATAAAGTTTGGTAATATATTATGATGACTTATGATGCCCTAATTATAGGTGGCGGCGCTGCCGGTATAACAGCGGCAATAGTTGCCGCAAGAAAAGGTGTATCCGTTGCTATTTTAGAAAAGGAAGATAGAATTGGAAAAAAGTTGCTTGCCACGGGTAACGGCAAGTGCAACCTTGCCGGCTCGCTCCCGCTTGACTTGCAATACAATACTTCTTTGGTTGGCGAGGTGTTTAACCGTTATGGGCTTGGCGAAATATTAAAGTTTTTGCGCAGTACAGGCTTGATGATAAAGGAAGTCGAGGGTAGATTTTATCCCTACTCGGAGCTTAGCGCAAATGTGCTAAACTCTATTAGGGCGGAGCTAGAGAAACTTGCAGTACCCGTTTTTTGCGGGGTGGAAGTGACAAATATCATAAAGACAAGCGACTGCTTTATTGCACGGAGCGGCAAGGATTTCAAGGGTAAAAATATAATTCTTGCCACGGGTAGCAGGGCAGGATTTGGTACGGAAAGTTTGCATTTGTTTGCGCCTTTTAATCATCGCATCACTTTGCTTAACCCTTCCCTTGTTCCCTTTATTACCGATACCGCACATATAAAAGGGCTAAAGGGGGTAAGGCTGAAAGCATCGGTATCGTTAGTGGTGGACGGCAAGGTTTTGCGCCAAGTGAATGACGAAATCATTTTTAAAGATAACGGGCTGTCGGGAAGTGCAATTTTTGCGCTGTCATCCGCATTGGCAAGAAATAAACAAGGTGCATTGACCGAAGTGGTGATAGACTTTCTGCCTGAATTTAGCTTAGGCGAATTGGAAAAAGAGTTAAACGCCCGCCGTTTGGCAGGGCACGGACTAAAAGGGGTGTTCCACAAGGAAATAATCAACAACTTGCACAAACGGTTGCCCGAGGGCGGCGGCGCAAAAGAGGCGGCAAAACTCCTAAAGGATTATCGCATAAAAGTAAAAGGTCTATCCTCATTTAGCCTTGCGCAGGTGGTTAGCGGCGGATTGGATAATAGGGATTTTGATTTTATAAGTATGGAGTCTTGCTTGCAAAAAGGGCTGTTTGCCGCAGGCGAAGCGCTTGATGTGGATGGCGAGTGCGGAGGTTACAATCTAATGTGGGCTTGGGCATCGGGAATGTGTGCGGCAGAGGGAGCATACAACAACTTGCAATAAAAGCAAGAATATTAATGACAAAAAAGGAACTACAAGCGGCAATCACCAAGCAAAACAATAACAAAGGTGGGCTATAAGCGGCAATCACCAAGCAAAACAATAACAAAGGTGGCTACAAGCGGCAATCACCAAGCAAAACAATACAAAGGTGGGCTACAGGCGGCAATTACCAAGCAAAAACATAAAATAGGGGGAAATCTTACAGCAATAAGACAAGCTAATAATAAAAGGGAAGTATTGTGGACAAGAACGCAAAAATAATAGCGATAACGGCTATGTTTGCCTCTCTTACGATAGCGGCGACAATATTTATTAAAATTCCTCTTGCAATAAAGGGCTACATTCACGCAGGAGATATAATAATATTTGTGTCCTGCTTTTTTTTGCGTCCTCGATATGCGGCACTTTCGGCGGGAGTGGGGAGTATGCTTGCCGACCTAATGCTAGGCTATGCCGACTATATGTTGCCGTCACTATTTATCAAAGCGGGTATGGCTTTTATTGCGGGTATTATTATGTACAAAGACCCTCGTTTAATCAAGTTAATACCCGCCTACCTTGCGGGCGGCTTGTTTATGCTTAGCGGATACTTTGTGTTTGAGGGCTGCTATTTTGGTTGGGCGCTTGCGGTGGCAAACCTCCCGTTTGCCTCTTTGCAACCAGCGGCAGGCATAATAATAGGCGTCCTCATTGTCGTTATACTAAAGAGGACGCCGTATATTTACAACTTCAGAAATGATTTATAACAGCTATTTTTTTGCGTAATTTTCTATTAAAAAATCCATACCGCTATTGATAGCCGCACGGGGATTTGCGATTGTATCAATCTCTATAAGAGCGGCATCTGTGCCATATTTTTCCGCTTGGAAAAGGCATTTGGGATAGTCAATTATCCCCTCGGCGGGGGAACACATCTTGGGAAAAAACAGCCGCTTTTGATAGCCTTTCATATGTATTTGTGTGAGCCTTGTGCCTAGCATATCTATGCTCTTTTCAATATCTGCCTTTGCGTACTTCGCCCAAAAAATATCCAAGCAAAAGGTCACTTCGGGGGCAAACTCCTCGTACATTATATCAATTATACGCTTAGAACCAAACTTTTTCTTAAACTCCATATGGTGGTTGTGATAGTGCATATACAATCCCGCTTTTGCCGCCTCTTCTTGCATACGGTTTACCGATGCAGTAAACTTTAATAGGGCAGATAAACTAAAAAAGCATTCGGGCGGCGGCATAGGTATCCCTATGGTAGGGCTTTTGTATATCAAGTGGTCTGCTACCACACTGTCCCAATCTTTTTGTAGCCTAGAATACGGTATATGCGTGCTTGCAACACTAAGGTTCATCTCTTTTGTTAGGTCGGCTATTAGTTTTGCAGGCACATCGGGCATAGCGGATAGCTCCACCGTTTCTGCGCCCGTACTCTTTACAAACGAAAAAACATCCCTCAAATTGTCAGGGTCTTTTGTTTCATCTCTCAGGGTAAAAAGCTGTACTCCCAATCTAATTTTTTTTGTCATTTTATTCTCTCCCTTCCGCTAAAAAAGCGGAGTTAATATTTATTTATTCATCTGCTAAAAATATTATTTTTGTATTATTTTCGCCTAAATATTCCCTTCTTAGTTTTTTCTATCGCAACTTTTTGGTGTATGATATCCGACACTTTTGGGGGAGCGTTGGGGGCAACCCACATTGCGGCATTGTAAATAATTTTTCTTATTGTATCATCGTAATAGGTGGGATATACTTCGCAACCTGGTTGAAAGTAAAATATTTTGCCATATCCCCGCCTAAAGGTACAGCCGCTGCGAAACACTTCGCCGCCGGGAAACCAGCCCAAAAATATTAGGTCGTCTGGTATGGGGATATCAAAAAACTCCCCGTACATTTTTTCTGAGTCAAGTGAAAATGTTTCGGGTATGCCGTAAGCGATAGGGTGGGAAGGATTTATTGTCCAAAGTCTTTCTTTTTCTTCCTCCTCTCGCCACTTTAGTGAGCAGGTTGTACCCATAAGCTTGATAAAGGGCTTGCTTGCGTGCGCCGAATGCAAAAATATTGCGCCCATACCGCTAAGTACTCTCTTGTACACTTTTTCTGCCACGCTGTCTAGCACATTGTCTTGCCAAGCGCTGCCCCACCAAATTAGCACATCGGTGTTCTCTAGCACCTTGTCGCTAAGCCCGTTTTCAGGTTCGTCCTGTGTGGCAATATGCACGCTTATGTTTTCTTCCTTCGCAAATATGCTTTTTAGCGTATGGTGTATTCCCTTGGGATAAACTCGTGCTATTTTCCCGCTTTTTGCGGATGGGTGATATTCGTTCCAAATAGTAATATTCATAGGCAAATCTCTCTAGCAAACATTATACAATGTGGCAATAAATTAGTCAAGACAAGGGTTGGTTATCCATTTGCTTTCGCTTTGTTTTAGACCAATTAATAAATCCATACAAATCGTTAATAAGAAAAACCACAAAGCATATTATCATCGGCAGGTAACTTATTTCACTCATTGTAGCAAGCACCCAAAGCGAGATAAGCACAATATCATTAAGGGCATACGCAAGAGCGTAGTATTCACTCCTGCGCATTGTTAGGTAAGAGGCAACAAAACTTGTCATTACCGATATCGTACTTATTATAAGGTAGTTTGTATTGAAAGCGTCGAGTATAAAATAAAAGGCAACCGTTACCGCTGTGCCAGAAAGTAGCATCAAAAAATATTCTTTCTTGCTTAGGTTGGCGATTTTGACTTCGATAGCATTCCCGTTATATGCATTGCGTATCCAGGTGACAATAGATGCCACCGCTATTGGGGTAGTCATACATAAGTAGGTTATCATTTCGCCGTAATATCTAAATGAAAAGGATATTATCCCATAAAATACACTAAAAACCACAGTTAACACTTGTCCAAGCACATTGCCTTTGGATACAAAAATAAGGGCAGTTGCGCCTATTAGTGATGCTGCAAGGGTGAGATAGTCTTTGTTTTTTAGCAATACAAAAGAAAGGGTAATCACAAGATAAGAGCCAAGCCATAGGGCAAGCTCAAACTTAGTAAACGACTTGAGGGTAGCTCGTACAAACTTCATCGTAACTCCAAAAAACATCCTCTGTTTATATCTTCTAAGACCTAACGATACAAACGAGAATGCTTAAAAACCAAGCATTTTTGCATTACTCG
Organism: Clostridia bacterium; assembly: GCA_041654915.1. GTDB lineage: Bacteria > Bacillota > Clostridia > Christensenellales > DTU072 > JBAZCO01. Next base: position 2,608 of record JBAZCO010000070.1, on the reverse strand, counting down.
GTGGCAATTGCCTTACGCTAATAATTAATTTAATAATATATTAACATAGTTTACTCAAATTTAGCAAACAAAACACAGCAAAAGCAGGGCAGCAACACTCCTAACAACACTAAAAATCCTTGCCCATCAACACCATCAATAGACCAACACTAAAAAGTAAAACACTTCCAACAAGAAAAAACACCTACTTTATTGAATTAAAAGTCGCATCCTCCCGCCGCCGTTAAAAAGGTCGGCTACAACAGTCCCAATCTCTCCACCCCAACAAAGCAGGGCGGCAACACTCCCAACAATACTAAAAACCCTTGCCCATAGGCTAGGGCATTAACACTATCAATATATACGACCATTAGTTTCCCCCTTATCTTTTGGAGTCGCTTTTCGCTCCTATAAATATAAATAAAATATCCATATGGGGGAACATAGAACGGCAAAATTGTTCACTACAAACAAATAATTAGCGACAAACTCTATCAAAGATGGAAAGTTATGAGAAAGAAGGGGGTTAAGGGGGAAACAAAGAGCTTGTTTCCCCCTTATATAGTTGTTAAAATATAGGATGCAAAATAAAAAAAGCGCAAGTTATTTAAAAAACTTGCGCTTTTGGTAATGGTTGATTTTGGTAGGGTTACCTATAAAATAGATTTTTGCGCCCTATGTTTTAACTTACATCTTACGAATGCGGGATTTGAGTGCCTTGAGTTGTTTGGTAAGCTCACGGGGGAGTTTGTCGCCAAACTTTGCGTAGAACTCCTCAATATTTTTGATTTCATTTTTCCAGGTTGCCTTGTCCACATCAAGTATTGTCGTTAGCTCCTCTACTGTGAAGTCCAAACCTTCGAGGTTGATATCTTCGGGTTTGGGCAGATAGCCAATAGGGGTTTCTACTGCATCCACTGCGTCTTCGCAACGCTTTAGTATCCAGTCTAGTACTCTCATATTGTCGCCAAAGCCAGGCCAGATAAAGTTGCCTTTGTCATCGGTGCGAAACCAGTTAACATTAAAGATTTTGGGCTTGTTTTTGGTCTTTTTACCAATATCTAGCCAGTGCTGGAAGTAGTCACCCATATTGTAACCGCAGAAGGGGAGCATTGCCATTGGGTCGTGTCTTACTACGCCCACAGCGCCTGCCGCCGCAGCGGTGGTTTCGGATGCCATTGTTGAGCCAACAAATACACCGTGTTTCCAGTCGAATGACTCGTATACGAGCGGAGCGGCTTTGGCACGCCTGCCGCCAAATACGATTGCCGAAATGGGTACGCCTCTTGGGTTTTCAAACTCGGGTGATATGCAGGGACAGTTTCTGGCAGGGGCGGTAAATCTGCTGTTGGGATGTGCGCCCTTTACTTTGTTCCCATTTGCATCCACGGTGTCGCCGTCCCACGGATTGCCTATCCAATCGATAGCGTTCTTGGGGGGATTTTTGTCCAAGCCTTCCCACCATACTGTCTTGTTTTTGGGAATATACACGACATTGGTGAAAATTGTATCTCTGCGTGTGCTTGCAAGAGCGTTGTAGTTAGATTTTTCGTTTGTGCCGGGAGCAACACCAAAAAAGCCGTTTTCGGGGTTGATTGCGTATAGCATACCGTTTCTGCCCCGTCTTATCCAAGCGATATCATCGCCAACTGTGAATACTTTGTAGCCTTTGTTTGTATAGGTCTCTGGCGGAATGAGCATAGCAAGGTTGGTCTTGCCGCATGCAGAGGGGAATGCGCCCGTGATATATTTTACTTCGCCGTCTGGCTTTTCGATACCTAAGATGAGCATATGCTCTGCCATCCAGCCTTCTTTCCAACCTTGGTAGGATGCTATGCGGAGTGCAAAACACTTTTTACCAAGCAACACATTGCCGCCGTAGCCGCTGTTGATTGAGTATATTGTATTGTCCTCGGGAAATTGGCAGATGTAACGGTTTTCTTCTTCAATTTTAACTTTGCCGTGTATGCATTTTACAAAGTTGTCGGTATCGCCAATCTTGTTGTAAACTTTGGGACTTACACGGGTCATTATTATCATATTAAGAACAACATAAATGCTATCGGTAAGCTCTATGCCGTACTTGGCAAAGGGCGAGCCTACTTTACCCATACTAAAAGGTATAACATACATAGTTCTGCCTTTCATACTGTCTTTGGCAATGCTGTCTAGTTTGGCATACGCCTCTTGAGGGTCCATCCAATTGTTGGTAGGTCCTGCTACCTCTTTATCGGTAGTGCAAATAAAGGTTCTTCCCTCTACTCTTGCTACATCGTTAACTGCCGTGCGGTGATAAAGACAGCCTGGCAGAAGTTTGTTGTTAAGTTTTATTACCTCACCGGTTTCGATTGCTTGTTGGGTTAGCGCTTTGCTTTGGGCTTTACTGCCGTCAATCCATACAATTTCGTCCGGACTCATCAAGTCAGAATACTTTTTTACAAAGTCAAGAATATGTTGGTTTGTAGTCATATAACAAATATCTCCTCATTTTATAGTATGTAGTAATTCTACCATAAAATACCGCTACTTGCAACATTTATCACAATAATTGTTGGGTGTAAATAAAATGATAAAGTCAACGAATTGCCCAATAAGCCGCATACAATTGACAATAAATAAATATAACTAT
>JBAZCO010000069.1:0-9557 GCA_041654915.1 Clostridia bacterium | reverse complement strand
GCCCATAACGCCTTTCATAGTGGTTTCGCTTGCCTCTTTTATTGCTGCCTTGACTTCGTCATAGGATGCGCTCTTTTCTATCCTGACCGTGAGGTCTACAACAGATACATTGAGGGTGGGAACACGGAATGCCATACCTGTAAGTTTGCCGTTAAGTTCGGGAATAACTTTGCCCACTGCCTTTGCTGCGCCGGTGGAGCTGGGTATGATATTGCCTGCTGCGGCTCTGCCGCCTCTCCAATCTTTCTTGCTTGGACCGTCTACCGTCTTTTGGGTTGCGGTGGTTGCGTGTACGGTTGTCATAAGACCTTCGACTATGCCGAATTTATCGTTGATAACCTTTGCAAGGGGTGCAAGGCAGTTGGTTGTGCAGGATGCGTTGCTTATGATTGTCATATCACTTGTGTATTTGTCTTGGTTTACGCCCATAACAAACATAGGGGCATCTTTAGACGGTGCTGTGATAACAACCTTTTTTGCGCCGCCCTTAAAGTGTGCGTTTGCCGTATCGTTGGTGGTGAAAACACCTGTTGCCTCGGCGATGTATTCCGCTCCGCTTGCTTTCCAATCGATAGCGGCGGGGTCTTTTTCAGCATAGACAACAACGGGCTTGCCGTTTACTATGAGTTTGCCGTTATCGGTAGTTACTGTACCCTTGAACTGACCGTGTACGGTGTCATACTTTAGCATATATACCATATAATCCAAATCGATGAAAGGGTCGTTTATTCCAACAACTTCCACATCATCACGCTCGGTGCAAGCACGAAAAACAAGGCGTCCTATACGGCCAAAGCCATTAATGCCGATTTTTACTTTTGACATATTATTTATCCTCCAAATGTTAAGATGAGTTTATTTACTATAAATATTCTATACTTTTTCTTGAATTTATGCAACTGTATGAGGGCGATATTTGCCAAAGGTTGGAAAACTCCAACTTATTTTACTATCAGGTTGATAATTCGTCCCGTTACATATACAACTTTTATCAAAGTCTTTCCGTCTAGTATAGCAGTCTTGCTAATTTCTGCCATAACCTCGTCTTGCGTTGCATTTGGGGCTATGGTTACTTTCCCTTTGAGTTTCCCCATAACCTGCACGGGAATTTCAATATATTCGCTCACAAGATTTGCCTTGTTATAGGTGGGAAAACTTTGTTTTTCTATCTTTTTGCCGCTATTTTGCATCTCATACAATTCCGAAGTCATATGCGGCGCAATAGGATTTAATAGTAAAAGGATGGTGTTAAGTTCGGGTAAAGTCGCCTTGCCACGCAAGTAAATGGTGTTGACCGCACTCATAAGAGCGGCAATTGCCGTGTTGAACTTGAGCGCCTCATAGTCGTCCGATACCTTTTTTATAAGTGCGTCAATATTGAGGTCGGAAGTGTCACAAGACTTAACTAACATATCTTTAAGATTCCAAACACGATGCAAAAAGCGGGAACAGCCTTTTATGCCGTCGGGTGACCACGGGGCGGGTTTTTCATAGTCGCCAATAAAGAGTATAAACAGCCTAAGCACATCAGCACCGTAAGCGTTAACCACTTGGTCGGGGTTTACCACATTGCCACGGGACTTGCTCATTTTTTCGCCGTCCTCGCCCAAGATAAGCCCTTGTGCGGAGCGCCTTGTATAAGGCTCGGGGTGCGTTACTGCGCCAATATCATATAAGAATAAGTTCCAAAACCTAGAATATATGAGGTGGCGTGTCACATGCTCCATACCGCCGTTATACCAATCCACCTGCCCCCAATATTTGTAAGCCTTAGGCGAAACGGCAAAATTGTTGTCCCTAGGACTCATATAACGCAAAAAGTACCAAGAACTGCCCGCCCATTGCGGCATTGTGTCGGTTTCCCTTGTCGCCTTGCCGCCGCATTGGGGGCAAGTTGTGTTTAACCAATCGGTGCATTTGGATAGGGGTGACGATGCGTCATCAGTTGGGCTAAAGTCCTCTAACATAGGAAGTTCTAGCGGCAAGTCCGATAGGGGGAGCGCCACCTGTCCGCAGCTGGGGCAGTTAACAATGGGTATAGGCTCGCCCCAATAGCGTTGACGGTTAAATGCCCAATCCTTCATTTTATAGTCGGTCTTTGGCGTGCCAATCTTATGGAGCGCCATATGGCTAATCATCTTTTGGATAGCGGCAGAAACATCCAGCCCGTTAATTAACGGTGAGTTAATCATTGTGCCGCCGTCCTTTGCCGCATATGCCTCTTTTTCTATATCGCCTCCCGCTATAACTTCTATTATGGGAAGGTCAAACTTTTTGGCAAACTCCCAGTCCCGTTGGTCGTGCGCAGGTACTGCCATTATTGCGCCTGTGCCGTAGTCCATCATAACATAGTCCGCCACAAAAACGGGTATTTGGGTATCTGTAATTGGATTTATGGCATACAGACCTTGAACTTTTACGCCTGTCTTATCTTTTGCCATATGCACACGCTCAAACTCTTTTTTCATCTTTGCAGCGTTTTGGTAGTCGCTTATCTCGCCCAAGTTAGTTATCCCGCTAGCAAGACTTTCCAGCACGGGATGTTCTGGCGATATCACCAAAAAAGTTGCGCCGTATATTGTGTCGGGGCGGGTGGTATATACTATTAAAGGATATTCTTTGCCGCCACCTTGCACATTAAATACCACCTCTGCGCCTGTGGATTTGCCTATCCAATTTTGCTGCTCAACCTTGATATTGTCGGGGAAATTAACTTTATCCAACCCCTCTAGCAACCTTTCGGAATAGTCACGGATTTTAAGAAACCATACATCTTTTTCCTTTTGCACAACCTCATAGCCGCAACGGTCGCATATGCCGTTTTGACTCTCCTCGTTGGCAAGGACTACCTTGCAGTCGGGGCAGAAGTTTACAAAGGTTTTGGATTTATAGGCAAGCCCTTTTCTGAATAGTTCGGTAAAAATCCATTGTGTCCATTTATAATAGGCAGGGTCGGTGGTGTCCACCGTTCTATCCCAATTAAAGCTATACCCAATGCGTTTTAGCTGCTCCTCAAACTTATTTATATTTTCGTCCGTCACCTTGCGGGGGTGCTGTTTGGTTGCCAAAGCGTAGTTTTCGGTGGGCAACCCAAAGGCATCGTAACCAATGGGGAAAAGCACATTGTAACCTTCTAGGCGCTTTTTGCGTGTAATCACTTCCATAGAGGAAAAAGCACGGATATGCCCCACATGCAGCCCAGAGCCGCTAGGGTAGGGAAACTCTATGAGCGCATAAAACTTTTTCTTGCTCTCGTCCTCGGTAACTTCAAAAATGTTGTTTTCGTACCAATATTTTTGCCATTTTTTTTCGGCGGCTTTAAAATCGTATTCTTTTGACATTATACACCTAAATTATATATAGTTTTCCTACAAAGCATAGCACAAAATCAATAGATTATGCAACCGTTTTGTATGGGGGTAGAGCGAAAAATATCATTGATTTATCTATATATATATAGTATAATAGCATTATGAATGAAAAGCGTGAGCGAAAAATATCAATAATCAAAGGCGCAACCGCCATTGTCCTAATAGTGACACTTGCCTCAGCACTTGTATTTGCAACAATTATGGTGGCAAATCAAGGCGGGGCAGATGTTGGGGGCAAGATAACCGCCCAAAGTTTGGACGAGTATGTAATTCGCTACTCCCCCGAAACAGAAACCGCTTTTCTAACTGCCGCACGGGAATACTTTACCAAGATGTTCAGCGTATTTTTAAACGAGGGAGAAGTTTTTCAAGCGTATTGGCTGTCCCGTCCGCTTTTGCTAGCGCTGCAACGGGCAGAAATATCGGCAGATAAGGTGCTTGCCTTTGCCGACTATTTAAGAAATGCCGACCCGTCGGGGGTGATTGTAATGGACGATTCTGACCCCGAAAATATCAGGATATCTGTACTTCCCAACGGCGTAGATTTTTTGCAGATAATTTCCGACATAGTCGCCCACACGGGGATAACCCCCGATGAGTTAGGAACTTTTATATATGAGCATCTTTTAGATGCCGCCGACCCCGTACGGCAAGAGCTGCTAAGGGAGCTTGGGCGAGAAAACTTTATCACGATATTTATTGACACCACGGAGATTTATTCGCAGATACAAATGTTTCTAGACAAACAAAACCCCTCACTATCCGAGGGAAGAATGGCAAGGGAAGTCTTGTATGAGCTAGGCAGTCGCTACCGTGCAATATTAAGCGATTTTGGATACGAAAAAATTGAACAACTATTTGGGATAGGGGGCGACATTATTAGCGCAAGCGACTTGCCCGAAGGTATTAACAGCTTGCCAATGCTGGCAAACATAAATGCGGTATCCCGTGCAATGCAGGGTATGACGGGGTATTATTTTGGAGTGATGAGCGGGCTGCTTATGAGCTTTGACAGCATATCGGCAGGGACTCTTTCTGTTACAGATGCGCTTGTAAATTATATTAATGACGGGGATGATACATATTTTGTATACGGGATTCTCAAGATAATCAATGCGGCAAAGGATGCGCACATTGCGGCAATGCAAGAATATGGCATTACCGAAGAAAAGGTTTTTGAAAGCGTGTCGGTAATTGCCGCTAGGCTAAAGGTGTCGGGAGATGAGGACAACTCTAAATATGCCGTTTATCTTGCAGAGGAGCAGGAGTTTGTACAAACTCTATTTGCCACTATGTATGACCTGTCGGCGGAGAGTAAAAGCATAGATGAAATTAGGGCGCTGCCCCAAGCAGAAATTGTTCGCCTAAAAGGTGAGATTGAGATTTTTGCCGAGGGTATGGATAAATTCAAAGCAGGGCTAGACAAGGTGCAGTCATTTATCTTGATTGCAATGGTGTTTGGATTGTTGCCAAACGACGCAGTTATTCGATAAACAGAGAACAATAAAAATCGCACAGCAATAAAAATCGCACAGCAATAAAAATCGCACAAGCAAGGAGAGCGTATGACTATACTTAGAGCGGAAAATATCACCAAAGTATTTGCCGAGAACATAAGGGCGCTAGACGATGTATCCCTTGAGATAAACAAGGGAGATTTTTTGTCGGTCGTAGGTGCGTCTGGGTCGGGGAAGTCCACGCTTTTAACCATTCTTGGCGGGATAGATTCCCCCACTTCGGGCAAAGTTTTTTTTGAGGATAAGGATATCACACTTTTTAAAGAACGGGAGCTTGCGCTCCTTAGGCGGACAAAGATAGGGTTTGTATTTCAATTTTTCAACCTTGCGCCATACCTTACTGTGCTGGAAAATATTATGCTGCCAATAATTTTGTCGGCGAAACCACAAAGAGATGCGCTAAAAAAAGCAGATGTTTTAATGGAATATTTAGGGATAACTGCACAGCGTGACAAGCTTCCTGCAAAACTGTCGGGCGGAGAGCAGCAGAGGACAGCAATAGCACGGGGATTGATATTTGAGCCGGAAATCATCTTGCTTGACGAGCCCACCGGCAACTTAGACAGCAAGTCAAGTACCGAAATTATGGAATTGCTAAAAAGAATTAATTCCGAATTTTCAACCACTGTGGTGCAAGTTACCCACAGCGAAATTAATGCCAGCTACGGCAACCGAATTATCACTATGCGGGATGGTAAAATAGTCGCCAAATGAATGCAATACTCAAACATACATTAAGGAGCATATCCCGCAGTAAGGCGCAGGCGATATTAATAGCGCTCACAATCATCATTATCACAGCGATGATATTTGTGTCATTCTCGCTATCCGATATATTTTACGCAATAAATATGTCGGAGGCAGATAGAGTGGCGCAAGGCGCACATATGCTTTTAGGCGATAATACGGGCGGTGAAACTTTTAGCCGTTCTCGCACGGAACTTTTGCTTTCCCGAGAAGGTGGGGACATTGAGTCGGCGGAGTACTTTTTAAAGTTGCCTACAATTATGAAAACGGACAAGATATCCAAAACTGTTTTGGTAGAGGCAACGGACTTAAAAGGGTATTTATCTCGCCACAGCCTAAATTACATAGAGCGTGCCGCCCCCCAAAAGATTGCACCAACAGATAAAGATATAGAATATCAAGCGGCAATAGTGGGATACACCTTTGCCCAAAATGCGGGTATAAGCGCAGGGGATACCATAGAAATTTATCTGCCCACCTACGACATATATTCTAAGATGTCCGTGCTATATATAGCTGCGGACGAGGGTATATTTGGCGGAGCGGCGGCAGTAAACATACTCACGGACTTTTCATCCGTTGGGAGCAGGGGACAAGTTAATGCGGTGTATATCAACTTTACCAACTCCGAGTATTTTGAAAAATATGAGGAGCTATTTAACGAATATTTGCCGGGGATAAAATGCGAGGAGGGCAACAACGAAACAGCAATTCGTGCGATAGTGCGAAACAACACCTTACTTCTTGCCGTTGGGCTTATCTTTGTCATAGCGGCAATGATGTTAATACAGCTCACTTCTTATACGATAATAGCAAGAAATCGAGTTTCCCAAATGGTGATATTCAAGGCGGCAGGAGCAACACCCAAGCAAACCGCCCTCATCTTGTTTTTGGAAGTAGCGGTATATGGCATAGTGGGCGGAGTGTTCGGACTGCTTATCGGGCGCTTGATAATGGAAGTAGCTATGCTTGAGCTGCTGCCTACGGCAAGAACAGTGGTAAGCTATGCGGTGTGGAAATATATTTTGGCTTTCATTATTGCCGTTGTGGTAACCTTTATGGCGGCTTTAGTACCCGTAATCTCCACAAGCAAGCGTTCAATAAGGGAATTGTCGTCACTTGAATTTAAAGAGGCAAAAAAGGAACAACCTATTTTGTTTGCTGTGTCTAGCCTAGTGCTTATTGGGGGTATACTCGGCTTGAGGTTTTTATCGGGCATAGGGGTGGTTATCCTAAGCGGGCTGCTAGTGCCTGCCATTGCCGTGTGGGTGTCGCTTGCCGTGCCGTTTGTTGTGCGTTTGGCAGCCTTTGTTCTTGCCAAAATAAAGCGGACGGGCGTTTTTAATCTTAGCTCTATGTCAATAAAAAGAAACCGCCCCATGCGTTCGATAACCGTACTGCTAGCGGTGATAATAGCATTCTCTTTCACCGTCCACCAAGTGGTGGGTTTGGTAAAATATGCAGTTACCCCATTCCGCACCCGCTATACGGCAGATTATGTGGTAGAAGTAAATACCAGAACAGATGCCGCCCAAAATAACTTATTTAGCGAAAAAATAACAGAGCTTGACGGCATAGAGGCTACGGGATATTTTACTTCGCTTTCATTCCTAATTCCCAATGAGGGCGAAAAAGTATTTGATATATACGGGGTGTCCGACTACCAAACACTTACAAAATGGACAATTGGGTTGGACGAGGGGGCAAAACAGCGTTGGGATACTGCGATAAACCCGTTAGTACTAAATGAGGATATGCTAATTAGATGCAATTTAAAAGTGGGTGACACTATTAAATTAATACCCAAGTCGGACGATTTTAAGGATAATGATTTTACCTTTACCGTTGTTGGAGTGGATAAGACGATTACCGAGTACGACCGAGTGGGGTATGTTCCTTACAGTGCGTTAGAGGCATATGCGACCTACTCAATATTTTTAATAAATGCCACTTCGCCCCCCGCATCGGAGTTGGATGACGAGGTGTTTCTATCGTTAAGGGATATGGTGGAAACCTATAAGATTGGCGGCAAACCGTTGGAAAAGAGCTATGCCTTAACATTCCTTGAGTGGGCATACAGAGGGGCAAGCAACTTAGCGGGCGTGACGACTTTATTAACATTGTTGCAGGTTGCCATTTATGCGATAGGGGCTTTGGGTATTATAAATGTTTCTATGGTCACCATATACGACAGGCGCAACGAACTAAGATTATATAGATTGTCGGGGATGTCGGCAAGCGATTATATGGGATTTTCGGCGGGTGAGGCTTTGGCGGTAATATTAGCGGGCGGGCTAATTGGGCTTGCAGTGGATTTTGTAATAAACAGCATGCTGCCCGTGCTTAGCGCCTTGCTAGATAAGTATGTTAAGTTTGCCGTGATACCTTGGAGCGGCGCACTTCTTGCCGTGGGCGGCGGGCTGTTGTTCTTTGCTGTATGGATGGGGATATCTTTATTCTTTAGGAAAATAAAAATAGTATCCATCAACGAAAGGTTTAATTAACCTTGTTGAGTTAACAAACGCTCAATCAATGTTAGAGGATAAATTAATATTAAAATAAGCATAGTATGCGGGAGGGTTACCCTCGCATAGTATATGATAACAAGAAAAACAAGCGTTAACTCACTTGTTTAATCGGAGGCAGTTGTATGACAGACAAAACAAAGAGCAGTGTAAAACAACCACGATACAAAAAGCCAAGCATTTTTGTATATTTTATCCTATGGATAGCCGCACTTTATGCCAAAATACGCTTTCGCATAAGAACCAACAGAGAGGAAATCAAGGCGGCAAGGAAAGTTAAATCGCCCGTATTGGTGCTGGGCAACCACTCCTCCCCCATAGATTTTATCTTTATGGTACATACCTTGTTCCCCAAGCGGCTAGGATTTGTAGTTGCGGCGGGATTATATTATGACAAGCGCTATGCGTGGGCTATCAAACTGTTAGGCGGCGCTATCCCCAAAAAGCAATTTTCCACCGACTATTCGGTAGTCAAAAATGTGAAAAAGATGACGGATGCAGGGGTGAGCATTGGCATCTATCCCGAGGGCAGGTGTTCTATGGACGGGCGGGAAAGCCCGATATCCGAGGCGATATATAAGCTTATCAAATGGCTAAAAATACCCGTGATTATGGTGTGCGCCGAGGGCGCATATCTATCAAGACCACGCTATGCAACAGACTTCCGCCGTGGGCAAGTCAAGGTGTCGGTAAAGACAATTTTGGGAGAAGGCGAGGCGGAAACGCTAAGTTTAGAGGAGATAAAAGAGCGCTTGCTTAGCAATATGAAGTACAATGACTTCAAATATCAGCGTGAAAATAATATTAGAGTAAAGGGCAAAAAAGGCACAACGGTAGGTGTGGAGCGTCTAATTTATAAATGCCCCAAATGCAAGGCAGAATTTAAGCACATCACCGAAGGGAACTTTTTACATTGTACTGCCTGCGAAAACCATGTGGAACTTACCGAATACGGCGAACTAATCGTTGCCGATGGCGACAAGGCCTTTGATAGGTTAGACCTTTGGTACGACTATCAAAAAGAGCAGCTAAAAAAAGAGGCGGAAGACCCTGATTATTCTTGGGCGGCAACGGTATCCATGTATGTTAACGACGAGGATGCGGGGAAGCATATATTTAAAACAAAGGGTACACTTGCAATAAATAGGGATGGATACCTATTTAATGGCGAGGACGGCACAGCGCTTAGCTTTAAAATTGGTCCAATTCCCTCTGCGGCAATCATTTTAGAGGAAAATGTTATGCAATTTTATCGTGAGGACGATATTTATCGCTTTGTATTTGAGGGAGAGGAAAAACCCGTCAAGTTTGAAATTGCCGAGTCAATATTGGGCGGCAGATAAAAACTAGCATAGGCTTTAAGATAAAAGCGATAATATTAAGCGAGTGGAAACAAT
>JBAZCO010000068.1:0-9736 GCA_041654915.1 Clostridia bacterium | reverse complement strand
CGCAGCTATTGCCGCCGCCATACCCGCTGGTCCGCCGCCTATAATACAAACATCATACTTCATATTCAAACCTCTCTATCTTGCAAAAGTTACTATATAAAAAACAAGATTGTATTTCACTTTTTACAGCTCCTCTTTGATTTTAAGCACGGCAATTTGACTATCTTTGCCGCCCTTCTTGACTGCAGAGAAAGGAATATCTAGTTCCCGTGAGATAATTTCCATCACCTTTATGCCGCAAAAACTGCCTTGACAACGCCCCATTCCCGCACGCACACGCTTTTTTACAGCGTCCACTGTCACGGCAGGCACGGGGGAATGCACGGCGGCAACTATTTCCGCCTCGGTTACTTTTTCACACCGACAAATCAATCTGCCCCAACGGCTGTCCTTTTTCACAAGCTCATTGAGTTCCTCTTTGCTAAGCTCTGTAAATCTCTTTTGTTTTACATATGGCAAAAACTCCGTCTTTTCCTCGGCGGGGATAATGTTTTTTACAAGCTCTGCCACATATACCGCTATTGCGGGAGACGATGACAACCCCGGTGAACAAACCCCCACAAGGTTAATTAGTCCAGGACGGGATGCGGATTCCTCAATGATAAAGTCGTGTCCGCAAGTTGAGCGCATACCCCCAAATACTCTTATCACCTTTCTCAAGTTCATAGGTTTAAAAACTTTAAGCGCTCCCGCTCTAACCCTGGCAAGTCCCTCACGGCTAACCGATACATCCTCGGAGTCCTCCCTTGTGATTGCGGTAGGTCCTAGTATAATGTTGCCGTCCGCCGTTGGCGCAACCAAAATACCTTTGCCAAGTTCGTCAGGGAGAGGGAAAACCACTGTCTTTACCTCATCTTTTTCTGAGTTGTCAAGAATATAGTATTCGCCCACAGCGTGTCTTGTTTGGTAAGGCTCTCCCCCCGCAAGCGCACTCACCCGTGCCGCCCCTGCACCCGCCGCATTGATTATCACCTTCGCATAAAACTCACCTCTTGGAGTATGCACAGTAAATGCGTTGCCGTCGTGGTCTATCTTTAACGCTTTGGCGTCGGTAAAGACTTCAGCCCCGTTTATTACTGCGTGGTCGGCAAGCGCAATATTAAACTTGTATGGCGATATTACCGCTGCATCCTCTGCAAACAGCCCAACTACCATATCGGGCGCAATGCCGGGGTCAATTTCCTCTATGCGCTTTCTATCAACTATTTCTACCCTAACGCTATTTTTTATTCCTCTCTCGTATAGGGTGCGTATTTCATCCTCACTTCCCGCCCTGCCAACAACCAAAGAGCCAATGTTGCGGTAGGGTATGCCAAATTCCTTGACAAGAGCGGGGAACATACGGCTACCCTCGACATTAAAGCGTGCCTTTTGCGTACCCGGCACGCAGTCATACCCCGCATGGATAATGCCGCTATTTGCTCTAGATGCGCCGCAGGCAATATCATTTTCCTTTTCGATTAGGGCTACTTTTAGGCGGTAGCGGGAAAGCTCTCTAAGGCACGCAGCACCTGTAACACCGCCACCAATTATCAAAACATCATACATAAATCCACCTCAAAAATGCCCGAGATTCACCCGAACAGAATTTTTTTAATTACCTATTTGTCTTAAGCATAAAACTTTGCCTTGTGCGGCAAATTCACATGTAATATAATCACTTTGAATGTTCAACAAAACTACCACAAAGACATTATACACCATAACAGCAAAAATTTCCATAGCAAAATATATTTTTGCCTCTACAACCTTTTAAATCACATTTATAAGACCCCAAGATAAATTCGCCGCATAAAAAACGGAGATATTCTCCCTTTAGCAATAGGTTTATTATAGCTTATCTAAAATAATAAATATCGCAATAGCGGTGGCGACTATTCCCAATATAACCCATGCAATCAGTTTGATTTTTTTCATTTTTGCGGGGTTTGGGGGATTGTAGCCCTGCGGAATGAGCTTGCCGCCGCAAAAAGGGCATACTGTCATATGGTCCAATACATCTTTTGGGCAATGGGGACAAACTACTTTGTGCTTATCAATAAAGTTGTTGGGGGTTTTCTCGCTCATAGTTATTTTAACCAAATCTTGGTGGCAAAGAGTATAAGCAGCGCCGCCGCTATAATAAATACTGCGCTCACCAATAGTGCCGCTAGTAATGCAGAAAACATAAAACTTCGTGTTTCCTTTTTATCCAGAGGCGGTTGTTCTTGGTCACTCGTTTGGGAACGCTTTGGGGTGTACCACGGCATACCATCCACATTCATTGGAGCGATTACTCTGCCGTCGTCCTCAAAAGTATCAATCTTTTTTTTCTTATTCTGTTTTTTCATTTACGGTATACACCGTATCCCCCATAATTTCCTTGTCGTAAAGGTGGCAGGATACAAAATGCCCCTCCTCCGCCTCTATTGTGCGTGGCGCAACTTGGGAGCAGACATCCATACGCTTTTGGCATCTGGTATGGAACTTGCAGCCCGATGGCGGATTTGCGGGTGAGGGCATATGCCCCTCAAGAATGATGCGCTTCATCTTTAGGTTGGGGTCGGGTACGGGGATAGCGCTAAATAACGCAACCGTGTAGGGATGCAAGGGTTTGTCGAACAAATCCCGTGTGTTGGCAAACTCTACAATATTGCCAAGATACATAACTCCAACGGTGTTAGATATATGTTCTACAACAGAAAGGTCGTGTGATATAAATAGGTAAGTTAAGCCAAACTCTTTTTGCAAGTCTTTCAAAAGGTTGATAATTTGCGCTTGAATGGACACATCCAGCGCAGAAACAGGCTCGTCGCAAACGATAAAGCTTGGGTCAAGCGCCAAAGCTCTTGCAATACAAATTCTTTGCCTTTGCCCGCCGGAAAACTCGTGTGGGTATCTATCTTTGTGATACTCTTGCAACCCGCAAGCGTGCATTATTTTTGTAATGTAGTCGTCAAACTCGTCTTTTGGCACAATTTTATGTTCTCTCACTGCCTCGCCAATAATCTCGCCAACGGGCAAGCGGGGAGAAAGACTAGAGTATGGGTCTTGGAAAACTATTTGCAGCTTGGGTCTTAACGCACGCAATTCTTTTCGTGACAGCTTGTTGATATCATCGCCATTAAACAGCGTTTGTCCGCCCGTCTTGTCGTAAAGGCGGAGAATTGTCCTACCCACGGTGGTTTTGCCGCAACCAGACTCACCAACAAGCCCCATTGTTGTACCTTTTTTTATGTTGAAGGTAACCCCGTCAACAGCCTTTACATAGCCAACGGTTCGCCTAAAAAAGCCTGCTTTAATAGGGAAGTACTCTTTTAAGCCAGACACTTCCAACACATTTTCGGGGTTGTGTACGATTGGCTCATATACATCGTTAATGATATCCGCCCTTCTCTTTTTTTCCGCACGGATAAAAGCGGCAGGATTTTTTACAAAGCGTATAGCCGCCTTTACAAAGCGAATGACGGTGTCTAACTTACTATTAAAATAGTTTTTAACCTTATCGATAAAAGTTACTGGTGCAGGACATTTATTATTAGTGTCACTCATTTTTTATCAACCTCCTTTTCCTCAAAGTATCTGTAACAAGCGACAAAATGTGTTGGTGAAAGTTGAATCATAGGAGGATATTCACCGTCGCACATTGGGATACGCATTTCGCATCTGTCCTTGAAGTAGCAATAGTTGGGCATATCAATAGGATTGGGAACATTGCCGGGAATGTTGTAAAGGCGGTCTATTACCTTGCCTACAACGGGTTTGGACTTCATAAGCCCGATAGTATAGGGATGAGAAGGATGATTAAAAACTTCCTCTGCCGTACCCTTTTCCACCACTCTGCCCGCATACATAACCACTACATAGTCCGCCATTTCGGCAATTACGCCAAGGTCGTGGGTGATGAGCATAATGCTGCTGTTAATTTTGTCTTTTAAGTTTAACAAAAGGTCTAAAATTTGTGCTTGAATGGTAACATCAAGCGCAGTGGTGGGTTCATCTGCTATTATAAGACGGGGGTTGCAAGCCAAAGCCATAGCAATAACCACTCTTTGCCGCATACCGCCAGAAAGTTCGTGCGGGAACATTTTATACACACCCTCGCAGTTAGCTATACCCACAAGCTCCAAAAGCTCTATGCTCCTTGTTTTGCGCTCATCTTTAGTCATTTCGGGGTGGTGAAGCTCCAATACCTCGGACACCTGTGCGCCAATACGAAAAACAGGGTTTAGGCTTGTCATAGGCTCTTGGAATACCATAGCCATTTTATTGCCCCTTAGCTTTTGCATAACTTTCTCGGGGGTCTTGGGGATATTATATGCGGTGTCGCCCGTGTTAAAGCGAATTTCGCCCTTAATGGTTTGCCCTTGCGGACGCTGTACAAGCTGCATAAGGGAAAGGCTAGTTACACTTTTGCCGCAACCCGACTCCCCAACTATGCCAACGGTCTTGCCCCTTGGCACTTCAAATGATACCCCGTCCACGGCTTTTACTGTACCTATATCGGTAAAGAAGTAGGTATGCAGGTCGTCAAACTCAACAACATTATTGGGGTCTTTCATTGTCGTTAGATATTCGGACTCGGGAATATTTTTTCTCTTTCTCTGTCTTTCTATCGCATCGGTTATTTTCCTGTTGGATTTGGATATTCTGCGAGATTCCTTTGCCGAAATATAGTTGGCGTCGTGCCTCTCTTTTTTAGCAACTAAGGACTTTATTTTATCTACTATTTTATTTTTCAAGTTTTTATCCGCCATATTGCACCTACCTTTTCATCTTGGGGTCGAAAGCGTCACGCAACCCGTCGCCAACAAAGTTGAAAGCTATAACCGTCAAACAAATGAGTAGTCCTATCGGTATCCAAATATAAGTATAGTTAACAAGGGATGCGGCATCGCTAACACTATTAATCATAGCTCCCCAAGTAGCAAGCGGGTACTTTGCGCCCAACCCTAAGAAGGATAGAGTGGACTCGGTAATAATAATTCCGCCAAGCCCCATAGTTGCGGTAACGATTAATTGCGGCATAACATTGGGTACAAGATGCCTAAATATGCGCCTCTTTGCCGAAAGCCCCGTTGCCTCGGCGGCAATCATAAATTCTTGTTCTCTTAGCGACAGTATCTGCCCTCTTACCAGCCTTGCAATGCCCGGCCAGCCCAAGACACCAAGAATTAGCATTAGGTACATAATTCTGTCGTATGGGTCTAACTGCATTTTGTCAAACACAGAGCCAATAATTATCATAAGGGGCAAGAATGGTATACAGTTAAAGATATCGACGATACGCATAATAAGTTGGTCTACCCACTTGCCAAAGTATCCTGCAATACCGCCCAAAATTACACCTATAATCACTTCTATAATAATAACAATAAAGCCTATCATTAGTGATATTCTGCCGCCGTACATCATACGGGTCAAGACATCCATACCGTTGGCATCAGTGCCTAACCAATGTTCGCCTGTGGGAGTAGAGTAAATATCAATGAGTTTTTTAATTTGCTCATTTTTGATAACATATAAGTCGTACTGTCTTTCTACGATAAACAAACTCTCGGAAAGTACTGCGGGCGCATTGGGTTCATCAATGATTATATCCTCTTCTTCTGTTTCTTCTTCATCAAGAATTAGTTCTGTATCGTATATTTTATAGGTAAACTCTGCTTTTTGTTGCCCCTCTTCCTCCATTCCTAAAATAAACTTTTGTACTTCAAGTTTGAAGTCTATGGGTATGGTGTCCTCTCCATTTTGTCTTCTTACAACAAAACGGGACATATTGGCAAAGGAAACACTCTTGCCACCCTCGACTTTTGAGATTAAAAATAAATCTTCTTCGGTTTGGGAAACGGTGTAATCTGTGCCATCGTATGTGAATGTATCCTCGTCTATATTTTTAAGGGCAAGTATTTTAAATTCATCTGTAATAGAAGTGCCAACCACATACATATCAAATACCAAATTGGTAGATATATATGCCTCTTGTTTGGGCATTCTTTTAATTACTTTGTATAAAAACCCTCCCGTTTTATTTATTAAAAATGATTCGTCTTGATATTCAAAGCTTGTGTTGCTTAAGTTCTCTTCTATCATTGATATAAAAGCGGGGGTATTATAGTCAACTTTGCCAACGAATATTGATAGTTTTTGATTGTAATCGCCAATAGTAACATACTCTATTTTGCTTGTTAGATAGGCGTTGTCGCCAAATTTTTCCATCAAGTATTCTTCGCCATCATGAATTATGGTTTTTTCCGTTTGTCCCTCTGTAAAAGAGGCGATATTGGAGTTAGTCTTTGTGCGAACATTGCGATGCACTTCTACATCGGGGTTGATAATAATGTTGTCATATTCTGTTCTCACAATAGCACGCCCGTATTCGGAAATAAGCGGGCCATATTTGAAGAAAATTTCTTCTTGCTTATAGGGGCTAATCAAGCCGCCCAAAAAAGCAAATGCAAACATAAAGATAAGTATCCATGAGCCTGCGATTGCAAGCTTACTGCGCATAAAGCGTTTGAATACCAACCTACCTGGGGAAAGTACTTTTACCCGCCTTGTGTCGTCTAGCGCTTGTTGCGGTCTTTCGATTGGCGGTTTTTCGTCCATTTCGGGAGCGTTGTTTATGCGGTTTGTGTCGTTTAGCACCTCGTTGCGGAGGTTGTCTTGATTTTTCATATCTCTTTTCATAGCTCGCCTCCTAGCCCACTCTTACCCTAGGGTCTACAATTGCATACATAATATCTGCAATTAGCGTGCCAGCAAGCGTCAGCACTGCCATAAAGGTAAGATAGAACATAGTAAACGGAACATCGCCGTTGGTCATAGCGTTATAAGAAGTAAAGCCTATGCCGCCCAAACTAAACAATGTTTCGGTAATTAGCGCCCCTGCAAAAAGCCCGGGGAGAGAGCCGCCCATTATTGTAACAATGGGTATTAAAGTGTTGCGGAAAGCGTGGTGATTAATCACCTTTCTTTCGGGCAAGCCCTTTGCTCGTGCTGTTCTAATGTAGTCGGAGTTAAGGACTTCTAGCATATTTGTTCTTGTGTAGCGCATCATACCGCCAATGCCTGTAATCACCAAAGTGATGGTAGGCAATATAAACTGTTTTGCTTGGTCTAAAATCTTGCCAAACTGTGATAGTGTTTCGTAGTCACGGCTCACCCTGCCGCCAATATCAAACCATTTGAGCTGCACGGCAAAAACAAGCTTTAATATTGTAGCCACAAAGAAAGTGGGCAGTGAAATGCCTATTAGCGAAAATACCGTTACCGAATAGTCAGTAGCGCTATATTGTTTTCTTGCTGCCAATACACCAAGGGGTATGGATATTGCCATTTGCAAAACAAAGGATGCTGCGCCCAAATAAAAGCTAAACCAAATAACTTCCCTAAACTTTTGGGTAACAGGTACTGTGTAATACCAAGAATCGCCGAAGTCGCCCTTAACAGCTCTGCCAAACCAAGTGAAAAATCCCTTGAAAATATTATCATCTAAGCCGTACATGTTCTTGAGCAAGATTAACCATTCTTTGTAATCCAATGAGCCGGACTGGGTAGATAAACTTCTTGCAACAGTTTCGATATATTGCGTAGGCAAAGCCCTCATTATGTTATATATGATAAACATAACCGCAAATAAGATTCCCACGCTTAATAATAACCTTTTTAGTATAAACTTAAGCATTATAAGTTCCTTTTCTCCATCTTTTATGCACAAAGTGTGCAGTAATCATTTTTCAAGTTTTTGAGGAGTCCGCTAATGCGGACTCCTCAAAAAAATTGCTAAGTTGCTGTGAAAATGCTTATTTCATTTCCAAGTTCTCAATGTCGTTCATCCAACCCCAGAATGTGGTGATGTCGGGGGTCAAGGTGTCAAGGTCTACACGCTCTGGACTAAATATAACTGCGTTTTTCCTCTGGTAGATGGGTATTTCTACGCCCCAATCCATGATAAGTTCAAGAGCCTCTTTATAAGTGGTCTTTCTATAAGCACGGTCGGAAGTAGATTTTGCATCTTTAATCATTTCGTCAAGTTCGGCATCAACAATATTGTACTTATTGCTTGTGCCGCCACCGGGTTTAATGAGAGAGTTGGCACTATGATATACTTGCTCCATATCAGGGTCTATGCTTGCGCCCCAAGCTGCACACCAGATGTCTGCATTGTTGCCGTCCAGTACGGGCCAGAAGTCGGCGGAGTTAGCATAGTCAGTTATATGAAGGGTTACACCAATAGTTGCAAGGTCAGCCTTTGCATTGGTGAGAATTAAGAATGCGGGGTGGTCGCCCGTGCCGTCTGCGGGGATGTGAGCTGTGATTTCTGGTACATCGGTAAACTTACCGCCTGTCCTAGTAAATCCTGCTGCCTCAAAGAAGCCAATCGCCGCTTGAATTGCTGCTGCAACTTTGTCGTCAGCGCTCGTTTCTGCATCATAAATGGGGTCGCCATTAACATCAACGGAATATGCAAGAGCATAGCCTGTGTCGGTGGGTTGGGGTGCTGCCCAAGAGGTGCTGGAGATAGGATACTCTATAACAACAGCTCTTTCGCCATAATATGAGTCAATAACTACATTACGATGTACAGCGAAGAGGGTAGCATAAGCTTTTCTCAAGTTTTTGGATGCCTCTGAGCCATCAGCTGTGCCAACTCTTACACGGTTAGCATTGATGCCTATGTAGCCATAGCCTAAGTTATCAACAAGGTTGGTATCAATAAAGTTACCGTTCATTGTGTTATTTGTGTTGGCATCTTTAATTTGGTCTACTGCCGCCGCACTTATAGAGGGGTCGGTGATATCAAATGTACCGGCAATTACACCAGAAATCTTATCAGAATCGCTGGTCTCTCTAAAGTGTATGGTTTGAATTTTGGGTGTGCCTTTGTAATATTTGTCGTTTGCTGTAAAGTATACTATACCATTTTCAAACTTATCAAACTTATAAGGTCCTGCGCCCATGGGCTTGGTGGTCTTGCTTTCAACAGCAGATAGGTCGTTTTTCTCAAAACCAAACTTATCGTTGTCATAGTCATAGTCTGCAGCATTTCCATAGTAGTGGAGGGGAGCAACAGAAAGACCAAGCTTATAAATTGCGGTTGCGTCAAACTTTGTCATTGTGATTGTTAGGGTATAATCGCTGGTCTTAACAATGCCGCTGATGTTGTCATACTCTTGTATTGCATCTTCGCCTAGTTTTGAAACTTCAATCAAAATAAACTCATCGCTTACAAACTTGGTTATTGATGTGCCTACGGACTCGTAGTTGATGCCAGCGTCGGACAAGTCATCGCCGTATGCGTCATGAATGCATGCCCAAAAATCATCGATTGTGGGGAATTCGTCTACAAGGTCATAGACATTGTCCATGCTGTCTTTAAAGCCGCCGTCAAACTCATCATCAGTTTTTGTCCAGCCGCCAAAGCCCCACATTCTCATAGCGGCAGCTATGCTAAGACCGTCGCTTGCCAAAATGTCTGCAAGGTCAAGCGCTCCAAAGTATGCGGCAAAACCTTCATTAAAATAATTTACTGCCACATAATCTAAGATTTCTTGTGCAAACTTCTTGCCGCCTGCTTCTAAAGCTTCGCCCCAGAAAACTTCTTGTTCTGCCTCGGTGAAATCATCAAAATCTTCGTTGTCTGCACCAGCAGCTGCTATTTTTCCTGCAAGAGCAGAATACTTGTTATAGTTTGCGCCGCTAATACCTGTTCTGTATTCAATCATACCCTCTATGGGGAGTGAATAGAAAGTAG
>JBAZCO010000067.1:0-9743 GCA_041654915.1 Clostridia bacterium | reverse complement strand
AGCCGTTCAAAGACACCCAAAAGACGCAAAAAGATGCGGATAGTTAAAACATAGGGCGCAAAAATTAATTGCAGATAATTTGAAAAGTTAACGCTTGCGGTAACGGTGGTTTTTTAAGCGACTACCACACTATATTAAAATTGTGCCCTGTGGTTTACAACTATATAAGGGGGAAACATACTCTTTGTTTCCCCCTTTGACCCCCTTCTTTCTCATAACTTTCCACCTTTGATAAGGCTTGTCGCTAATCATTTGGTTATAGGGAACAAGGCTGCCTTTCTGTTTTCCCCCATTTGGATATTTTATTTATAGAATCTTTCATAAATATTGTTGCGTTCCGCAAACTCTGTTTAAAGTTGGATAATGTGCGGCAGTAGCGATTTGGCAAGGGGATTTTGGGATGATTTTGCTAAAAGCTACCGCCGAAGTGTACAGGCGGTACACGAGTGGCGGGGTAACTTACGCTTTTGGGAATGCTTGAATTTGGGAAAAACAGTTCGCCTAAAAATATTGCGCCATATGTTTTTATTTTTCCCTACTCTAAGGGATAAATAGCTTGGTCATTTGGCGGTGAAAGGCTAGAGAGTTTTCTTTGGCGGACAGCATCCTTTCCCCATCTACACAAAAATCATATTTCTTATCTAGGATGATTTGCGCTTGTGTAAAGTTGAAAAAATCGATATACTTGCCGTGTTTTTCTTTGTTAAAGCCAATAAAAAATGCTCGAAAGAATAAAAAGAACATCTTGATTATTTTGAATGCACCCTTTGGTGTTTTTATTAATAACATATGCCCTGCGCCGCTGTTGTGGCTGTATAGGCGGTTGAAAGGCAAGCCAAATACATACTTGGATTTTATTGCCATTATCAGGGTGTATTCGCCTGAATATTTGTTGCCATTTGCGGTAATTTGCGCTTTTATATGGTGCAAGCGGTATTCTTTGAACGCATAAAAATAATAAACAAGCCGCTTGAACAACTTTTTGTGCTTGGACTTGGGTAGAAAACCTATTGCGGTAAAGCTCCCTGCCGCCGCAACATAACTAAACAGCCTGCCGTTAAATTCGCCCAAGTCTATCCGCCTAATCCGCCTGTTTTGCAAGTCGTCTAGTTTTTCAAGGGACTTTAGGGTATGGGCGGCATCGTTAAAAGTGCCGCAAGGGATATAAAGCAACTCTATATCCAGCCCCCGCACTGCATTAATTGCCGCATTAAAAGTTCCGTCACCGCCGCACACGGCAACCGCATCATAATCTTTGCAGTACTCTTTGAGGTTGAAATCAAAGTCGTGTTCGGTTATCCGCTTTTCCTCAACCGTGCCGTAAGTTTCTTCAAGCGACTTTATCAGCTCTTTATTGTTTACCGCCCTTTGTGCGTTGCCGCTAGACATATTAATTAAAAGTAAGCATCTCATACCGATAATAGTATATCATAAGAAAGGGTAAAACCATTCCTTTTTATCTTTTCTTTTATTAAAAATAGCGGCACTGGGGAAAAGAATATCCCTTGCGCCGCTATTTATCAGGTTTTTGAAAATAGGTTATTTGCTACATTATCAGCTTGCCGCCGTCTGACTCTATTACTTTCATTATCTTGATTTCGTTTAGTGTATCGGCGGCAATATATACAAAATATTGCCCCTCTTTATAACTGCCCGAAAACTCATACGCTAGCAACTCCGTATTCCATTCGGTGGGGATATAGGTGAGCCGTGCGCTCTCTATATTTAGTTTGGCAGAAACCTTTGCCCGTGCCTCGTCTATCGTCTTTAAATTTTCCGCCGCCGCCCGTGCGCCCGTGTGATTGTAAATATAGTTTGCCGCCTCTATGCCCATTAGTTCGCCCGTGTCTGCGGCTATCTTAATCTTTACTAAGTCGGGATAATATATGATGTCGTTGTCCTCATAAGCGAAGTTTATATATACCATAGAGTGGCTATTGGTTGCCCAAACAGGCGTCATTTTTTCATAACCCATTTCTTTTATTTTTTCCTCGGCAATCGCTTGGCACTCTTCCTCGCTAAGGTCGGGATTGCCTATATTGCGATTGCTAGAATATTCGGCAATATGCCCGCCCAGTTTGGTTACCTCTACGCTGCCTTCTCCCTCTTTCCATTTTATATTAAACATAAATGCCGCTATACTCCCGCCCACTTCGGTTAAGAAGTTTATCTCGGTTGTATTGGGGAAAGTGTCCTTTATAACTTGTTCGGCATCCTCTCTTGTTATCTCGGCAGCGTCTTTTAAAAACTTTGCCTCTCGGTCGGACAATCCGTCACTAAAAGGACCGTCATAAATCATCTCGGGATATTCGATGGTATTATTGGTGGTAAACTGCATATAGCTTGAGGACAATAAACTTACTCCCTCGCTTAGCCGCCCTGCAAGAGTGCCGCCCTGCATAATACCCGTGTTGGTTTCCTCAAAAGAGGAATGTAGAGTTACAACAATTTCGTGCAGTTTTTCTATTGCCTCACGCTCCTTTTCTGTTAGGCTCTCGTCCTCTGTCTTGCCCGCAAGATAGTAGGAATAGTCGCCAAGTTGATTTAAAAAGCGTATTATCTCCCCAATTTCCGTATCCCTTGCCGATAGCTGGGCAAGGTTGCTTTCGGCTAGCTCCGCTTGCATCCAAATTTCTGTTAGCAATGTGCGTTGCGTGTTTTTACCCTCGGCAAGCGTGAGTTTGTCAAGTTTCATCTCAAGGTCGTTAATTGCATCCATTGCCTCGTAATAGGACTTTTTATATACATTATCCAATGCTTGGCGGTACTGTCTGTCCCGCTCGGTAAATATACCAAGCGACACCGCAAGAGCCGCAACTAATAAGAATATTACCGCAAGAGCGGTGAAGTTTCTCCAATTTTTCATTATTTACCAAACCTCCTTATACGCAGAATACATGTCTGCCGATTGTTAGGCGGATTTGCTTTTGGCGAATCCACGCATTGGTTGCGGTGACTGGATTGTAGTAAAATAAACAACCGTATGTTGGGTCCCAACCGCTTAACGCATCCTTTGCCGCCCGAATAGCTGTTTCGTCAGGAGCAAGATTTATTTGCCCGTCATTTACCGCAGTAAATGCCCAAGGCTGATATATTACACCCGCTATTGAGTTGGGAAAGTCCGGACTTTTTACACGGTTTAACACAATTGCCGCTATTGCAACCTGCCCAACATAAGGCTCGCCCCGTGCCTCGGCATAAATCACCCTCGCCAAAAGGTAGGTGTCGCCAGAGGTTGCCCCGCCTGACGAACTTGCAGAGGCAAGAGTGATACCCAAAGCAGCAGCGGTTTGTTTACCCACAATCCCGTCAACTAGCAACCCGTTGCGCTGTTGAAAAAATCTTACCGCATTATATGTTTGCGTGCCGAATATTCCGTCCACCGCACCATTGTAGTAGCCCCAATTTTTTAGTTTGGTTTGAATTGTGCGCACGGTTGCGCCCGTCATACCCCTCCTTATTACCGCCGCCTCCGCCTCTTGCTCGGTATGGAAAGCATCGGTAAAAAAGACGAGTGCGGTAACCGCCACCGTCACTAATAACAATCCTGCAATAAGTCTTTTAGCCATTATTCTTTTCTCCATATTTTTTTATTAACTCCAATATCTTTGACTTATATTCGATTTCCTCGCTCCCTCTGTCGGGAATAAAGCACAAAGGGGGAAAGGCAACACACCACCAATTATCTCCGTCGCCGCTGCCAAGCTCTATGATTAGCGCATCATATACCCCCGCATCAAGCACAAACTCCCCGTAGCTCCTTGCAGGAAATGTTTCCCGCTTCATACTTGCCTTTGCGCCATATGGGTATCCCTCTTTTTTTAATATATCGGACGCTAGCTTTTCAAGGGCGGGCAAGCTTTTTTTAAGTGCGGTGCGGGCATCGCTTGATGTTTCACATATCGCTAATTGGGGTATTAAATATTCCACAACGGAATCCCTAACCAAATATTTAATGTTTTGGTCGCTTGCCTCATCTGAGTTTGCCCGTATATGTATCCTAATATAATCACTGTCTGTTTTTTGGGGTATTAGCAGTGCCAAAAGTGCTATGGCAACAATAACAAATAATATACCAGCTGTTTTTTTCATAAAAAAAGCCTCCCTGTTGTGAGAGGATTATTGACAAGAAAAACTCAGATTAAACTTTTTATATAGATTTTTTGTGCTTAAAGGGAAAGCTTATATTCTTGGCTTAAAGCGGCAGGAGCTTTATACCCCTCGCAAAAAGGTGGGGATATATTTGTTTGCCTCCGCTTGGGCTGCGGACAAAAAGTCTTGGGATACCTCCCGCTTATCCGTCATATAGTCGGTGGGGAGCATCTTTTGCAAATAATATACCGCCTTTCCCCCTGCAATGCTCTTTGCTATTTGGATTATATCAACCGTATTAAGTTCGGGGTACACCGTTGTTCTAAACTCGCCCCCTTGTGTTTTTATAAACTCTATACTTTCCTTTATGTTGGCTAAGTCGCTCCCCTCAAGGCTAGTAACATCTGCATACTTTTCAAGAGGAGCTTTTATATCCATAGCGATATAGTCTACGCTAAGTTGCTGCAAAACTTTGGGACGAGTGCCGTTTGTGTCCAATTTTACTTTCAAGCCCAAATCCTTTATGCTGTTAATTAAATCGCTAAGCTCCCCAATGGGGTGGAGAGTAGGCTCGCCCCCCGTTATCACCACAGCATCCAAAAATAAAGCTCTTTTTGCTATCTTTGCAATAACTTCCTCTAAGGGTATGCCGCCGATTGCCGTAATTAACTCTCTGTTATGACAATAAAAGCAATTAAAATTACAGCCGCCAAGAAAAATGACGGCTGAAATATTTGCAGGGTAGTCCACATAGGAATTAGGGTTGTAGCCGGCTATCCGCATACCTTTTCCGCCTGCTCCGTGGTGTCAAGGCTGACATCCTTAATTTGCTCACTGCTAACAACAAACTTTACACGCTCACGATATTCTTCTTTTTTACCGTCGTTGTAGTTTTGTATGGGACGAAGGTATCCCGTAACTCGGCTGTATACCTCTGTCTTTTGGCGGCAGGTGGGGCATTCAAAATGTTCCCCCGCTATATAGCCGTGCGTGTTGCATACGCTAAAGGTGGGAGTTATTGAGATATAGGGCATCTTGCTGGTGGCAAATATCTTTTTGATTAATTTTTTACACACTTCGATATCCTCTATGCGCTCGCCCAAATAGAGATGCTGTACCGTGCCGCCTGTGTATAACGACTGCAATTCGTCTTGCAGCTCCACGCACTCCATAATGTCCTCTGTATACTTAGCGGGAAGTTGGGATGAGTTGGTGTAATAGGGAACTTTTTCGCCCGACGATATGATATCTTTGCCAAACTTTTTGACATCAAGGGTGGCAAGACGGTAGCTTGTGCCTTCGGCGGGGGTTGCCTCTAGGTTGTAGCTCATACCCGTTTCTTTTTGGAAGTCCACCATTAGCTCCCTAAGGTACTTTAGCACTTTAATAGAAAACTCCAACCCTTCGGGAGAGCCAACATCCTTGCCCATAAAGTTTAGCAAGCTTTCGTTCATACCGACAATGCCGATAGTGTTAAAGTGGTTATCCCAAAACCGCCCTGTGCGTTGTTTGACACTACGCAAGTAGTGGGTGCTGTAAGGGTATAGCCCTTTGTTGGATTGGTCTTCTATGATTTTCCGTTTGATTTCCAATGAGTTTTTAGCAAGGCGGGCGATATGCTTGAGGCGGGCAAAATAGTCCTCCTCGCCACTCGCAAGATAGCCTATTCTAGGCAGATTGATTGTGACAACGCCAATAGAGCCTGTCATAGGATTGCTGCCAAACAAGCCGCCCCCCCGTTTTCTTAACTCGGTTACATCTAGCCTAAGGCGGCAGCACATAGATACTGCATCCTCGGGGGAGAGGTCGGAGTTGATATAGTTTGCAAAGTAGGGAATGCCGTACTTGCAAGTGATTTCCATAAACTTATCGACAACGGGGGAGCTCCAATCAAAGTCCTTGGTAACATTGATTGTGGGAATGGGGAAGGTAAACACCCTACCTTTTGCATCGCCCTTTAGCATAACTTCGCAAAATGCGGTATTGAAAATATCCATTTCCTCTTGGAAATCGCCGTATACCGCATCCATCATCTCGCCGCCCTTGATTACAGGCTGGTCTTTGAGGGTGCGGGGTACTTTGATATCGAATGTTAAATTAGAAAACGGGCATTGAAATCCCACCCGTGTGGGAACATTGATGTTAAATATAAACTCCTGTATGCACTGTTTGACCTGCGTATAGCTCATATTGTCATAGCGGATAAATGGGGCGCAATAGGTGTCTATGGACGACCAAGCCTGCGCTCCCGCTGTTTCGCCTTGAGTGGTGAAGGTGGAATTTACTATCTGTCCCAAAAACGACCGCAGATGATTGGCGGGCTTGCTTTCTACCTTGCCTTCTACTCCGCCAAAGCCGTCGGTTAAAAGCTGCCTCAAGTCCCAACCTGCACAGTAAGGTCCAAAAAAGCCCAAATCGTGAAGGTGCATATCCCCCGACTCGTGCGCCTCTCTTATCTCGTTGGGATAAACATTATACAGCCAATATTTTTTGGTGAATGCCTCACGGATATAGTTGTTTAAGCCGTTGACGCTCTTTTGCATATTCGCATTTTCCTTTACATTCCAATCCTTGTCGGACAGGTAGTCGGAAAACATTTCTATGGTTGCGCCAACGAGGGCATTGTTTTCTCTTGTATGCTTTCTCTTTTCACGGTAGAGGATGTAAGCCTTGGCGGTTTTAACATGGTTCTGCTCAATAAGCACCCGCTCCACCATATCCTGTATATTTTCTACAGTGGGTGCGCTGTCACGGTACTTTGCGGCAAGCCCTGCGGCAACGATATAGGATAGCTCCTCGGCACGCTCCTTGTTATCTCCGCCTGCGGCAATCGCCGCTTTGTATATAGCTGCGGCTATTTTGCCAACATCAAACTGCTCTACTCTCCCATCTCTCTTGACAATCTTGTTTATCATCTTAAAGATGCCCTCCTCTCCTGCTAAAAGTACACTTTTGCAATTATATCATACACAATATGTAGTTGTCAATAGATAAACCAAATACAATATATTGTATTTTTATGCAAAAAATGCATAATTTTGAGTATAATTTTTAGGGAGAGAATCACCCGCCCTTAAAATAAAATAAAAGTATGTTTCCAGTAAAATAAAACCTCTTTAAATTTATAATTTTCTTAGCTTGGATGAGGATTTTATAAAAATTATTTATCCTTCCCCCGCTATTATCTGTCTGTCGTTTATGCCAAAGCGGTTGTTTTCGGTAATTTCCTCTCGCTCCGTGCCAAAGGCAAACTCCCCATCCTCGTCAATATATAATACTATATTTCCGTGGCGGTTGGTGCGATAGGTAACCATTCCCCTATCAAAAAGCTTGTTCATAACCATGGGGTCGGGATGTGCGTAACTGTTTACATCACCCACGGATATCACCGCATATTCCGCCTGTATAAAGTCAAGAAAATAGGTCGCAGAGGAGCTGGCAGAGCCGTGATGCCCTACCTTTAGCACATCACAATCATAAATATCTCCGTCTATCTGGTCGATAAACCATTGCTCGGTAAGTTGCTCGGCATCGCCCGTGAGAAGTACCCTGCGCCCTGCATACTCTATTGATACTATTGGTGAGTCGGCATTAAAGCCGTCAAAGCGGTCGTATCCCGGCGCATAAATTACAACTTTATAGTCCTCGCCGACTATCTTTGTATCATAAATGCCGCCGTCCTCATCAAAGCGGTAAATCTCTGCGCCCTCCGCCTTTGCCGCCGTGTCAAAGTTTGTAAAAGCTTGGGTTGTGTGACTGTCGCCGTTGTAGTAAATATTATGTACTTGATATGCTCCCAATACATCGTCCAACATACCAATATGGTCTGCGTCGTGGTGGGTGGCTAACATATAATCAAAATAATCAATGTTGATTAGCTGCAAATAATCTAGGAGATGCGATACTCCGCCGCCGCCGCTTGTTGAGCCGGCATCTACAATCATATCTTTGCCATCGGGAAAACGAACAACTATCGCATCGCCCTGCCCCACATCAATAAAGTGGATTTCAAGCCCGATTTCCCCAAGTTCAACGGGCAGACTAACCAAAGTTGAACCGCCAAGCACAGAAGGATTGACTTCAAAGTCCTCTGTTGGCTCGGGGCAGGGAGCGGAAATGTTTTTGATAAACTCTCCCACTTCTGTGCGGAACACGGTAACCCCAACAATTAGCGCTATTATTATCACCGCCGCTAAAATTACCACATTTATGTTGAGTTTAGCGGACTTAATCGCCTTTTTTGCTGCTTTTACAGTTGATTTTTTATTCTTTGCTGCCATAACTCACCGTCCTTTTTACTGTTTATATTATAGCTTATCCCACCTTGCTTGACAATAGCTTTATCCCCTTTGACGGGATAACTATATATATTTATCCGCATAATAGACTTATGAAAAAGCTCTTTTCAATATCCCTACTACTGATATTTCTTACTGCGGCAAGCTTTCTTGGCATTGCTAACGGAGGCGGTTTTGATAATGGGGGTAGTTTTGATAACGGGAGCAGTTTTGCGAATGGGGGTTTTGCTATGGAAAGCAGAGTTTGGGAAACGGCAGCGGATACCGTTGCGAAAAAAAGAGAGGTTTACCTAACCTTTGATGACGGACCTTGCCGCTTGACACAAGAAGTTTTGTGTATCATCCGCCGCTACGGTGTAAAGGCTACCTTTTTTGTTGTAGGAAATATGGTGGAAAAGCACCCCGATATAATAAAAGAAATATATGAGGGCGGGCATACCATAGGACTGCATTGTTACAACCACGACTATAAGATGATATATAAAGATGCGGCAAGCCTTAGCACGGATATTATAAGCTGCCGCAATGCGGTTGAAAAAATTTTGCCAAATTACCAAGCAAAATACTATCGCTTTCCCGGCGGGTCGTTTGGGTTGCCCGCTGAATATCTTGATGCGGTAGCCGCTTTGGGGCTTGAATATAAAGATTGGAACGCAGTAAACGGCGATACGGAAAAAAACAACCATACAACTTCTGCCGCTGTGCAGTGCGCAATAGACAGCGCCGCTGGCAGAAACCGTGTGATAATTTTGATGCACGACAATAAAAGTCTTACAGCGGCATCTCTGCCCCAAATAATAGAATATTTTATTGCAAACGGATATGTATTCAAGTCTTTTTAGAATGGAGAAAATACAAGAAAAATCACTTTGCAAAACCAAAAATCTCTTTTTTTAAAAAACCTTTAAAAGATTATCGGGATTTTTGCTAAAAAACACACATCCCTTTATCAACTTTGTTAAATTTCTGCCTTGAATGGTTTTTGTGTGTTTTAATTTGTAAAGATTTATGTTATACTTAATACAGTTTTAGAATAGGAGAATATGTATGAAACTTAATTATGCAAAGACTCTTAAAGTAGGTACTGCTTTTGCTATCGTTATGGTGTTCTGGACGGCATACGATTATGTAGTACCTCTTCTTTTGGAAAATACTTTTGGCTTGTCCAACAGTATGCGTGGGCTGGTAATGGGGCTAGACAATCTCTTATCCCTCTTTTTGCTCCCGCTGTTTGGCAAGTTGTCGGATAAGACTAAAAGTAAATACGGCAAACGCACTCCCTTTATTGTGATTGGCACGCTGCTATCCGTGGTGCTTATGGTGTTTGTGCCAATTTCGGCAAATAAACAGCTA
>JBAZCO010000066.1:0-9757 GCA_041654915.1 Clostridia bacterium | reverse complement strand
CTTATTAATCATTTTTTTAGTGTTCCTCCAATGTTATCTATTTAAACTTAATTAGTGGTATTAACAACCTTATATTAGACCTGTCCAAGGTGTGCGTTTTGCCGTTGGCAACAAGAACAACGATGTCGGCAGTATAGCTTTGCAGTGTTCCGTTTAAGGAGTTTTTTTTGTTGTAGCTTTTAACAAAAAAAGCCTCTACTTCTGTATTTAGATTGCGCTCGTAATCTTTGTCACTAACTATGGGTCTGTCTAGCCCGGGGGAGGATATATTTAACACATAGCTTGCACCGTTGGTAATATCAAACTCCTCTAGGGGAGCATCTAGCGCATTGCTTACACGCTCGCAGTCGTCAAGGGTTATTCCGCCTTTTTTATGAATGTAAATATTAAGGTTGTTCTCACGAATGTGCTTATATTCAATATCCACAACCTCATACCCTAATGCCTCTATTATGGGGGTGAGTTTTTTTAGAGCAGTTTCTCTCACTTCTGAATACATAATTCACTCCTTACAAACATCAAGAGCGGCAATGTGCCGCCCTCGAACAAGTAACCTAAAGAAGTAGTACTTAATTAGTACATATTAAATATTATCATATATGTAAAATATATGCAACTAAAAATTCCCAATTTAACTTAAATTTCTTAAAGCCCTGTGATTGCAAATTGAATTGTTATCAGATTTCTAAAATCTTACATTTTATTTATGCAATTAAGGCTTTCTAACACTTTTGTAAAATACTCGGGTAGCGGCGCATTAAAGCATAATTGCTTGCCTGTGACGGGGTGTAGAAAAGCTAGTTTGTAAGCGTGTAATAGCTGCCCTTCTAACTTAAATTTATCCGAATTTCCATACAGTTTGTCGCCAACAATAGGATGATGAATAAATTTTGCGTGCACCCTAATTTGATGAGTTCTGCCCGTAAATAGTGTGTATTCGGCAAGGGTATAGCCGTTGAGCCGCTCAATCACCTTGTATTTGGTGAGCGCATAGCGCCCGTCTGCCGTAACAGCCATTTTTTTGCGGTCGTTCTTGGAGCGCCCTATCCGCTCCTCTATTACTCCCTCGTCCTCTTTTATATTGCCTTCTGATAGCGCAAGATAACTCCTTACTGCACTTTTATTAGCAATCTGTTCGGCAAGTGAATAATGAGCATCATCATTTTTTGCAACAACTATCAAACCAGAAGTATCCTTGTCTAATCTATGTACAATGCCCGGGCGCATTGCGCCGTTTACTTTTGATAAGTCTTTAATATGATATAATATTGCGTTTGCAAGCGTGCCGCTTGGTGAGCCTGCTGCCGGATGCGTAACCATTCCTTTCGCTTTATTAATTACAGCTAAATCGTCATCTTGGTAAATAATATCTAGGGATAAGTCTTGCGGCACAGCCTCAAGAGAAGGAATATCTTCTAATTCTATTTGTATTTCATCGCCTTTTTTTAATGATATTCCCGCCTTGTCGGCAATTGCACCGTTTAGCTTTACCCTTCCCTTTTGGATAGCCGACTTTACTCTGCTGCGAGTATATTCCTCAAGCTCCGCCGACAAAAAAACATCAAGCCTTATTCCTGCATCACTGTCCTCTATATTAAAAACTTCCGTTGTCATCTTCGTCCCCAGTTCCGCTTGTATCCCTTGTATTTTCATTAACGGTTTTTTTATCATTAATTTCTGTTTTAAAAGAAAGTAATACATATATTATTAATAAGGTTGTACCTATTGTAAGCGCACTGTCGGCAAGGTTGAATACCGCAAAGTCTATCAACTCAAAATAAACAAAATCTCTTACATATCCCAATGTTATCCTATCAATAAAGTTACCTATTCCG
This sequence comes from Clostridia bacterium, assembly GCA_041654915.1. Taxonomy (GTDB): domain Bacteria; phylum Bacillota; class Clostridia; order Christensenellales; family DTU072; genus JBAZCO01. Next base: position 7,922 of record JBAZCO010000066.1, on the reverse strand, counting down.
CCGCCAATAATACAAACTACCGCACCACGATACCAAAAACTCCTTATTTTTGGTGTGAGAATCCATACAAAAAACAAAACAATAACCGTTGTTAAAGATACCATAGCAAGAGCAAAGGTTGAGTCCTTAAATATGCCAAACGATGCACCTGTGTTTCTCACAGCAGTAAATCTTAACACGCCTTTTATTAAGACAATATCTCCGCTTCCGTCCGCAATTGGTTGATATATGTAAAGTTTTGTAAAGTAATCTATAAGAATAATCACTCCAATAAGAACAAGCTCAATAGCCAACCATACAACAATGCGCTTATTGCTGTATCCTTCCTTTACATCTTTAAAAAAGCCGCTTACGGCACGCTTTACCTTTTCCATACTCATAAGTATATAATAAAGGATAGCTTTTAGTCAATATTAATGTAAGATAATTAAAATTTGCTAATATAAACATTTACGCAAATAAAAATTTTGATATTAAATAAGCACCGCCCCTTTTTTTCAAAGGGGCGGTATATTATGCTTATATTAAGCGCTGTGTTTTAGATGTTTTTAAAAAATTTAGTGCTTTTTTTAGTAGAACCAATTCTCTATTATATCCTTTAGACTATCTCCAAAAGATTTTTTGGGGGCATCTTGCATTGCAACAAGTCTAGCCTCTCCAAGAATTTCGCCCGTATCGGATACCACTGTCACCGTGCCAAGCGCATCTCCCTTTTTGAGCGGTGCACGAACTTTGTCGGGAAGGTCAACTTTTAGGGAAAAACTTGACTTTTCCCCTCTTTTTTGCAGTATATACAAACTTTCGTCACTTGCCACACTTAACTTTTCGGACTTGCCGCCTGCAAGCTTAATCTCTTTTAGCAACTCACCTTTTGCAACAACCTTTTCTTGCTTATAGTTTGCAAAGGCATAGTTAAACAGTGAGCTCACTTCGGCAAAGCGTGACTTGCTGTCTGGCGAATGTATTACCGTAGCTATCACTCGCATATCATTTCTCATTGCAGAGGCGGATAGGCAAAACATAGCATCATTAGTAAACCCAGTCTTACCCGCATCGCAACCCTTGTAAAAACGCACCAGCTTGTTGGTATTTACAAGTTCGGTTATTCTGCCGTCGGGATGAGTGAAGTCCTCCATATAAATATGGCTATAATCGTAATATGCGGGAGTTTTGAGGAGTTCTCTCATCATAATAGTAACATCTTTGGCTGTGCTATACTGCCCGGGCGCAGGCAAGCCGGTAACATTTACAAATACCGTATTTTGCATTCCCATTTCTTTTGCGGTGGAGTTCATTAAGGATACAAACTCCTCTTTGCTGCCGCTTATCACCTCTGCTAGTGCTACTGATGCATCATTAGCGCTGGATATCACTATTCCCTTTATTAAATCGGATACGGAATACTCCTTGTGAGCATCCAAAAACATTTGTGAGCCGCCCATACCTGCGGCAGTTTCGCTTACTGTGATTTTTTGGTCTAAAGATAGGTTTCCCTTATCGATATTATCAAATGCTATAACCAAAGTCATAATCTTTACCATACTTGCGATAGGTCTTTTTTCCTCGGGGTTTCGCTCATAAAGTACTGTGCCTGTATTGTAATCTACAAGATAAGCACTGCGTGCCTGCTGATTGGTAACCGCTTGAGTATCGGCATAAGCCATGTCCTGCGTGCGTGCGATAATAGCTCCCCCGCCCACTCCAAGCACTAGCAACAAGCATACCATAAAAAAGATAAATATTTTTTTCATAATCACCTCGCCTTTAGGTTTTGTAAAAGCGAATAAATTATGCTTGAATAATTTGATTTTTTAAAAAATTATAATAAAGATTAACATAATGAGCAACCAGAGTATGTAGTTAAAGAGTAAACAGTAAAGCCAGAATTTTTTTATAGACTCAAATAATAGGCGGCTTTGCGACCTTAGTCCCACCAAACATTTTCTATTGTGACGGTATCCCGATATTTCATAAACTCTGGCAAGCGCAAGTATGTACATTAAGCAGTTAAATAAGAAAATTGGCAGTAAAAATAATATAAAATAGATAAATCCCCAAAACCCATCAACTGCAAAGGCGATAATTATCGTCCTGCACATCAAATATGCGGCAACCAACAAGCCTCCATAACCCGACACTAAAAACAACCAAAATCTAAGCCCTGCGCAAAATACTGCAAAAAATAAAAGGCTGGTAAATAGTCCAATTAAAAACATATTTAAAAATGGACTAAATGTTCCGTTTACTATGTCTGCGATAAAATTTGAGCTTTTTGTAACATCTGCGTAGTCCCCTGATGCGGCAAAAATGCAGCCAACCGCAATACACGCAAAGCAAATATAAAAGTGTAGTTTATTCTTGAGGAATATTGACCTAATTCTTGCATATTTATTTCTAATTGCGCACTGCAAACCATTTAATTTTGACATAATTAATTTTATGCCGTATTAAGAATAATTATTATATGTTATGCTAGTTTCTCCAACAATTCTTGGGTTTAAGATGCTAATGTGGCTCTTATTAATTTACCAACATCCAATCAATATATATTCCGTACCCCTTGGTGGGGTCGTTAATAAAAACATGAGTGATTGCACCTATCAGTTTACCGTTTTGCACTATGGGTGAGCCGCTCATACCCTGCACAATGCCCCCAGTTTTCTCAAGCAAGCGCTTGTCAGTTATCGATATCACCATACTTTTATCGGAAATAACCGTTTGAGGAGATGCTTTTACAATCTCTATCTCATATTTTTCTGGCTTATTGCCGTCTATTGTTGTATATACATAGGCTTTCCCGGGGACAACCGTATCCTTTTTTCCCAAAGCAATCATAGGGCGCTCGGAATAAAGCTCTTTATTTGCAACCCCGAATATCCCGCAAAAATTATTTTTATCCAGCGTGCCTTGCGGCTTGTCGGAGCGGCGGAATGTACCCCTAAGTTCGCCCGCCTTGCCTTCCTCTCCTTTTACTACGCCTATAATATTACAAGGAAAAATTTTGCCCGTCTTATATAAATCACGGTTGGTAGACTCCGCATCGGATATTTGATGCCCAAGACCGCCAAATCTTTTTGTATCGGCACGCACATATGTTAAAGTGCCAACACCAGCAATCTCATTTTTCACCTGCAAACCCAATTTTTTGCTTTTAGTAACTATATCATCGGCAGGATAAACAACAAATTCCATTGGCTCATTGTTTCGGATTGCCAATATTTTTACACTCTCTGGTGATTTTTCTAGAGCAGATGTAATATCGGACGGCGAATTTATATCAAAGTTATCAATTTTGGTAATGAAGTCTCCCTTTTTTATTCCCGCCTTTTCTGCGGGACGCTGAGAACCGTTTTTGGTGATTACATCGCATATTTGTAAGACTGTTACACCTTTACTTTCTGAAATAACCCCTATTGGCGTACCGCCTAAATATACAGACCCTGCCAAACTGTTACTCTTGCTAAACCCAATTGCAACAGCCTCTCCTTGAAAATTCATAGGAGTAACACCAACAAAATCTGTTAGTATCCCGCCCAAACATACACATAAAAGTAAACAGAGTAGTAATAGTTTAAGTATTTTTTTCATTAAAAAAACCGCCTTTCACGATTTAGTTTGGTTTGCAAGCAGGCGGGTTATGTAAATATTGATTGCCTTAAATTGGTTTGCCATAAATAAGTAAAAGAAATTTACTTTATGATTAAACTTGGATAAAAATGTATTTTATTATGAAAAAGGGGCTAATTTAGAATATTCTACTTAGATTTATAACGATTAGCCCACTCTTTTAGCTCTCTTGCGCTCTCTAACCCGACAGCGCTGCCCTCGGCAGAGCCAGCAAGGCGCATAATTTCTTTAAGTGAATTTTCATTATCTAACAAATTAACAAATGTTAATGTTTTGCCGCCCTGCTCGGACTTGGTGATTAGATAGTGCGTATCTGCCATAGAGGCAAGCTGAGGTAAGTGGGTAACGGCTATTACTTGGCGTGCTTTTGCTATATCGTATAGTTTTTGCGTGACGACCTTTGCTATATTCCCACTTATGCCCGTGTCAATCTCATCAAAAACAAGCGTGCCTATGCCGTCTAACTCCGCAGTTATATTTTTAAGTCCCAGCATAAAGCGGCTCATCTCCCCGCCCGAGGCTATTTTCACCAAAGACTTTAGCGGCTCACCCTTGTTTGGACTGATTAAAAACCTAACGGTATCCCCGCCGTCATCTGTTAAAGAAGACAGTATTTCGGCATCCGTATTGGGAAAATTTATTTCTGCCTTGAAAGTGATGTTGGGCATACCCAATTCAGAAAGGTTGTTTATTATCGCATCCTCAAAATTAGCGGCAGCAACCTCTCTTTTAGCGTGCAGAAGGCGAGCAAGCCGCACCAACGCACCGCCCTCTTTTGCGATTTGCTTTTTTAATTCCTCTGTTCTCTCACCCGCTCCAATTAAGCGTTGATATTCCGCCTCTGTTTTATTATAAAACTCTTTAATAGCGGCAACAGTTTTGCCAAAACGCTTTTTTATACTGCGCACTTCGTCTATGCGCTTTTCCACTCGTTCCGCTTCGTATGGGTCTAGCGATATGTTCTCCAATTCGTCCGAAAGGGCAAACGCAATATCATCCACCTCAATTTTTGCACTTTCTAGCCGTTCTGCAAGCTCCTCTAGAGCGGGAATGTATCCGCTAACTGCTCTAATGTCTTTTATGGCAGTATGGAGTGCGGGCATTGCCCCCAAAAAACTATCCTCACCTTTAAGACCGTTAACAGCTGATGATAGGGATGAGATAATTTTTTGCGAATTGTAAACCTTTTCCCGCTCTCTAATTAATTGTTCTTCTTCCCCTTCCTCTACTGCAACCCTGTTTATTTCGTCCATTTGAAACTTGAGAATATCCGCTTGGCGCTCTCGTTCGTCCTCTGGGGGAAAGCTTTCAAGCTCTAAGAGCGCCGCTTTATACACACCTAAGCCAATGCGAAAACGCTCTTTTAATTCCGCTATATCTCTTGAATATCTATCTAAAATTTTAATATGATTCTGTTCAGTTAAAAGCGTTTGATGTTCGTGCTGTGAATGGATATCAACAAGCAGAGTGACAATTTCCCTAAGCAAAGATAGGTTAATTAGCGTGCCGTTAACACGGCATTCACTGCGCCCTGCGGTTGTCATTGTCCGCTTAATAATGACAACTTCATCTTTTTCTATGCCGACAGAGGCAAAGACTTCCTCCGCTTCGGGCGAAAGTTTTCCCGAAAACACTACCTGCACGCTTGCGCTGTCCTCCCCGTGGCGAATCAAGCTCCTATCCGCCCTATCGCCCAATACAAAATTAAGGCTATCTATTATTATAGATTTTCCTGCGCCCGTTTCGCCCGACAACACATTAAGCCCTTCGGAAAGTTCTATATCCAACGAGCTTATTAATGCAATATTCTTTATGTGTAAGGAAAGTATCATAATTTATCGTGCTTTGGGGTATTTGTTTGCCTTTTGTGCTTGTTTTGTAACTTTGCTTATTCTTACTCTACCAACATTTCAAATTGATGTATGATGTTTTTCATCTCCGACGGGTTGCGGATTACCACAAAAATGGTGTCCTCACCTGCAAGCGTGCCGACAATTTCGGGATGTTTCATATTGTCTATCAACAAACAAGCTGAGTTTGCACTCCCGCCCATCGTTTTTATCACCAACATATTGCCCACTCCGTCCAAACTGATAACTGATTGATGAAAAAGAGTTTTTAGCTTGGACAGCTTGGGGTCAAGTGGCTTAATATAATGCGGACGACCGCCCTTAACAGAGGATTTTTTTAGCCCTAAATCTTGAATATCACGGGAAACTGTCGCCTGAGTTACTTCAAATCCCGCCTCAAACAGCGACTCCAATAACTCTTGCTGGGTTTCTATCTCTCTTTCCGAAATTATTTCTAACAATTTTGTTTGCCTTGTTTGTCTACCCATAACATTTTACTCCTTTTTGCTGCTTGTATTGTTATTTATACTCCAATAATTCATTTTACTCATTAGTTTTTCATAATAATTATAGCCTTTAAATCTAAGGAAAGGTGCATATATCGTTGATTGCTTAATTTTTACCTCATCGCCATCTTTCAAGCTAAAATAACTGCCGTCACTATCAAAATTGAGGTGCGCCTCTTTGTCGGCAAAAATAACTTTTATCCCTATTGTGTTGCTAGAATTAATCACTATTGGGCGGGAATGCAGAGAGTTGGGGCAAATTGGCGTTACGATAAGCGCATTTAGGTCGGGCGCAATTATAGAGCCTCCTGCCGACAGCGAATATGCGGTTGAGCCGGTAGGAGTGCTTACAATAATGCCGTCGGAGTTGTATATATCTAGCAACGCACCGTTTACCCGCACTTCGCTCCTTAACATTTTTGTGCGAGTACCCCTTTCAATTACCGCTTCATTTAGGGCATAACCAACCTCGCCATTGAGTTCTGCCGAAAGCAGATATCTTTTATCTATAATATAATCTCCGCTTTCGATACGGTCTAAGGACTCGTCTAGCTTGATGTCCTCAACTTCGGTTAAAAAACCCATATGCCCCATATTAACAGCAAAAATTTTTGTATTGTGCATTGCGCAAAACTTTGCAACTCTAAGAATAGTGCCGTCACCGCCAAAAACAAACATTAAGTCCACCTCTTTGGCAAGGTCTTCCGTTTTAAGAAGGGGATGAGAAGTATTTAGAAAGCCTAAGTTTTCCGATAAATAAACCTTATGATTGCGTGCTGATAGCAAGCTTAGCAGGGCATTTGACGATGCGCCACCTATATCTCTTGCCAAGTTGGCATAAATTCCGATTTTCATAATGATATTATACAGTATTAACGAAAAATATACAATACAAAATATAATTTATAATAGTATTATAAAGATAGTTTGATTATATTAGATTAAATGCAAAAAATATTCTTGATTTTTATCGGCAAAGGGTCTGGGGGCTTGGGTGACTCCCGCTATCTGTAAACCTAAAGTACGGCAAAACTCCGCCACTTCTTCCACACTTTTTTCCGCCGTCCGCTTGTTTTTTACTAACCCCCTTTTACTAAGCTGCTTGCTCCCCACTTCAAACTGCGGCTTTACCAATGCAATGATTGCCCCGCCGTGCGACTTAAATTTAAGCAGTGAGGGTATTATTAACTTGAGAGATATAAATGAAACATCTACCGTTATGATATCCGCCTTTATTCCAATATCCTCAAAATCAAGATACCTTGCGTTAAGGCGGTCTTTTACCACCACCCTTTCATCTGCCTTTAGTTCCTCATCAAACGCATTTTCCGATACATCAACGGCAAAGACACGGCTTGCTCCTTCCTTTAATAACACATCGGTAAATCCGCCGTTGGATGCGCCTATATCTATGGCAACTTTACCCAATGCCGAAATCTTAAAGACTTCCAACGCTTTTTGCAGTTTAAGTCCGCCCAAAGAGGCAAAATCATTGGAGTTATCCAATGATATAACATCCTTATCCGGCAATATCTCCCTAGAGGGCTTGAGTTCCTTAACTCCGTTTATGCTAACTCTGCCAAGCTTTATTAGATTTGCCGCATGCGTTCTGGAGCGAGCATATCCTGCGGCAAAAAGATAAAAATCCAACCTCATAACTATACAGTACGGCGACTTAAAGCAGCGGCATATTCTTTTAGCGCCGCACCACTCTCACCAAAGGTATCTAGGGCAGTAGCTACTTTTGCATCCAATTCCTCAATCAACCTTTTTGCCTCTTTACCGCCGTCAACCGATACGAATGTCAAGCCGTCATCCCCCTCTTTAAAGTCTATAATATCATCGGCAAGTTGAAAGATAAGACCGATATTTTCGGCTATTTCCTCAATTATCGCCATTTTTTCGTTATTCTCGGAAAGAATGCAGGGAATGATTATTG
>JBAZCO010000065.1:0-9806 GCA_041654915.1 Clostridia bacterium | reverse complement strand
CGCCCTTCCATATAGCCGGATATCTTGCGAATTTCGTCGGTAACTTGTAAGCATAGCTCTCGGGTGGGGCAAACAACGAGTACTTGCACGGCGTTTTCCATTGTGTCTATCATTTGTATTGCGGGCAGTCCAAAAGCGAATGTCTTGCCCGAGCCTGTTACCGACCGCCCCACGATATCCTTTCCCTCCAAAATTGCAGGTATGCACTTTGCCTGCACTTCGGTTGGCGTTTCGTAGCCGTTAAGCTCAAGCGCCTTTACTATCTCTTCCGACAGATTTAATCCTAAAAACATTTATTTCCTTGAATACTCCTATTTTTTGAAAAAACACATTAAAAATGCAAAGAAAACCATACTTTGCATATTATTCTAAATAAATTTTTCTGTTAATTAAATTATAGCACTCCGCTTGCCTTGTGTCAAACAAACAGTTCCCAAATGTAAACAATAATTTTTGTAAGCTATTAAAGACCTAGTATAATTTGCCAACTGCTATTGCATTTTTGATAAATTAAGTATACAATAATAAAAACGAAACTTTATGGAGTTTGATATGAAAAAATATATTAAATCTTTAGTTGCCGTTCTGCTGATGTTAGCAGTTATCTTAGGAGGTGCTTTTGTGCTTATATCGTGCGATAATAACGATGATACCCAAGACAAGGGCGACCCAATAATAAGTTTTATTAGGGAGGAGGGCAACACGCCTTACCTTACAAAAACTTATGCCGACGGCAGTCAGTGTGAGGATGATTTTAGGATAATCACCTTTTCCGACCCGCACTTTGTTGGAGATAAAGAGGTGGCAGGGGATGCGGTATCACTAACGCTTATAGAAAATACATTAATACAGAAAAAACCCGACCTTGTTGTTTTTACAGGTGATGTCTGCTTGGGGGAACACACAGCCGCAGCAATACAAAATATAGGCGAATTATTCGAGAGATACAATACTTATTGGGGCTATGTGCTGGGCAACCATGACGGCGAAAGCGAACTAGGACCAGCAAGGCACGAACTGCCTGCGCTCTACTCTGCTTTTGAGCATTGCATAGTGGACTCTGTTGAGGGGATTTCTGGCGAAGGCAACTGCATAGTAAATATTCAAAATACAAGCGGTAAGGTTGTGCAAAGCTTGGTATTTATTGATACGGGCGACTATGTGCAAGAGGATATCTGTATAGACTATGGTTTTGAGTTTGAGGAAGGCTATGACTTTATCAAGTACGACCAAATAGAATGGTACAAAACCGCTATGCGGGCGATTGCCGATAAAAACGGCACAATGCCCCGCTCAATAATGTTTACACATATTCCCCTTGTTGAGTATGGGATTGCATATGATGAGGCATACAAGTCAAAAACGGTAATTTACGGCGGAAACCTAGAGCCAGAATGTTCCTCACCTTTTAATACGGGAATGTTTGATGCGATACTAGAAATAGGCAGCACAAAAGCGGTAATTTGCGGTCACGACCACACCAATGACTATTGCGTAGATTATCAAGGGGTAAAACTCCTATATTCGCAAAGCACGGCTTTCAACTCATATATAATGCGCAACAACGAACTTTTTGTTGCTATTTATAGGTTAAATCAAGAAAATCCGCCTTTCAATGACGGACACACAGAGTTTTTGGTAAATATGAGCGGCGATATAACAATAACACCGTTCTTAAATCAAAACAATCCCTCTCTGTTTGACGGGTTGAGTGATGAGCAGCGCAAGGAACTATTTTTGGATGTTACCTTGCCATAAAAATAGAACTTTTAATCTTTAATTAAATTAATAGTTTGTGGCGGCGCTACTTTAAGGATTTGGGTATGTATTTTTAAGAGCAGCTTCTAGCCATTGTCTTTGAGGGCAGCACTTGGTAAGTGCAGCCCTTACTATTTTGCCAGAAAACGGTTTAAAATGCTTTTGGGCTGTTTGGAATGCCGTAAGCAGGTCTTGGGGTTGCATATCTACGCCAAGTGATGCGTGAGGCATCCATTGGTTGGGTATGTAATGCTCGTCAAATTGAGTTGTCGCTAGGGAAAATGTTGCGTGCGCTATGCTTTGCGCACGGGAGAGATATTCGTTTGGTAAGGGTGATAAAAATAGCACTTTGGGATTGAATACACCTAAAGACGCAAACTTTACTTCGTCTTTAGTTATCGCCTCTACAAAATTTTCAAAAGCTTTTTTCAAGCCCCTTGCATTTTCTTTTTCAAATATAAGCAAGGTAATGTGCGGGGGAAACGCTGTATCAAAGTTGCAAGCATTATCCCCGCTTTTTGCCAGCCTTTTTACCAAAGAATTAATCTTGTTTTGAGTTTTTTTGTCAAAATATAACAGTAATGCGTACTTCAATAGATTTCCTTCTAACAACAAGAGTATACTTTATTATATCACAAAAATATCCCACCGTGCAAAGACGATTAACAAAGTATCTTAAATAATATAATTATTGACTTTTATATAATTATATCTTATACTTAAATTGTAATATTAAGGAGGTTTTTATATGAGTATTTCATCTAATATAAAGTTAAATAATGGGGTGGAGATTCCTATTTTGGGACTAGGGGTTTATCTTTCAGGGAAGGACACCTATACCGCAGTAAGAACAGCTCTTGACGAGGGCTATCGTCATATAGATACCGCTATGGTTTACGAAAACGAAAGTGATGTGGGCAGGGCGGTAAAGGATAGCGGCATTGCAAGAGAAGATATTTTTATCACCACCAAATTATGGAATGATGATATGCGTGCCAATAATGTAAGAGGAGCGGCGGAAAAAAGCTTGGCACTTTTGGGATTAGATTATATTGACCTCTATTTAATTCATTGGCCCGTTGCGGGCAAGTTTATGCCGTCCTACAAGGTTATGGAGGACTTGTACCGCAAAGGAATGTTCCGTGCGATAGGGGTTAGCAATTTTTTATCTCATCATATGGATGCTTTGCTAAAAGAAACAGAGGTAGTGCCAGCAGTAAATCAAATTGAGATACATCCTTATCTAACCAACCAAACTGAGATTGATTATTGCAAGGCAAAGGGAATTGCCCCCGAGGCTTGGGCGCCTTTGGCACGGGGTAAAGCGGTTAAGGACAAGACAATAAAAGCAATTGCAAAAAAATACAATAAAACCCCCGCACAAATTGTCATTAGGTGGCATATACAAAGAGGGGTGATTGTCATTCCCAAATCTGTGACATCAAAACGCATTGCGGAAAACGCTAAGGTATTCGATTTTTTATTGAGCGCAGAGGATATTAGTGCAATCAATGCCCTTAATATGGGCTTGAGAACAGGTCCTGACCCCGATACATTCGACTTTTAAAAAAGGAGCTATATATTTTATGAACAGATTAATGCAAAAAGAGAATGCAAAAAAAGTGATAAAAGGGCGGGTGCTAATAAGCTTTCTTGTCTTATTTGTCTTGTTTCTAATCACAGGCGGGATTGATGCTATAATCGCCCGTATGGATATGCCGTTGGTGTCTTTTGTTATTGGCATAGCGGTGTTTATTTTAACAATGCCCTTGCAAAACGGCGCATACCTCTATTTTTACAACATATCTACCGACAAAACCGAAGATTTTTCCGACCTCTTTAAGCCCTACCAAAACGGCGCTTTCAAAGAGCTAGTCAAGGCTAAACTGATTGTTTATCTGTATGTTATTTTAGGACTTATTTGCTTTATCATACCTGGCATATATTTTTCAATAAAGTATGCTATGGTGGACTATATATTTGCCGAAAACCCCAAAACCCTCTACCGTGAGGCAATGGCGGAGTCGGCAGCAATAATGAAGGGCAAGATTTGGGATTACTTTGTGCTTATGCTTTCCTTTATTTTGTGGTATTTGTTGGTTGCGCTTACCTTTGGCTTTGCCGCAATATATGTTATGCCCTATGTTTATGCCACAACTGCACAGTTTTATTTATCTGTTAGGCGAACAGGAGATATAATCGTACTCTCTCCCGACAGTACGGGCTATTTCCCAGATGATAAGGACTATCCACCTAGCGGCATATATGGAGTGGACAAGGACAAAGAATAGCAAAACAAAAGCTATAAATATGCAATAGTATCAACTTAAAGACAACGCTCTTACTCTAGAGCTGCAAAAAAATAAATAATAATACACAGGAGGGCATCTTGAAAAACCTTGGATATTACAACGGGAAGTTCGGCGAACTTGAAGATATGACAATACCTATGAATGATAGGGTATGTTATTTCGGCGACGGTGTCTATGACGCCACTTATAGCGAAAACTATAAAATTTATGCTTTGGACGACCATATCAATAGATTTTATAACAGCGCAAAAGTTTTGGATATAAATATTCCTCACACCAAAGAGGAAATGAAAGCGTTGCTCTACGAAATGGTAAACAAAGTGGACACGGGTGAGCTGTTTGTATATTGGCAGGCAACCCGTGGTACGGGTATAAGAAACCACACCTACGAACCCAACACGACCGCAAATATTTGGGTTGTGCTAAAGCCTGCGAGAATTAAGGATGTCACCAAGAAACTCAAAGTTATCACCATGGAGGACACCCGCTTTTTCCATTGTAATCTAAAGACTTTAAACCTTATCCCTGCGGTAGTGGCATCTCAAAAGGCGGCAAGCTTGGGGTGTGACGAAACAATTCTCCACCGAGGCGACAGGGTAACCGAGTGCGCCCATAGCAATGTATCAATATTAAAAGACGGCAAACTGATAACCGCCCCTTGCGACAATCTTATTCTGCCGGGTATTACCAGAAAGCATATTATTTCTATGTGCAACAAGCTAGGTATTCCCGTAGATGAAACACCGTTTACCGTGCAAGAATTATTTACCGCTGATGAAGTGGTGATATCAAGTGCTGGGCAGCTTGCAATAGGGGTGTCGCACATAGACGAAAAGCCTGTTGGCGGCAAAGCGCCAGAACTTCTAAAAAAGATACAGGATGCGCTTTTGGAGGAATACCACGAGGAAACAAGGGCAGATTAATCTTTGTATTTAACCAAAAGTTGTTTCTGTAAAAGCGTGAAATCCAAAGCATAAAACCCCAAGCATTAATTTGCCTTAAAATATTACAAAAGCAGGACGATAAAATGACACAGCAAGAACTCACATTATTAAATTTGGGACAAAACCTTGACAATCTCATCAACCTTGACCCCCGAGGATATGGGGTGTGCCGAATATTATATGAGGCGGCGCGGGAATATACGGGCGAGCCGCTCACCACCAATGCCGCCAAACAGCTTGTAAAGACGGTTAAGGAGGGCGACCTTGTATATATTATTACAGGGTTTGTGCTTTTGCCGTTCAAAAAGGCGGAAACAGACGGAATAATTGGCTCAATGCTATTTGCAAGGGCGCTTGTAAAGGCGCTCAACGCTAAGCCCGTGATTATCTGCCCCGAGGAAAACCTTGTTGCTGTAAAAAATTTAGCCTATGATATGGGGTTGCATCTGTTTGATAATATTGATGAACTATTGGAGTATCCTATCTCTATGGCGGTTATTCCCTTTACAAAGGATAGTGAAAAAGCCGAAGAACAAGCAGATAATTTAATGGCAAAGTATCTGCCAAAAGCTGTGGTTAGCATAGAAGCCCCCGGCGCAAATGCACTGGGAGTTTACCACAATGCCACGGGGCTTGCGTTAACGGAACTCCAAGCAAAGTCGGATATTTTGTTTGAAAAACTAAGAGCGGCGGGGGTGTTAAATATTGCAATAGGCGACCTAGGCAACGAGATAGGTATGGGTACAATATCGGCGCAGCTAGAAAAATATGTTCCCTATGCAAGAGCGGGCGCTTGCCGCTGTTCGTGCAAGGGCGGCATTGCCGCAAAAAGTGTTACAGACCACATCATAACCGCTACGGTATCCGATTGGGGCGCTTATGGTTTGATAGCGGCAATTGCCTATCTTACCGAAAATTTGGACGCTATGCACATGCCCGAACTTGAAAAGCAAGCTATGCAGACCGCCGCCCGAAGTGGGATGATAGATATGTACGGCTGGCTGATACCCGCAATAGATGGGTTTGGCGAGGAGATAAATATTAATATTGTTTCGCTTATGCGGGAGTGTATTAAATATCCGCCCAAACTCAAGCAAGTTACCGCTACTTGGTTTGAAAAGGTGTTGGAACTTGACTTTTTCGGGCAGAATGATATTTAAAGACTATGATTAAAGCAAAATATCTTAATGCAGGCGATACTGCGCTGGTAATGGAGTTTGGAAATACGATAGACCCCAATATTAACGCTACCGTAAAAAAGGTGTATAGCATTATCAAAAACACATCTATACACGGGATAGTGGGGGTTGTGCCTACATTCCGTTCGATTTTGGTAAATTACCGCCCCGAACTTATCTCACATAAAAAGCTCATCAAGATATTAAAAAGTTGCGAAAAGCTGGAACAAAGTAGCAATGACGCTAGGCGGCGGGTTGTCTATATACCCGTTTTATATGGAGGAGAGTGGGGGGAGGATATTGCCGATGTTGCCGCTCATACGGGGTTAAAAATAGATGAGATAATAAATATCCACTCACAAGAAGAATATTTAATTTATATGCTTGGCTTTTTGCCAGGCTTTGCTTATCTTGGCGGTATGGATAAAAGATTAATCACCCCCCGCCTAAAAAACCCCCGCACCCGCATACCTCAAGGCGCAGTGGGGATAGGGGGAGAGCAAACGGGTATTTATCCGTCGGCATCTCCCGGCGGCTGGCGCTTGATTGGCAGAACACCAATAAAGCCTTACGACCTTGAGCGAGATGAGCCATTTTTATATGCTGCGGGCGATTATATTAAGTTTGAATCTGTTAGCTTGGAGGAATATCTCCGCATTGAAAAGGCGGTAAAAGAGGGCAACTATCTTTGCCGTGAGGAGGTGTTCTAGTGGGTATGCGCATCACACGGGCGGGGATGCTTTCTACCGTGCAGGACGAAGGGCGCTACGGCTATATGGATTTTGGTATCTCCGTGTCGGGAGCAATGGACGCCCTTGCTATGCACACTGCGAACATTCTTGTTGGCAACAAAAGGGATGAGGCAGTTATCGAGATGACTATGCAGGGCTTAGAGGCGGTTTTTGACTCCTCCGCAATAATAGCAATAACGGGCGCAAATATGCATCCGCAAATAAATGGCAGTCCTGTCCCTATGTACGAGGCAGTGCGAGTGGCGGCAGGCGACACGCTTACCCTAGGCTATGCCCAAAGCGGACTAAGAGCCTATCTTGCATTTTACAAAGGGCTGTATCTTAAAAAAACACTTGGCAGTTATTCTACCAACATCAAGGCGGGAATAGGCGGCTATATGGGGCGAGCGCTAAAGGCGGGCGACCTCTTATTCTTTAATACAACAGAGCCTTGCCTTGCAAACATAGAGAAATACAAAGCCCCTCTGCAAGCAAGGCATCCTTATTTTTCGGGGAATTGTGCTACCGTAAGGGTAGTTTTGGGACTCCAAAGCGACTATTTTACGTCAGAAGGAATAAACACTTTTTTCACTAGCGAATACAAGCTCACAAATGACTCCGACCGTATGGGGATAAAGCTTGTTGGTGCTCCCATAGCCGCACATACGGGGGTGGATATAGTGTCGGATGGTATGCCCGAGGGCGGCATCCAAATACCGTCGTCGGGAATGCCTATCATAATGGCTGCCGATAGGCAAACAACAGGCGGATATGCAAAAATTGGAGCGGTGATAAGCAGAGATATGCCAATAATCGCCCAATGTAAGCCTGGGGATAGCATTAGATTTGAAAAAATTAGCATAAGAGCCGCCCAAAGGCTATACAAAAGGCGGTTGAGATTGCTTAGCAAAATGGAGAAATTATGGAACAAAACAACTTAAAATACGCAAATATACTCCCAAGCGAGGCAAGAGAGTTAATAAGAATCGGCAAGATAACCCATCAAACATCGGGTATGTGTTTGGGGTATGCTCAAGCTAACCTTGTAATCTTGCCAAAGGCGCTTGCCGATGATTTTTTATTATTTACCCAAAGAAATCCCAAATCCTGCCCCGTGCTTGAGGTTAGTGAGACAGGCGCAAGGGGGCTAAAGCACATTGCAAAGGATGCGGATATAGCAAGGGATTTACCCAAGTACCGAGTATATGAAAAGGGAGTGCTGACGGGTGAATATACCGATGTTTCCCACCTTTGGCGGGATGACTTTGTAAGTTTTTTTATTGGATGCAGTTTTTCTTTTGAGAGTGCGTTGTTAGATGCGGGTGTGCCTGTGCGGCACATAGAAGAAGGGAAAAATGTGCCAATGTATATCACCAACATAGATTGCGAATCGGCAGGTGTCTTTAGTGGGCGAATGGTCGTGAGTATGCGACCCATACCTCCCCAACATATAGACAAAGCGGTGGAAGTAACCGCCGCTATGCCCCGTGTACACGGCAGTCCCGTGCATATTGGCGAGCCTAAAGATATAGGCATATCCAACTTATCCCGCCCCGATTTTGGCGACAGCGTGACCATAAATCAAGGCGAAATTCCCGTGTTTTGGTGCTGTGGTGTTACTCCACAGTCGGTTGTTATGAATGTTAAGCCCGAAATAGCTATCACCCATTCCCCGGGGCATATGTTTATAACGGATATAAAGAACAGCGAATTAATGGGCTAATCACTAAATTGACGAGAAAGAGCAAATATATTAAAAACATATGACTAAAAAGGATGATAAAATGTTAAAAATCGATTTAAATTGTGATTTGGGCGAAGGCTTTGGCAGTTATAATATGGGGCAGGATGCAGATATTATCCCCTTGATAACCTCTGCAAATATTGCGTGCGGGGCGCATGCATCCGACCCTATCATTATGTCTAGAACCGTTGCTATGTGCAAGGCGGCGGGCGTTGCCGTTGGCGCACACCCCGGATTTTTTGACCTTATGGGTTTTGGCAGGAGAAATATAGATGTCACCCCAGCCGAGGCAAAAGCTTATGTGCAATATCAAATGGGCGCTTTGCAAGCATTTTGCACGGCAAACAATATGCGTCTTTCTCATATTAAGCCGCATGGGGCGCTATATAATATGGCGGGCAAGGATATAGATTTGGCGCTTGCAATATGCGAGGGGATAAAAGAAATAGATAATAACCTTATTTTATTGGGTTTATCTGGCAGCAAGATGTTGGATGCGGCTAAAAAAATAGGACTGCGAGCAGCGTGCGAAGTTTTTGCCGATAGGGGATACGAGGAGGACGGCTCTCTTGTCAAGCGTGGCAAGGCAGGCGCTATGATTACCAATGAAAATGAGGCGGTAGAGCGTGTTGTGCGTATGGTCACAGAGGGCAAAGTGCGGGCGGTGAGCGGCAAGGATATTAATATCAAAGCGGACTCCGTGTGCGTACACGGCGACGGAGAAAAGGCGCTTGAGTTTGTAAAAAAGATAAGCAAAGCGCTATGTGGGGCGGGTGTTAAACTTTGCAGTTTGAACGAAATAGTATAAAGTTTTGAGTAGGTAACAGGACATAAAACAAAAATAAAAATATACTAAAAACGGAGCAACGGGACTTGAATTCCCTAGCGGTGAGGATAAAGTGGAACAAGAGAGAACTTGGGCGGAAATCAATCTTGATAATATTGGACATAATGTTAGGCTAGTGCGTGAAAAAATGCGTGGAACTGCCAAGATTATGGCGATAATAAAGGCAAATGCATACGGACACGGTGCGGTAGAGATAGCAAAATATTTGTCGGGCAAGGTGGACTGCTTTGGCGTTGCGCTTTTAGAGGAGGGCATTGAGTTGCGCCGTGAGGGGATAGTTGAAAATATCCTT
>JBAZCO010000064.1:0-9835 GCA_041654915.1 Clostridia bacterium | reverse complement strand
ACAAAATATGAAAAAGAGCTTGCCGAACTCAACAAAAAAATTACCGCTCTTGACAAAATTTTGGGGTCTGTCAGGGAGCAGGACAAAGTGGTAAAAGAGGAGCTTATCGAGATAAGGGACAAATACAAGTCCAAGCGGCTAACGACCATAGTGGATAGTTTGGAGTGTTTGGAAATCAAGCCCTTTGACCCCACAAAGAGGGCGGCACGCCGTGCAATGATAGCTGCGGATTCTTTTGGCGGCATCAAAGTTATGTCTTGCCGAAACTATGTGAGTGCTGTGCGTGATGTAGAAACCAGCGGCATTGAAGGGCTTACCCTTTCCCTTGTGCAAGCAGAGCCGGAAAACACTAATATTATATTTGGCAGTTTGGGCAATGCTTACCGTGCGGATACCGAATTTATAAAGGAAAAACGGTGGGGAGAAAAAGGCGAGCCTCTAACTAACATATATCCCGATGCCCCCGCAGATGAAAAAGCGGTGTGCGTAATCACGGCAACCGAGGAGGACGGCGAAAAAGATTTTTATATTTACACTAAAAACGGTATGGTAAAAAAGACAATGTTTAAGAATTATATTGTCAATAAAGATGTCTATCAAGCGGTTGTGCTAAAAGAGGGTGACGAAGTTATCGGCGGTGAGTTTGCCGCACCCGAGGCGACCATATTCTTTGTCACATCAGACGGGCTATGCGTAAACACGCTTACAGACGACTACCCCGTGCAAGGGCGGATAGCAGGTGGTGTAATTGGTGTTAGTTTGAATGACGGCGAAAGCGTGATTTATGCGGGGCAAACGACCGTTGAGGCGGAATCTGCCGAGGGCGGCACAGTGGTTTGGAATCCCGTGGGCGAAGTGGCGGTTATTACAAGCAAAGGTTTTGCCAAAAAGGTGCTTGCCACCGAGTTTGAGCCAATCAAGCGCAACCGCAAGGGAGTAAAAATTATCGATATGGACAATTCTAGCCGTTTGGTGTTTGCATCCAAGGTATTAGAGCCGTTTGAAGTCGCAATAATCGATACGGATAACAATCTAACCGTTCTTGATACGGAGAATATGCGCCTAGATAGCCGCACGGGTAAGGGGCGTCCCATTGCACGAGGACTTAAAATTAGTAAAATAGTTAAACATATAGAGGAATTTTAATTGACAATCCATATAGAAAAAAAGGATAATTGTAGCAACCATTCAAAGAGGAGGATAAATGTCTAATCCCGTAGTGGCAATAGTGGGGCGTCCCAATGTGGGCAAATCTACTTTTTTTAATAAAATGGCGGGCAGGCGGATAAGCATTGTGGATGATATGCCCGGCGTTACCCGTGACCGCATTTATACCGATACCGAGTGGTGCGGATATAATTTTACTTTCATTGATACGGGCGGCATAGAGTTAACCAGCGAAGACACTATGTGGCGGCATATCCGTGAGCAGGTAGAAATCGCCGTGGATACCGCCGATGTCATACTTTTTATCGTGGACGGCAGAACGGGACTTATGGGTGATGATTATGATGTGGCATCTTTTTTAAGAAAGTCAGGCAAACCCGTGGTGCTTGGGGTAAACAAAGTAGATAATGCCGACAACACCCCTATATACGATTTTTATGCGCTTGACCTTGGCGAGCCTATGCCTATTTCTGCCGAACACAGTTTGGGATTTGGCGATTTGCTTGACGAAATTGTCAAGCACTTCGGAGAGCGCTCTTTGCAAAAGGATAAACAAGAGGCAATATCAATTGCCGTGGTTGGCAAGCCCAATGCGGGCAAGTCCTCTTTGGTAAACAAAATACTTGGTTACGAGCGTGTTATTGTCAGCGAAATTGCAGGCACAACCCGTGATGCAATAGATACGCCTTTTGCAATAGACGGCAAAAACTATATAATAATAGATACCGCCGGCATCAGGCGCAAAAGCCGTGTGGAAGAGGATGTGGAATATTATAGTGTGGTACGAGCGATATCAGCTATAAGGAAAGCCGATGTTGTACTTGTTGTAATAGATGCCACCCAATCAATCACCGAGCAGGACCTAAAAATTTGCGGACTTGCTCACGAGGCGGGCAGACCTTCGGTAATAGTTATGAACAAGTGGGATGCGGTAGAGAAGGACACTCACACCATAAACGCTTTTAATATCCGCCTCAAGGAAGAGCTTAAATTTATGGATTATTTTAAGCCGATATATGTAAGCGCCCTCACAGGCAAGCGGGTGGGCGGAATATTGGATGCGGTAAACACCGTATACAAAAATGCCTCCCAGCGGATAACCACAGGGCTATTAAATGATGTGATAGGCGATGCCATATCGGTAAACGAGCCGCCCAACCGTTTGGGCAAAAAGTTAAAGATTTTTTACGGCACACAGGTTGCCGAGCGTCCGCCTGCATTCATACTCTTTGTAAACGAACCGGAGATTATGCATTTTTCTTATAAGAGGTACTTGGAAAACTCCTTGAGAAAAGCGTTTGATTTTACAGGCACTCCAATAAAAATACTCGTTAGAAAAAGCGAAAGTGACGAGAAAAAATAGAGGTATATATGAACAAAAGATTGACAAGCGAAGAAAAAACCGCAATCCTTGCCACAGAGAGGGAGCGGCTTGCCCGCTACAAAGCTATGGGGCTCAAGCTAGATATGTCTCGTGGCAAACCTTGCTCCGAACAGCTTGACCTATCTATGGGATTGTTCGACCAAATCACATCCAATACAGAGATAAAAGGCGTGCAAGATTACCGCAACTACGGCATAACGGACGGCATCCCCGAGCTTAAACGGATTTTTCAAGAGTTAATCAATGTGGACGAGAATGAACTTATTGTTGCAGGCAACTCAAGCCTTAACCTTATGTACGACACCTTGCAAAGAGCAATGCAGTTTGGTGTTTGCGGCGGCGAGCCGTTCAACAAGCAAGGCAAGATAAAATGGTTATGCCCCGTGCCGGGATACGATAGGCACTTCTCCGTAACCGAAGTTTTTGGGATAGAAATGATTAATGTTCCAATCAACCCCGAGGGAGTCGATATGGACGAGGTGGAGCGCCTTGTCAAAGACGACGACACCATAAAAGGTATGTGGTGTGTACCTAAGTATTCCAACCCGCAGGGGATAGTTTATAGCGAAAATACAGTAAAGCGGCTTGCCGCCCTCAAGCCCAAGGCAAAGGATTTTCGTATTTATTGGGACGATGCCTATATGGTGCATACATTAACAGACGAGGGCGACACCCTCACCGATATTTTAGCCGAGGCAAAAAAGTTGGGCAACGAGGATATAGTATATATGTTCGGCTCTACCAGCAAGATAACCTTTGCAGGTGCAGGAGTTGCTTTTATTGCGGGCAGCGCAAAAAACATCTCCGAAATCAAGGCACGAATGTTTATCCAAACAATAGGACCAAACAAAATCAACCAGCTTGCCCACGCACTATTTTTAAAGGATACAAAAAATATTGCTGCGCTTATGCGTGCGCACAAAGATATACTCAAACCTAAATTTGATGCAGTGATAGAGATATTGGAGGAGGAGCTTAGCGGACTAGCTAGTTGGATTAATCCCCGTGGCGGCTATTTTATCAGTTGCGAACTACCAAGCGGAACGGCGGCAAAAACTGTAGCCCTTGCTAAAGATGCGGGCGTAATTTTCACCCCTGCGGGCAGTACTTATCCTTATAAAAAAGACCCAAGCGACTCCAACCTTCGCATTGCGCCAACCCTTCCGCCCATAGACGAGTTAAAGACGGCTATGAGAGTGTTTTGCGCCGCAGCAAAGATAGCCTACCTAGAAAAGGAATTAACCTAAAAAACAGTATTGTTAATAGGAAATGACCGCCCAAAACCTATTAGTCCAAGAATATTTATCATAACCATTTGCCCCTAATCATATAATTTACCAACAATGATATTGGAGGCAAAGTATGGATTATAGCATATACACAGATATTGCCCGCCGTACCGGTGGCGACATCTATATAGGTGTTGTCGGACCTGTGCGCACGGGTAAATCTACTTTTATAAAGCGGTTTATGGAAACCCTTGTCATAAATAGAATAGACGACCCGTCCAAAAAAGCTCGTGCGGTAGACGAACTGCCGCAGTCTGCGGACGGCAAGACTATTATGACCACCGAGCCTAAGTTTGTGCCAAACGAGGCGGTTCGCCTTAACTTAGGCAACACCCACGCAAACATAAGATTAATAGACTGCGTTGGCTATCTAGTAGAGGGCGCAATAGGGCATATCGAGAACGAAAAGCCAAGGCTTGTCAACACCCCGTGGTCGGACACGCAAATTCCCTTCCAAGAGGCGGCGGCTATGGGTACAGACAAGGTGATACGGGAGCATAGCACGATAGGCGTTGTAGTTACCACCGACGGCAGCATTACAGATATCAGCCGCCCCAAGTACCTTGAGGCAGAAGAAAAGGTTGTAAAGGAGCTTAAAGGCAAGGGCAAGCCGTTTATCGTCGTTTTGAACACCAAAAACCCCGACTCACCCGATACCGTCAAGCTTGCCGAAAGCCTTTCCGAGCGCTACGAAACTCCCGTAGTTCCCCTCAATGTAGCCAAGGCAGGGGCAGAGGATTTTGCCGATATTCTCATAAAAATTCTTATGGAATTCCCCATAAAATCCATAGACATAGACCTGCCCAAATGGCTGCGTGCTCTATCTCGCACACACACAATAATATCGGATATTATCAACAAACTGCTCACAGATTCCGGCACATTTACCAAGATGCGTGATTACGAAACGCTTTATGACCTCTTTGCCGACTCCGAAATTCTAGACAACAACCCCGATATAGAGGTGGACTCCGCCACAGGCACAATCAAAATAACCTATAAGGCAAAAGAGGGAGTATTTTACAAGGTGCTTGCCGATGAGTGCAAGACAGATATATCCGACGACTACAAGCTAATGAGCTATATTGTAAAGGCAAGCCGTGCCTATAACGACTATGAAAAAATTCGTGTCGCACTCGAGGCAGTGGATGAGCAAGGCTATGGCGTGGTGATGCCAACAATCGACCAACTCAACCTACAAGAACCCGAACTAGTCAAAAAGGGTACTCAATTTGGGGTAAAGCTAAAAGCATCCGCTCCATCCCTGCACCTTGTGCGTGTAGATGTAGAAACCGAAGTCAGCCCAACAATAGGCAGCGAGCAGCAGAGCGAAGAACTAGTAAAATACCTGCTTGCCGAGTTTGAAAACAACAAGCAAGGTATCTGGAAAACAAATATGTTTGGCAAGCCGCTAAGCGACCTAGTGCGAGAAGATATGAATGCCAAAATAAGCAATATGCCAACAGATGTGCAAAAGAAACTCAAGAAAACAATGACTCGCATAGTAAATGAAAGCAAGGGTGGCGTACTCTGCATATTGTTATAAAAAACACAGGGCGCAATTTTAATATAGTGTAGTAGTCGCTTAAAAAACTACCGTTACCGCAAGCGTTAGCATTCCAAACAGCTTGCGGTAATTTTTTGCGCCCTGTGTTTTTTACTATACGCACTTTGCTCATTGTTAAAAATAAAAACATATGGCGCAATTTATTTTATTGCCAACAGTCTTTCACAATCTACCATTACCAAAAGCTGTTTATTTTTTAAACATACCATACTTATTCAACTTTGAGTAGGGTACAGTAGAGCGCAAATATTTTTACAAACATTGGTGCATTTAATATAAGCTTTTTAGTAAAAAACGCAATTTTTAACAGCAATATAAAGCATATAAAAATTATGAAATATAGAACCCACAATATACTTCGCTCAACAACAATAATCCCACCATCAACAACCCCACCCAACAGATAGGGCGGCAACACTCCCCCATATTAGCATATCCTAATGCAATTATAACAAATTCCCCTGCTCTTGTCCACATCCAAAACATTAGACAGGGTTATTTTTAAATAAGGATAAAATTAAGTTTATCTCAACATTCTCTGCAAATTGCTGCCGTACCTTATCCAACTTTTTGCGCCCCGTATTTTTTATATGGATTTCATTTAATATAATTAGGGAACTATACTCTTTAGTTCCCTAATAACCCTCCTTTCTCATATTTTCCTTTTATAATCAAGTTATAACATAACTCTATCGTTACTTTGTTAACATTCAACCGCTAGTTTCCCCCTTATCTTTTGGGGTCGCTAGTCGCTCTTGTTCCATTTGTTTTATTCTATTTGGCATAAACATCCTCTCTATTGTTATCAATTATATACACAAACTGTATAATTGTCAATACACTTTCTGTATAAAGCTATACTCTTGTTATGGACATAAAAGAGGTCGTAGGCAAAAGGCTAAAAGAGAGCAGGCAGATATTAAATCTCACTCAAAAAGAGGTTGCAGAAAAATTGGGTGTCTCTCAACCCCAATATCAAAGGTTTGAAAACGGCATTTATGAGTGTAACTATGAGCAATTAGTTATGCTTGCTAAGTTATTGGATGTTTCGGCGGATTATCTGCTCGGCATAACAGATTATTAAAAAGCTTTTTAGCTATAATTCAATTATGGAAAATTTAGGAAATCGAATTAAAGAGTTGAGAAAGGCAAAAGGGCTTACCGTCAGAGAACTTGCCAAAGAAATTGGAGTAAATAAAAGCGCTATTGCCTTTTGGGAAAGTAATACCAATGAGCCAAAGGCAACATATATTTGCAGGTTGTCAAAATTTTTTGATGTTTCGGCAGACTATCTACTTGGCATAACAGATTATTAAAAAACTTTTTAGCTATAATTCAATTATGGAAAATTTAGGAAATCGAATTAAAGAGTTGAGAAAGGCAAAAGGGCTTACCATCAGAGAACTTGCCAAAGAAATTGGAGTAAATAAAAGCGCTATTGCCTTTTGGGAAAGTAATACCAATGAGCCAAAGGCAACATATATTTGCAGGTTGGCAAAATTTTTGGATGTTTCGGCAGATTATCTGCTTGGCATAATAGAATATTAAAAAGCTTTTTTACAGTCACTAGTAAACATTGACATTTTGTGGTAAATAATTTATTATTATTTAAGGTTAAAAATATTTTGGAGTGACAATGTTAAAAAACAAAATTGTTGCGGTGGTGGGGATGTGCGGTTCAGGCAAATCCGTACTCACCGATTTATTTGTAAATAAAGGTTGGACAAAAATATATTTTGGACAGCTTACTATGGATGTTTTGGCAGAAAGAGGTTTGGAAAAAAACGAGGCAAACGAGCGTGCCGTTCGTGAAGGCTTGCGAAAAGACCACGGGCAAGCCGCTTTTGCTATACTCCTTGAGGAAAGAATTAGAAATGCCGCTAATGATAATAATGTCATTTTGGACGGACTTTATTCTTGGTCCGAATACAAACATCTTAAACAAGCGTTTGGAGAGCAATTTAGCGTGCTGGCGATAGTGGCAAATCGCAGCACAAGGTATGGCAGGTTAACTAATCGTTTAATAAGACCGCTTACCGCAGAGGATGCCGCCAAAAGAGATTATTCCGAAATTGAAAATATCGAAAAGGGCGGACCTATTGCCATTGCCGACCGCTATATCATCAACAACGGCAGCCTGCAAGAGTTGGATGCACAATTTGAGGAGTTTTTAAGATGAAAATTATCGTAGACGCATTTGGCGGAGATAACGCTCCCGCCCAAATAATCAAGGGCGCTATTGATGCATTGGACAGCGAGCAAGGCTTTTCTCTCACCCTTGTAGGCAAACAAGATGTGATTGAAAGGGAACTTTTGCAATATAAATATGACCCGCAAAGAGTATCTATACACCACGCACCCGATGTTATCACCAATGACGATTCGCCCGCCGAGGCAGTACGCACAATGAAAGACTCATCCATTGTGCAAGGGTTTAGATTGCTAAACAGCGACCCCGACTATTCGGCATTTGTATCTGCCGGCAGTACGGGAGCGGTTTTGTCTGCCGCTGTTATTTTGGTTAAGCGCATCAAGGGTATTAATCGCCCAGCACTTGCCCCCGTATTACCTACTGTTAACAACTCTCAAGTTGTGCTTGTAGACTGCGGAGCAAATCCCGACAGCAAGGCAAATAACTTAGTACAGTTTGCACTTATGGGTTCGGTATACTCAAAAGAAGTTTTAGGCATCCCAAACCCCAAAGTTGGGCTGCTATCTAATGGAGCAGAGGACAGCAAGGGCAACGAATTAAATAAGGAGGCGTTTCCGCTTTTAAAAGAGGATGAGCGGCTTAATTTTGTTGGCAATATTGAGGCTCGGGATATTTTAAGCGGAAAAATTGATGTGGTAGCTGCCGATGGCTTTGGCGGGAATATTGCACTCAAGGCATCCGAAGGGGCGGCTCTTGCATTTTTGGAAATCTTGAAAAAGGGAATATTAGCGGGCGGCTTGCGTGCAAAGCTAGGATATTTGTTGCTAAAGCCTGTATTCAAAATGGTAAAGAACACTATGGACTACAACGATAAAGGCGGGGCGGTGCTGTTAGGACTGCAAAAGATTGTGGTTAAATCGCACGGGAGTTCAAAGGCAAAATCTATTACTGCATCCATATTGCAGGCAAAAAATCTTGTTGAAGCAGGAGTTGCGCAAAAAATAGAAAAGGCATTGATGATATAATTTATGAACAACCTAGACATTGACGATATTCAAAAAAAAATAGGATATAAATTTGATAATTTAGATTATCTTTTTACCGCATTCACCCACGCATCTTATGCTAACGAGCGGGCTGTTCCCTCAAACGAAAGGTTGGAATTTTTGGGTGACAGCATATTAAATTTTGTTATTGCAAGGTGTTTATTTGATAAATTCCCTCTTATGGACGAGGGGTTTTTAACTAAAGCACGGGCAAAAATTGTGTCGGTTAAGCCACTTTCTGCCGCTGTTGAGGAAAACGATATTTTTAAATACTTGCGTCACGCACAAGGCACAATTGGCGAAGGGGGAGCAAGTGCCAAGGTCAAGAGCCGACTTTTTGAGGCTATTGTAGGTGCGATTATGCTAGACGGCGGTTTGAAGTTTGCCGAGGAATTTATTCTTACCAAGCTCACTGGGGCGATTAATGGCGACTTTAGCGACAATAATCTTTCGGATTATAAGTCACGGTTATTGGAGGAGAGCCGCCGTGCAGGCAAGGCTGTTGTTTTTGTAACAAATGCAAAAGAGGGTGGCGGATTTGTTGCTATCGTATATGTAGACGGCAAAGCATTAGGCACAGGCGAGGCGGCAACCAAGAAAAAAGCCGAACAGCTTGCCGCTAAGGACGCTTATTGCTCATAGTGGCTGTTTCCCAGAGCCAAGATAATGCTGTTTAGTAGGTTTTTATGTATGCGTAACTTAGTAATAATACCTAGAACAAGGTTTGTTGAGAACACTTGATTTAGTATGAGTTTTAATATATAATGACAATTGTTTATTTATAAAAATTATTAGTGCGGAGTAATGTTTTGAACCTGAAAAAGATAGAATTGTACGGATTTAAGTCGTTTGCCGACAGGTTGGTAATTGACTTTAAATCCAACATCACAGCAATTGTTGGTCCAAACGGTTGCGGCAAGTCCAACTTTGCCGATGCGGTAAGGTGGGTGCTAGGCGAGCAAAGCCCTAGTGTACTCCGCTGCAAAAAAATGAGCGAGGTTATTTTTAGCGGTACTACTAGCCGCAGGTCGCTTTCCTATTGCGAAGTTTCGCTTTATTTGGACAACGAGCAAAAACTTTATCCTGTTGACTACGACGAAGTTGTTATCACCCGCAAACTATACAGGAACGGGGAAAGTGAATATTACATAAACAAAAATGTATGCCGTCTTAAAGATATAATTGACCTTTTTCGTGATAGCGGCATTGGGCGGGAAGGATATAGCATTA
>JBAZCO010000063.1:0-9866 GCA_041654915.1 Clostridia bacterium | reverse complement strand
CAATATTTTCAAGCAAAGTACCGCCAAAAATATATACTTCTTGTTGAACAATCCCCACCGCTTGGCGCAAAGACTTTAGTGTAAAATCACGGATATCGTTGCCGTCAATAGAGATACTGCCCGAGGTCACGCTGTAAAAACGGGGGAGCAGGGAGGATATAGTTGTTTTGCCGCCGCCCGAAGGTCCTACCAAAGCAACCGTTTCGCCGCTCTTTATGTGCAAATCGATACCGTTTAGCACACTGATGTCGCCGTCATATGAAAAATGCACATTGTCATAGGATATTTCGCCATTGGCTATTATTATATCTCTTGCGTCCTCTCTGTCCTCTATCTCGGGGAGCGTTTCTATTACCTCAATGTGCCGTTTAAACCCCGAAAAACCCCGTTGGAACATCTCGGTAAAATTGATTAGCAGATTGAGAGGATTTATGAATATTCCGATATAGATAAAATAAATTGCAAAGTCCATTGCCGTTATATCGTTGGTGGCAAAGAAATAGCCGCCTGCGATAAGCGCCGCTATATATAGCAAGCCTTGCAAAAATGAGTTGACAGAGTGAAACAGCCCCATTGCCTTGTAGGATGATGCCTTGGTTTCAAAAAATGCGTCATTGGCGCTATCGAACTTTTTATGTTCAACTTCTTCGTTGGCAAAGGACTTTATCACTTTTATTCCCAAAAGACTGTCTTGCACTTTGGCATTTACTACCGCTATCTTTTTACGGTTATCGGCAAAAACACGGCGCATACGCTTGTTCATATAAATGCTAAAGATTAGCATTATCACAGTTACTGCACAAAGTATTAGGGTAATAGGCACATTTATTGTCATAAGCAGGACAAATGAACCTATTATTTTTATTGATGCAATTAGCAGATTTTCTGGACCGTGGTGGGCAAGTTCGGAAATGTCAAACAAGTCGTTTACCAACTTACTTATCATCTCGCCCGTGTTGTTTTTGTCATAGTAGGAAAAGGATAACTTTTGATAGTGGTAAAAAAGCTCTTGACGCATATCCCCTTCCATTTTTGCGCCCATTATATGCCCCCAAGAGGTGATAAAATATTGGCAAAAATACCGCACTATATATAGCCCCAACATTAGTAGGGCAACATAGACTATGGAAGTAAATATATTTGAGCCGCCTTCGGCAACAAGTGTTCCCGATACATATCGCAGTATTTGAGGGAAAGCTAAATCTACGGCAGAAACCACCATTGCACAAAACATATCGGCAAAAAATAACTTTTTATAAGGCGCATAATAGCGAGCAAATTTCTTTATCATAAATGTATTATATCATTTGCGTAACTTTTCGTAAATCGAAAAGAGAAGTTTTGCATATTTAACACATCTGTTTTCGACAAAAATCGTCTTGAATAGAGAGAGGCTTGCGCTTTTATAATTATTTTACCTATTGACTTTACCATTTATTACATATATAATATTTGGTATAAAACAATTCTAAAAAGGAGATATATTTATATGAGAAAAGCATTTATTTGCCCATCAAAGTATGTTCAAGGTAAAGACGAGCTTTACAATCTAGGTTATTTTGTGAAAACCTTTGGCACAAAGGCACTATTAATTGCCCATAAGGACGATGTAGCCAGAGTGCAAACACAGTTAGATGCCACTGCAAAAAAGTTTGGAGTAGAATTTGTATCCGCTCCTTTCGGCGGCGAATCCTCACGCAAGGCGGTTGCCGAACTCAAAGAAGTTGCCAAAAAAGCCAACTGCAACTCCATAATCGGTCTTGGCGGCGGCAAAGCAATAGATACAGCAAAGTGCGTAGCCGAAGGCGGTCCGCTCATCATAGTGCCAACGATAGCTGCAACCGATGCCCCCACTAGCCACTCCGCAGTGCTTTATACCGAAGACGGAGCATTTGACGATTATGCCTACTTCAACCAAAACCCAAGCGTAGTGCTTGTGGACACAAAGATTATTGCCAACGCTCCCGTTAGATTCTTGGTAGCGGGTATGGGCGATGCGCTCTCCACCTACTTTGAGGCACGGGCTAATGTGCAATCGTTCAAGGGCGTAAACGCAGGCTTGCCTTGCGGAGTAAGAGAAGGCTTTGCAGCACCGGCTAGCGGCACAAAGACAGCGTTTGCTCTTGCCACCCTCTGTTACGAAACCCTTCTTGAGGACGGCTACAAGGCAAAACTTGCTTGCGAAAGCAAGTCAATCACCCCCGCTCTTGAGAATATCGTAGAGGCAAACATTTTGCTTTCGGGCTTGGGCTTTGAGAGTTGCGGACTTGCGGCAGCGCACGCAATACACGACGGGCTTACCGTTCTAGAAGAAACTCATCACAAATACCACGGCGAAAAGGTTGCCTTTGGCACGCTTTGCCAATTGGTGCTTGAGAATGCCGACCAAGACGAAATAGACACGGTTATCGATTTCTGCCTAACGGTAGGACTGCCGGTTTGCCTAGAAGACTTGGGAGTCAAAGACATAGGCGAAAGGATACACGAAGTTGCCGCAAAGGCTTGCATACCCGAAGAAAGTGTGCATAATATGCCCTTCCCCGTTACAGCCGAGGATGTAGAGGCGGCAATACTAACGGCCGACCGTCTGGGCAGAGCCGCAAAAAGCTTTTGCTGCTAAGCAACATTAACTTTAAAATAGCAAAATAATATAAGCAAACGGGTAACTGCTTCGGGTCTTTGTGATGCGAAGCAGTTATTCAAGATTAAATGGAGGTAATAATGAAAAA
This sequence comes from Clostridia bacterium, assembly GCA_041654915.1. Classification (GTDB taxonomy): domain Bacteria; phylum Bacillota; class Clostridia; order Christensenellales; family DTU072; genus JBAZCO01. Next base: position 7,137 of record JBAZCO010000063.1, on the reverse strand, counting down.
AATCATCAACACGCCAGAAACTTTTGTTATCGAAATGTGCAAAGGCATAATTAAAGCGCATCCCGAACTAGACTTTTTGGAAAAGTATAAGGTCATCAAGAAAAAAGAAATCAATAAAAATAAAGTAACCCTAATTAGCGGCGGCGGCAGCGGTCACGAGCCGGCACACGCAGGCTTTGTAGGGAAAGGTTTGCTAGATGCGGCGGTTTGCGGCGATATATTTGCATCTCCCTCAACCGTACAGGTCTATAACGGCATAGTAAAAACCCAATCTAAGAAAGGCACGCTGCTCATAATAAAAAATTATAGCGGTGACTGTATGAACTTTGACGGTGCGGCCGAAATGGCAGAGGAAGACGACGATATTCAAGTTGCAAAGGTATATGTTAACGACGATATCGCAGTAAAAGACAGCCTCTATACCGTAGGCAGGAGAGGGGTTGCCGGTACAGTTTTTGTACACAAAATTGCAGGTGCGGCGGCAGAGGCAGGCAAGTCCCTTGCCGAAGTTAAGGCGGTTGCCGAAAAGACAATAGCCAATGTGCGCTCAATAGGGTTTGCGCTCACTTCCTGTACAGTCCCCGCCAAAGGCACTCCCACATTCCAAATTGGTGAGGGCGAAATGGAGTACGGCGTAGGGATACACGGTGAACCCGGCATTGCAAGAGAGCCAATCGCCTCCGCAGATGCGCTGGCACAAAGAATGGTTGCCGCAATAGCGGACGATATGAACATAGCGCAAAAGGAAGTTGCTGTGTTAGTAAACGGCTTTGGCGGCACACCGCTGCAAGAACTGTATCTGTTTAATAATGCCGTAAGCGCAGAAATTGAGGCGAAAGACGCAACAATATACCGCACCATAGTTGGCAACTTTATGACATCAATAGATATGGCGGGCGCATCGGTATCTGTTCTTGTGTTGGATGACGAGCTAAAAGCACTGTTAGACGCAGAGGCGGATTCCCCCGCACTCAAGGTTTAGGGTTAACGGTTTTATAAGGAGTGACTAGAGTGAATAAAATTACAACCCAAGATATGGAGTTTATCATTAAAACAATGGCAGATGTTGCAATTGCCAACGAAGTTCCTTTTTGCGAGTTGGACAGCGCAGCAGGAGACGGCGACTTTGGTATGTCGCTAGCCAAGGGTTTTAAGCAATTGCTTAAAGAGTGGGATACTTTAGAGAGAGATAACATTGGCGATTTCCTAAGAAGTTGCGGTATGATTATTATGGAATACTGTGGCGGCGCAAGCGGACCTATATGGGGCAGCGCATTCCGTGGTGCGGCAAAGGCGGCGGGCGATGCAGAGGAAATAGGGCTTAGCGAACTTGCCGATATCTTGCAAGCGGCTGTTAAGGCTGTGCAAAGGACGGGCGAACGCTCTTTTGGGCGTGGCGCAGTTGTGGGCGACAAGACACTCATAGATGCCGCCGCTCCCGCCGCTGATACCCTTACCGAACTTGCCGAAAAAGGAGAAGACCTCCTAACTGCTATGGAAAAAGCCGCAGAGGCGGCAGTTGCAGGCGCAGAAAGCACCAAGCTTATAGCAGCAAAAATGGGCAGGGCAGGCACTGTTGGCGACAGAAGTATAGGGCATCCCGATGCAGGCGCATTCGGAGTGGGTGTGATATTTACCGAAATCGTAAAGGCACTCAAAGCAAGATAATACAACTTTAAGAAAAAAGCATAGGAAAACAGCTACCAAAGGTAAAGTTATGGAGAAAATTAAAAAATTTATATCCGAACACGAGTCGCTGCTGCAACTTATCAAGTTCACCTTGATAAGTTGTATAGCGGCAGTTGCCGAAGTGACAACTTTTTTTGCATTAAATAGTTGGTTGCTAAAATCCCTAAATGCTCAGTCGTTCCAATGGTTTATTTTTAACTATGACGGCGGGGTTGGCGGCGGGTTGGGAACAATGATAGCCTTTTTGGTATCAACAACGATTGCGCAAGTGATATCTTTTATTACCAACCGCAAAAAAACTTTTAATGCAAACAATAACCTTGCCTTTAGTATAACGGTGTATACCATAATGGTACTTATAATAATAGGTGTGCAAACATACACAGGTCCAATCATAGTTACCGCTTTGGAAAGGTTATTGAATAATCCTGACCTAAGCAGCTTGCTAGGCAAGTTTATTTGGATGTTTGCCTCATTCTGCATAGTGTTTGTGATGAACAAGTTTGTAATAATGCGCAAGTATGACGAAGAGGAAGAACACGAAGAGCAGCTGACAGTGACTTAAAAGAAATATCTTTTAATTTAATTAGTATCAATATAATAAATTACTAAAAGAATGAGAAATATTATAAAAAAACAGTTTCAAGTTTTTCGCCCAAGATTTTGGGCGAAAAACTTTATTTTTGTCTTTTGTTTTTTTCAAATAATTTTTTAGCCTTTTTCTACATTCTTTTTGTTCTTATGATTATCCCAAAGGCGGTTCTTTGAAGCTAATATCTACGCTACCCATGCTGGTTTTAGCCTTGATGTATTTGGGAGCGGACGGATTTATCGTTTGCGAACCCATAGACTGAGCATTATATTTTATATTGCCAAGAGATACCGATAGCACCGCTTTATAATCATCGGAATTGCCGATTATTGTTCCCTTTATATTGCCGTTGGAGGAAGATAATTCTATGTGAGGGGATAAGATATCGGTGGCATCTATCTCACCGTTATCCGTACCAAAAACTATGCTGTCACCTTTTATGTTACGACCTTTCACCTTTCCGTTATTAACATCCGCCATCAAATTTTTGCCCTCAACATTTTTAAAGCTTATTTCTCCGTTATCAGATTGAACATCAATATTTCCCTCACAAACTACATTGTCTAAAGATATTTTACCATTGTTGGTTGTGAAAGTTATCCCCGAAAAAACAACACCGGAACTATTAATACTAATTTTGCCATTGTTTGTTTGCGCATCCAATGAACCATTGAAAGCAGATGGGAGAGATACTGTGATAGGATGGTTTTTTGTTACTCCCCAAGTCAACCATCTTTTTTTATATTGAGCCGATATATCTATTTTTTCCTCATCTGCTTGGTAGGAAACGATGTAGTCATCCGATTCGTAATAAGTTATATGAATGTCGTCATCACTGCTAACAGAGAATGATATCTCATTATTTTCAGCATCTATTGTTATTTGAGATTTACTTCCTAAAGTTTCTTGTTTTTCAACCTTGGTGCTGTTTGGGTCGGATTTAAATTTATTTAAATCAAAGCCTGTAATTGCCAATCCTATTATACCTAAGACTAACCCTACGATGAGTATTGCTATAAAGACCTTAAATGCGGTTTTCATTATGATATCCTCCTTGATTTTCGTAACTTTTTTTAACATATTTTGATACACTTCTTAACATCCAACCTAAAAGTTTGCCTCCGTATGTGGATACAAGCACAAACAATATCCCCATAATACTTATGGCAAACAGCATACTACCGCTTACCACTAACGCCCCCGCTATACCCATCTCTCCAAAAGCCGCTACTGTGGATGGGATAATTGCGATAGCTAAGCCGAGTCCTGCACCGCCAAAACCCACCACTAGCCCAAAAAGAGTGAATAACGCCGTAATAAAAAGGATGAAAAAGATTATTCCAAAGGGAATAAGTACAGGAGTCGCAAGCAAGCTGACTAACACCCCCACCCCTTTAACTGATGAACGCTTAGAGGGAGAGCCTTGCAACCTTTCATCATTTAATTCAGCTTTTATTCGTTGTGAAATATCTTTTACTGACCCTAAGGAGGCAATTATATCACTTTCTCTATCTCCCCCCTCCATACGGTCGCTTATTAGTTCATCATAATAAAAGATTACTTTTGCTCTTTCGGCTGGACTAAAAGATTTAAGAGATTTTTCCAATCCATTTAAAAAGTTTTGTTTATTCATACATCCTCTTTCCTTTATTTTAATTTTGATAGCACAAAATCATATGCTTTTTTAAGCTGCCGCCAATCATCGGTGAAACCATACACCCTCGCTATTCCTGCGGGTGTAATGCTGTAATATTTTCTTAGCCTGCCCCCGTGCTGATAAGTATAGGTAGTTAGGAGTCCTTGCACTTCCAACCTTCTCAAAACGGGATATAGGGTAGATTCACTCACTTCGATAACATCGGATATATCTTGAATTATTTTATATCCATATGAATCTTTTTCCATAAGGGCGGCAAGAACTATAATATCCAGAAACCCTTTTTTTAGCTGTATCATTCCATATACCTCTTTACGCATAATATTATACATTGCATAGTATTGAGTGTCAAGAGAAAATTACAAATTTATTTTTTAATTTGTCACACACCTGCTGCATATTATATTGTTTGCTATTAACTTCTCCCGTCAAAAGGGTAGAAAGTATGGCGCTAAAAACTATGTACACACTTGTTACATATGATTGTTTGCTATTAACTTCTCCCGTCAGAGGGAATAGAAAGTACGGTGCTAAAAACTATGTACACACTTGTTACATATGATTGTTTGCTATTAACTTCTCCCGTCAGAGGGAATAGAAAGTATGGTGCTAAAAACTATGTACACAGTTGCTGCATATTATATTGTTTGCTATTAACTTCTCCCGTCAAAAGGGTAGAAAGTACGGTGCTAAAAATTATGTACACAAAAAAAATACCGCAAACTAGGGTAAGCGCAGTTTGCGGTACGGATATCTTTGGATATGTATTTTTATAGGGACAAGCGCTCAAAAAATAATTTTTGTGTCCTTATTTTTTATTTCACAAAGGGTATTTCCCATCAAAACAGCCCATACAGTAGTCGTTGTTTTTATCTTTGCACGCACTTTGCAACTCCTCTAAGGGTATGTACTGCAAGGTGTCTGCGCCAATTTCTAAGCGAATTTCCTCTAGGGTACGAAAGCCGCCTATCAGTTGTTCGGGCGTGTCCATATCTACGCCAAAAAAGCAAGGATACTTTATTATTGGGGATGCGACAAGCATATGTATTTCGGCTACTCCGTTTTTGCGCAGCAGTTGGATGATTTTCTTGCTTGTTGTGCCTCTCACTATTGAGTCATCTATGAGAATTAACCGCTTGCCCTTGATGTTGGCACGAAAGGCGGTTAGCTTTACCCTCACACTGCTCTCACGCATAGATTGGGTGGGTTGGATAAAAGTTCGTCCGATATAACGGTTTTTAGAGAGTGCATCCGCATACGGTATACCGCTTGCGTCACTATAACCCCGTGCGGTAACAAGGGCGGAGTCGGGTACGCCTGCAACTATATCGGCATCTATTTTGTAAAGAGCGGCAAGCTTTTTACCGCATTCGTAACGAGAATCATATACGCTGACCTTGTCTATTATGGAGTCGCTCCTTGCAAGGTAAACATACTCAAATATGCATGATTTTTTGTCTATGTTTGGGAGAAAGTCCGAAGTGATATTGCCGCTTGTATCTATTGAAACAAGCTCACCGGGAAGTACATCCCGTATTAAGGTTGCATCTATTGCATCTAGGGCGCAAGACTCGCTTGCAAATATATAGTCGCCTTCCTTTTCGCCTATGACAAGAGGGCGCAACCCGTTTCTATCTCGTATTGCATAAAGCTTTTCCTCGGCAATTATCACAAGCGCATAAGCTCCCGTCAAGCCTTTGGCGGCGGTGAGTATACCCTCTTTTAGGGAGTTGATGCTGCATTCATTAATATATGCGGCGATAACCTCGGTATCGGTGGAGCTTTGGAAAATATGCCCCTCGCTTATCATCTTGTTCTTTATGGCAACTGAATTTACTATGTTGCCGTTGTGAGCAAGCGCCATTCTGCCGTGTCTGCCATAAAAAACCACGGGTTGAGCGTTTACCACATTGCTTGAGCCTGCTGTACTGTACCGCACATGCCCTATGCCAGCTCTTGTGGGCGGCAAAAGCGAGAGTTCCTCCTCACCGAACACATCGTTTACCAGTCCCATATTCTTGTAATATGCTATTGAATTTTGGCTATAATGCACGGCTATGCCCGCACTTTCTTGCCCACGGTGTTGGAGTGCAAACAGCCCAAAATATATGTCACGGGCAAGCTCCTTTTTTTCTTTGCTGATTATGCCTATAACTCCGCATTCCTCTTTAACACCCAGCTCGTGTTCGTCAAGAATGATTGCATCCTTCATTCTTGAATCCCCATAAGTCTGGCAAGCACTTCTTGGTAGGCATCCTCTACGCCGCCCATATCCCGTCTAAAGCGGTCTTTATCCAATTTTTCTTGCGTGCGAGAATCCCAAAAACGGCAGGTATCGGGAGAGATTTCGTCAGCTAAAATTATTTGCCCCTTATATCTGCCAAATTCCAACTTAAAATCTATTAAATCTATATTGATATCCTTTAAATAAGCACGGAGAATGTCGTTAATAGCAAAGCTCATAGCTTTTATCGTGTCGATTTCCGCTTGCGTGGCAAAGTCCATTGCAAGCGCATGGTACTCGTTTATCATAGGGTCGCCAAGTTCATCGTTTTTGTAGCAAAACTCAAGCACGGTGCTTTTCATAGGAGTGCCTTCGGCAATACCCAGCCTTTTTGATAAACTGCCAGCGGCAATATTTCGCACAATCACTTCCAAAGGAACTATTTCCACTTTTTTTACAAAGGTTTGGGTGTCGGACACCTCTTTTATGTAGTGAGTGGGAATACCCTTTTTTTCCAGCATTTGAAAAAGAAAGTTAGAACATCTGTTGTTTACAGCGCCCTTGCCGAGAATCTGCCCTTTTTTAAGACCGTTGAAAGCGGTGGCATCGTCCTTGTACTCTACTAGTACGGCGTTTGGGTCTGTGGTTAAAAAGACTTTTTTAGCCTTGCCTTCGTACAACTGAACTGTTTTCTCCATAAGGAAAACTCCTTTTTATATGATACAAATAACATAACATATCAAAAGGAATTTTGCAAATAATCAAGCTATATTGTAGATAAAAATTATTGTAATTTTACGATAGCCCGTCTATGTTGCCTTTAGAGTCGATTTGCATACCGAGGGCGGCGGGGTTTTTGGAAAGCCCGGGCATTAGCATAATTTTTCCCGACACCGCAACTATAAAGCCGCTGCCAGAGCGCAAAGAGATATCCCTAACAAAAAACTTGAACCCCTTTGGACGACCAAGAAGTTC
>JBAZCO010000062.1:0-9895 GCA_041654915.1 Clostridia bacterium | reverse complement strand
ATCCGAAGGGGATGCTGATTATATTATCGCTTTTGAAAGATTAGAGGCGCTGCGTTGGTGTCATTACCTAAAAAAAGACGGCACAATTTTTATCAACGACCAAAGAATTATGCCAATGCCCGTTATAACAGGTATGGCAGATTATCCAGAAAACATATATGAAAGTCTAACAGCGGGCGGCTATAATCACGCTGTTATAGACGGGCTGGAGCTTGCCGCCAAGGCGGGCAGTACCAAGGCGGTAAATGTTGTTATGCTTGGCGCTCTTATGCACAAAATGGGAGTGTCCGTAGATGACGCTAGCAAAGCGGTATCATCTGCCGTTCCGCCCAAGGCATTGGAAATTAATATGAAAGCGCTGGCAGCAGGATACGGTCTTTAAAGGGAGCAGGGCAAATGTACTATAATCAAAAATTAGAGTGTCTTACAGCAGATGAAAAGCGGGAGTTACAGTCACAAAGATTGGTTGCGCTTGTAAGCAAAGTGTACAACAATGTGCCGTACTACCGTGCAAAAATGCAGGCGGCGGGTGTTAGCACAAGTGATATAAAATCAATAGACGATATCGTCAAGCTACCCTTTACCACAAAGCAAGACTTGCGGGATAATTACCCGTTTGGTATGTTTGCAGTACCCAAAAGCGAGATTATCCGTGTTCACGCATCATCCGGCACAACGGGCAAGCTTACGGTTGTGGGCTACACCAAAAACGATATTAATGTTTGGGCGGAGTGCTGTGCAAGGGCTTTGGTTGCAGCGGGCGCAGATATAAATTCAACTGTCCATGTCGCATACGGCTATGGGCTTTTCACCGGCGGGTTAGGTATGCACTACGGTGGCGAATTAATGGGCGCAACGGTAGTACCCGTGTCCTCTGGCAATACCGCAAGGCAGATTATGTTAATGAAGGATTTTCAAGCAGATATAATTTGCTGTACACCTTCCTACGCTATTTATCTTGCAGACGAAATGGCAAAGCAAGGTTTTACCCCCGAGGACTTTAATCTCAAGGCGGGTATCTTTGGCGCTGAGCCGTGGACAAACGAGATGCGGGACGAAATAGAGGCTAAACTAAAGATAAAAGCATATGATATTTATGGTCTATCCGAAATATCAGGACCGGGAGTTGCCGCTGAATGCGCCTATCAAACAGGCTCACATATATATGACGACCACTTTTACCCAGAAATCGTGGGGGAGGACACCCTCATGCCCGTGCCGTACGGCGAAAAGGGCGAGCTAGTTTTTACTACACTTACCAAAGAGGGTATTCCGCTTATTCGCTATCGCACTAGGGATATCACAATGCTAGATAATTCCCCTTGCCCTTGCGGCAGAACGGGCTTGCGGATATCCAGAATTAAAGGGCGCTCCGACGATATGTTAATCATACGAGGTGTAAATATTTTCCCGTCACAAATAGAAAGTGTTTTGATGTCTTCCGACAAAAGAATTTCTCCTCATTATCATATCAATATTGACAGAATCAACAATCTTGATATAATGGAGATAGAGATTGAACTTGATAGCTCCGTTGCCTTTGACGAAATTAAGACAATAGAGGAAGTAAAAAGGAAGTTAGCCGCCGATATTGCATCTGCCATAGGCGTTTATGCAAACATCAAGTTGGTGTCTTGCGGCAGTATCGCAAGGAGCGAGGGCAAAGCCAAGCGTGTTACCGACAAAAGAGTTCTGTAATTAAGCCGACAACAAGCCCAACGCTAAAAATAACAACTTAAAAATTAAAAAATAATAAAAAAGGAGAATAATTATGCTCGTAAACCAGATTGCAGTATTTTTAGAAAACCGTAGCGGCAGAATTGCCGAATTTGCAAAAGTCCTAAAAAACGCCAATATCAACATTCAGGCGATGTCCATTGCGGATACGGAGGAGTACGGCATACTCCGTGCAATTACCGACAATAATGCGCTTGCAATAGAAACGCTTAGGGCAAACGGCTTTAACACAGCAGCAACCGACCTTTTGGGGTTTGAAGTGCCAGATAAGCCTGGCGAAATGCACAGGGTGTTAAGTCTTTTGGATGAGGCAAAAATTAATATTGGTTACCTCTATTCATTTTCTAGAACATCCAAAAAGAGCGCAATAATACTCATTAAGGTTGACGATAACGACAAGACAGAAAAACTCTTAACCGATAACGGAATCAACCTTGTAAGCAAGGATATTATTTAGTCTTGATAGCAAAAAAACAAGCTTTGCGGGAGAGGCTCTGGGCAATCACCCCCGCAAATCAAACAACCAAAGACAATGCGATTTTTGCAAATCTTACCAATCTCCCCGCTTTTAAGGATGCAAAAAGTATTTATATTTTTCTTTCCAAAGAGAGAGAGCCATCTACCAACGAGATTATCGCCCACTGCTTTAAAATGGGCAAAAGGGTGGGTGTTCCGGTGATAGACAAAAAGGAAATGTTCTTTTCCGAAATTTTTGCAAACACGCACTTTGTGATACGAGAATTGGGGATAAGAGAACCCAAAACACCAATCATCAACAATGCACTTCCCGACATCATCATTGTGCCAATGGTTGCTTATGATAACAACAAGGGGCGGCTAGGACACGGCAAAGGATATTATGACAAGTATCTTGCCAATAAGGATATACTAAAAGTGGGCATATCGTACACAGATTTTTGTGTGGATACCGTGTATGCGGATAGGCACGATGTGCCAATGGATATTATTGTCACAGACGGCGGTATAATTGTATGAGAGTAGTAGGCGGTAAATACAGGGGCAGAAATTTAGTTTCGGTGAGCGGCAAATCCGTGCGCCCAACTTCCGATAGGATAAAAGAATCAATATTCAACCTCATACAAGACTACACTAACGGCGCAGATGTGTTGGACTTGTTTGCAGGCAGCGGGGCGCTTGGCATAGAGGCGCTGTCACGAGGGGCTAAATCTGCGGTGTTTTCCGATATATCGAGAAACGCTTGTGAAACCGTGCGTTCTAACCTTCATTTTGCAAAAGAGCCGTACGAAATTTTCAACCGTGACTACTCCGACACAATTAGAGGGCTGAGCGGCAAGGCAAAAAAGTTTGATATCATTTTTTTAGACCCGCCCTACAATCAAGGGGCGGAAAGCCGTGCGCTTGCCGAGATAGAGGAATATGATATACTAAATAGCGAAGGCATAATTGTTCTAGAGCGGGATAAATACGACAAACCCTATGCGCTCCCCAAGCCTTTTGCAGAGATAGACAAGCGCAGTTACGGCAATACGGACATTGCTATCATAAAGCGAGCAACAAAAGTTGCTATCACAGGCACATTTGACCCGTTTACCAAAGGGCATATGTATCTTGTGGAGCAAGCGCTAGAAAAATTTGATATTATCCATATTGCGTTGTTGATTAACCCCGATAAAACTGCGGAAATAGGTATAGATAAGCGGCTTGAATTAATACGCAAGGCGGTAAAAAAACACAAAAGCAGGGTGCGGATAGAATTTTTTGAGGGAATGGCTATTGACTACTGCCGCCAAAACGGTATAGAATATATTATAAGAGGTTCACGCTCCCCCGAGGATTTTGCCTACGAAACTCAAATGGCGGAATATAACTATCAACACGGCGGGGTAACGACCATAATTATACCTGCAAAGGACGAACATATTAGCAGTACTGCCGTGCGTGCTGTCTTGGCAGAGGGCGGCACGCCAAAAGGATTGGTTGACGATACAATCATCAAAGATTTACTCAAAGAGGGAAGAAAATGGAAGACATAGAAGATTTACTTATCCAAATTGAAGAAGAGGTGAATAACGGCAAAAAGTCGCTATTTGGAAACGGAGTAACCATTGACCCCGATATTATTTTTGCTTTGGTAGATAGGATACGCAACACCCTGCCAGATATTATCCGTGAGGCAAGATATGTGGTGCAAAACAGCGAAAAAAGGCGGGCAGAGGAAGCGTTAAAGGCGCAAAATATAATGTTGTCTGCGCAAAAACGGGCGGAAGAAATGCTAAGCGGTCACACCATTATAGAGCAGGCGGAGCGGGAGGCGGAGGCTATCCGCAATCAGGCAAACGAATACCGTTCTCGCATTTATGGTGAAATCAAAGCGGATATCAACGCTTTGCTTTCGGATACAGAGGCAACGCTTACAGAGTCGCTTGCAATAGTAACTTCTGCAAGAAACAGCAATCTTAAAAAATAGAAATTTATTTTAAAAGCTTGCATAAGGAGAAAATTTATTGTGGAAAAGGTTGTATGGGTAAGAAGTCACGGCAGAATATTAGGTGCAAGAGAAGATGACGGACTAAGCGAGGTAAACAAGTACTTGCAAGAGGGTTGGAAAGTTAAAATGATATCTGCTTGTGCATTGGGCAATAATATAAATGCGGGGCAAGCTTATGTGGTTATCGAAAAAGAATAAGAGATAACCCTAATGCGATAACAGCAGTAACCAAAGCGTGCGTTATCTTTGTAAGGAGATAATAGGACGCTTTTATTTTGCACTTGGAAAGAAAAGTTAACGATTGGAGAGTGACGGACAGCCCACCAAAGGATACAAGCATCGCCGCAATCGGCACAGTGATAACCAGCGCCGACCCCGATGTGGAAAGTACAAGCGCTCCCCTTGTAACTTCTATAATACCAGAAACTATACCCTCCGAAACATTATAGGGTATATTAATTTTTAATAGAAATAGCGATATTATATTTAGTAATTCCAAATCTTTTAAGGCAGTGATTGCCATATTGAATATTGCAATATATCCCCCCACAGCGGCTACTGAAAATATAGAGGAGTTTATTGCCTCGGCAAGCGCACTATCCTTTTGTTTGGGAATCAACGGGAGAGGGGTATTGTCTAGCGCTTTTTTGCCACGGAATATTAAACCGTTTATCACCGCCGCAATATAATGAGAAATAAGTATCACGACCCCAACAGTATAGTTATTAAACATAGAAAGCCCAACCGTGCCAAGCACAAATAATGGTCCGGAAGTAGATGTAAAGGCAATTAATTTTTTTGCGCCGCTTTGACTGCAAAGTCCGCTTTCATAACAATCGGCTACCATTTTAGCGCCAATTGGATACCCACACAACAAAGACATAGCAAAAACATAGCCTCCCACTTCGGGTGCGTTAAATAATAAAGCTGTGGGTTTTTTTGTCAGTGAGGATAGGCTTTCTGCCGCTCCCAAAGAGGTGAGAAGTTTGGAGAAAAAGAAAAAAGGAAACATTGCTGGCAATACGGATACGGCAAAGAGTTTTAATCCATCCGACACAGCCCCCATATAAAGTGCTGGCTTGATTATAAGTAGCAGCATAAAAAATGATACTAGTATTAAGGCAACAAGTTTAGGGCGTTTCACCCTATATTATATGATGCGCCCTCAAATTAAAAGCATTTTATTATTAAAATAGTTGGAACGATTTATTATATTTAGCGTGCCTTGTGCCGTAAAGTCTAACTTTAACATAAATCTTAGCGATTTATCCACACGGTCTATATCGCCGTATCGGGTTAGCGTATTGGGACAAGTTTCCGATAGGGCGGATAAAATATCCTTCCTATCCGCTTTGAGCGCCAACACTTGAACATAGGGGGGAGCGGCTACCGCTGTTTTGTACATATCTTTGCTAATGTCAAACAGCGCATACAGGCACAAGCGCTTTAGCCTTGCCATAGTGTAGTTTTTTGTTTTTGCACCCTCTAGCAGTTCGTCCAAGGTATTTGCCCGCACGGCGGCAAGCTTTAGGCGGTTATGTATGCCGCCGCTCACATCATAGTAGTTTTCTAGCTCGTAACCCGATATGTTTTTCATCTTAAAAAGCACCATATCACTAAGTGAAGTTTCGTTGGACTTTAGTTGCAATAGATAAGCATAAGTTCCCATTGGGACGGCATCTCTAATTTTTTCCAACTGCTCCCGCTTAGCCGCAAATCTTACCGCCGTGGCAGAAAGATATTCATTGCATATACTTTCGCTGTTGTATCCTGCGCCTAACCGCTTGATTGTATGAATTTTAATGTTAAGCCCCGCCTTGATTATTGCCGTAATATATGCCACCCCCAAGACATTATTAGGTTCGTCCAAAATGCCCTTGATATCGCTATATTCCTTGTTTTTATCGGCATAATTATCCACCGCCATAGAGCGTGCTTTGGGGAAAGAGTTGCCTTCTTTTAGATATTCTTTTATTAATTCTTGTAGTTCATCGGGTTCGTTGTTTAGGAGGTTTGCAATTTTTGTTAAGAGGTCAGCATTGCCGCACTCACTGCCAAAGCTTAAAGTTTCAACATTGGGAAAGGCGGATATCGTCTTGATTGCGCCATATGCAAAGTTGTCTGCGGGGGAAATTGCATATATTAGGGGCAGTTCCACCACGATATCTGCGCCGTTTGCCACCGCCACAGCCGCTCTTGTATATTTGTCGGCGACCGCTGCCTCCCCACGCTGTACAAAACTGCCGCTCATCACGCAAAGCAAGGTATCTGCGCCCGTTTCTGCCCGTGCCAACTCCAAGTGTTTGATATGCCCGTTTGTCATAGGATTATATTCGCATATTATTGCGGTTATTTTCATTTATTACCTCACTTTGTGCCGTTGAATACTTGCATTTTTCTCTCAAAAAGGGTAGTATATTAGGCGGTGGCTTTAGTTTAATTGGATTTTAATATTATCTTAATAATTATATAACATAGCTAAAGATAAAGCAAACATATTTGTTGGGAGGTGTAAGTGTCAAAATTAATCGAATCAATTATCGCACGGGCTAAGATGCGCAGTAAGCACATCGTGCTGCCCGAGGGCGAGGATAAGCGCATTGTTAGCGCAGCAATCGCCATAGTTAAGGATGGGATTGCAAAAATAACCCTGCTTGGCAATAAAGAAAAAATTCTTGCCGATACAGAGGAAGGTGCACTAGCGGGGATAGAAATTATAGACCCTCTAACCTCTCCCAAAAGGCGAGAGTATGCAGACCTTCTCTTTAGGTTGAGAAAAGAAAAAGGTATGACAAAAGAGCGGGCAGAGGAACTTGTGCTAGACCCAATGTACTACGGTTGCCTTATGACAAAAGCAGACGATGCCGACGGAATGGTGGCAGGCGCTATGCATTCTACGGGCGATTTGCTGCGTCCTGCGTTCCAAATAATAAAGGCACGCCCGGGCATAAAAACTGTGTCTAGCTGTTTTATTATGGCTTTGCCGTTTGGCAGCATATATGGCGATAACGGCGCAATGGTGTTTGGCGATTGTGCGGTTATTCCCAATCCCACTACTGAACAGCTTGTAGATATAGCAGTGGCAAGCGCCGATAGCGCTACCCAAATAGCAGGTATTAGTTACCCAAGAGTTGCAATGCTATCTTTTTCCACAAAGGGAAGTGCGCTGCACGAGCATACGCAAAAAGTAATAGACGCTACAAAGATACTCAAGACAATGTCCCTCCAATTTGACATAGACGGCGAATTGCAGCTTGATGCGGCAATCGTTCCCGAAGTCGCACGCCTAAAAGCGCCAACAAGCACGGTGGCAGGGCGGGCGAATGTGCTAGTTTTTCCCGACTTACAATCGGGCAACATAGGCTACAAACTTGCGCAAAGACTTGGCAATATCGAGGCGGTAGGACCTATCTGTCAAGGGCTTAACAAGCCGGTAAACGACCTATCTAGAGGATGTTCGGTTAGCGACATAATCAGCGTTGTAGCGATAACCGCTTTACAGTAAGGAGAGGAAAATAATGAAAATACTAGTTGTTAATGCAGGAAGTTCGTCACTAAAGTATCAAATTATAGATATGACTACCGAAAAGGTGTTGGGAAAAGGGCAAGTGGACCGCATTGGCTCACCCGAGTCCAACCTGGTTCAAAACGGAAATGGTGAAAAAATATATATTGAGCAGTTTGTTAAAGACCACAGAGAGGCTTTCAAGCTTGCTCTTTCCGCAATCACCCACCCCGAAAAGGGCATAATCACAAATGTTTCGGAAGTAGGGGCAATAGGGCATAGGGTTGTGCATAGCGGAGAAACATTCACCGCTAGCACTAGGATAGACGAGGATGCGCTCATAAAACTTAACGAACTTAGAGTAATAGGACCGTTGCATATGCCGCCAACAATCGAGTGCATAGAGGGCTGTTTGGAATATATGCCAAATATTCCCAATATAGCGGTGTTTGACACGGTTTTTCACTCCACAATGCCGCCTCACGCATATATGTATGCGATAAAGTATGAGGACTACGAAAAATACAAGGTAAGAAAATACGGTTTTCACGGCACTTCCCACAAATATGTGGCGACAGAGGCAATAAAATATTTGCATCAACCGCACTCAAAAATTATCACCTGCCACCTAGGCAACGGCAGTTCGTTAGCCGCCGTGGTAGACGGCAAGTGCGTGGATACAAGTATGGGCTTTACTCCGCTAGAAGGGTTGATAATGGGTAGCCGTAGCGGTGATCTAGACCCTGCGGTAGTCACCTTTTTGGCAGAGCAAAAAAAGCAGACCGCCGCCCAAATTACCGAGTATCTAAATAAATACTGTGGCTTTAAGGGGATAGCGGGGGTATCGGACTTCCGTGACCTAGAAAACAATTGCGCCGCAGGTGATGAGCGAGCTTGCCTTGCAATAGATATGTTTGCTTATAGGATAAAAAAATATATAGGCAGTTACTTTGCCATAATGGGCGGACTAGACTGCATAGTATTCACAGGCGGGATAGGTGAGAACGCATCTCATGCACGGGAAAAGATAATGCAAGGTTTGGAGTGCTTGGGTATTGACTTTGATTTTGACAAGAATAGCACGATAGGCAAAGGCAACGGCGGTGAGTTACACAAACCCACATCCAAAGTAAAAGTGCTTATTATACCCACCAATGAGGAGCTTGTTATAGCTAGAGATGCCAAGGAGTTGGCTATATAATAATTATTAAAGAATATTGCGGCAAAAAGTTTGACACAGCATTGTTTTTTGGTTATAATAACACAGGTAATCGAATCTATTTAGGAGGTGCATAATGGCGGTACCCAAAAATAAAATATCTAAGCAGAGGGGCAACAAAAGGTTTGCCAATTGGAAACTTACCTCTCCCAACTTGAGCGAATGCTCCCAATGCCACGAATTAATAGACAGTCACACCGTCTGTTCGTATTGCGGATATTACAAAGGCAAGCAAGTAGTGGTAAAGAAAGAAAAGGAAGAAAAATAATCAGCCACCGCAAGGTTTTTATCTTTTCGTGTTGGCAAATTAACTATTTTTTTAAAAAACCTTATCCGCAAGTTGTATCTGACAACTTGCGGTTTTGTTTGCTCATTTTGCACACCCGTATTTCTTAATATGGATTTTTTTAATATAATTAGGGAACTATAATCTTTAGTTCCCTAATAACCCTCCTTTCTCATATTTTCCTCATATTATAAAAGCTATAACATAATTCTATCGCTATTTTTGTTTATATACTACCGTTAGTTTCCCCCTTATTTTTTGGAGTCGCTTGTCGCTCCTAAAATATAAAATAAAATATCCAAATGGGGGAAAATATAGCGGCAATCTTGTTCACTACAAACAAATGGTTATCGACAAACTCTATCAAAGGTGGAAAGTTATGAGAAAGAAGGGGGTTAAAGGGGGAAACAAAGAGCATGTTGCCCCCTTATAGAGTTGTTAAAACATAGGGCGCAATTTTAACATATGGCGATAGTCGCTTAAAAAACTACCGTTACCGCAAGCGTTAACTTTTCAAATTACCTGCAATTAGTTTTTGCGCCCTATGTTTTAACTATCCGCATCTTTTTGCGTCTTTTGGGCGTCTTTGAACGGCTAGCGGGGCTTGCAAGCCCAAATGCTCCCTATCGTACCGCTTGTACGACCTTGGGAGCATTTCCGTTCAAATCCACCTCAAAA